>NZ_CAWMPM010000004.1:0-504073 GCF_963869435.1 Nocardia violaceofusca NBRC 14427
GGCGACACCGAGACCTACACCAGCAACTTCCTGGTCGGCTGCACCGGTTACTACGACTACGACAAGGGTTTCCGCCCGCAGTTCCCCGGTGAGGAGAACTTCGGCGGGCAGATCGTGCACCCCCAGCACTGGCCCGAGGATCTGGACTACCGCGGCAAACGCGTTGTCGTCATCGGCAGCGGCGCCACCGCGATCACGCTGGTCCCGGCCATGAGCGAGGACGCCGCGCACGTGACCATGCTGCAGCGCTCGCCTACCTACATCGCGCCGCTGCCCGCCGAGGATCCCGTAGCGGTCGGCATGAAGAAGGCCAAACTGCCCGCCGCGCTGGCCTACAAGACCGGCCGCGCCCGCAATATCGCCCTGCAGCGCGCCAGCTTCGCCCTCTCCCGCAGCAACCCCGCCCTGTCGCGGAAACTGCTGCTGCAGGCCGTGCGGGTCGCCGTCGGGCCCAACGTGGACATGCGTCACTTCAGCCCCAGCTACAACCCGTGGGATCAGCGGCTGTGCATCGTGCCCAACGGCGACCTGTTCAAGGTACTGCGCAGCGGGCGTGCCTCCATCGTGACCGACCGCATCGCGACCTTCACCGAAACCGGCATCCGCCTGGAATCCGGCGAGGAACTGCCCGCCGACATCATCATCAGCGCGACCGGGCTCAACATCCAGATGCTCGGTGGCGCGGCGATCGATGTCGACGGCACCCCGATCGCGACCCGCGATCTGGTCGCCTACAAGGGCGCGCTGATGAGCGGGCTGCCCAACGCCATGATGATCATCGGCTACACCAACGCCTCCTGGACATTGAAGGCCGATCTGGCCGCCGAATACTTCTGCCGGCTGCTCAATCACATGAAGGCCAAGGGGTATTCGAGCTTCGTCGCCGAAGCCGAGGACGCCGACCGGGCGCCCGAGTCGATGATGGGCGGCGCGCTGACCTCCGGCTACATCGCCCGCGGCGACGCGGTGATGCCGCGTCAGGGCCGCCGCGGACCGTGGAAGGTCATCAACAACTACTACCGCGACCGCGCGTTGCTGCGCAAAGCCGATCTCGAAGACGGCATCCTGCGCTTCGGCACCCGTTCGGCGGCCGCTCGCCCGGTCGTCGAATCCCGTTCCGCCTGAACCTGTTCCGGCGGAACCCCGTCCGGTCGCGGCAGCGCACGGCCACGACCGGACGGCCGGGACCTCAGCCCAGCAGATACGTGGGAGTCGCGGGCGGCTTGGTGTTGGCGACGAACTCGCGCCGCAACCGGTGATAGGACTCGCCGTCGCCGAAGAAGTTGCGATGCATATGCGCGAGCTCTTCGGCCCGATACCGCGCCAGCGGCCGCACCGCCTCGTCGGCCGCGCGGCGCTGTTTCTTCGCCAGCAGTAGATTCTGCAATTCCGGTGCGGCCGCGAGAATTTCGGCCTCGCGGCGAACCTGTGCCCGGAATCGCTCGGTGGAGCCGTCGAACACCTTGTCCACCAACCCCACTCGCGCCGCGGCCCGTGCGCCGACCGGCAGGGTCCGGCTGGTCAGCTGCGCGGCGACCTCCGGTCCCACCCGCTGCGGCAGCGTGTAGGTCCAATACTCCGAACCGTGCAGGCCCATCAGCCGGTAGTGCGGATTGAGCACCACCGATTCCCGGCACCACACGTGATCGGCGGCCAGGGCCAGCATCACCCCACCCGCGGCGGCATTGCCCGCCAGCGCCGCGATCACCAGTTTGTCGGTGGTGGTGAGAATCGCCTCCACCACATCATCGATCGCGTTGATGTTGCGCCACGACTCCTCGGCCGGATCGGCGGCCGCCTCGATCACGTTGAGATGGATGCCGTTGGAGAAGAAGTCGCGCCGCGGCCCCAGCACCAGCACATCCACCGGCCGATCGCAGGCCTCGCGATAGGCGGCCAGCAGCCGCCGGCACTGCCGGGTGTCCATCGCGCCACCGGGATAGGCGAATTCGAGATATCCGACGCCCGCGTCCTCGTGGTAGCGCAGCTCCGACCAGGTGTCGCGCACCGCCGCCTCAGCGGGGGAGACCGGCACTTCGGGGACGCCGGCGGGCAGATCGGCGCCCAGTGCGTCGGTGGCCGGCATCTTGAACGTCACCGGTCCGCCCGACACGCGACGCGGGCGCAGCTGCGGCAACCACACCGCACCGTCGACGGTGGCCCGGCAGATCGCGCCGTCGCGGGTGGCGATCACCGCACCCGGCTCACCCCGCAGCCGATCCTCGTGATGACCGCCGTGGACGAAGTATTCGCGGCCGAACAGTTCGTCCAGCACACCCGGCTGGGAATCGGCCGCGCGCAGCGTGCGGATCACGGTCGCGGTATCGGCGGTGGCCCAGTCGATGCGGCGCACCTGCTGAGTGAGGAACGGCCGCAGCCGGCCCGTGACATCGGGGCGGTCGTAGTCCAGCGGTTCGGGCACGTAGTCGCCGGATGCGAAGCGGCGCACCGCGGTCAGCACCGCCTCGACCGCCGCATCGGACACCTCGTTGCGATACAACTCGCTCTTGCCGCACGGCGCCACATCGAACCCCACCGACGCCCAGATGGGACCGGCGTCCATCTCCGCCACCGCCTGCAGCACCGTCACACCCCACCGGGTCGCGCCCTCGGTGATGGCCCAGTCCAGCGACGACGGCCCCCGATCACCCATCGGCCCCGGATGCACGATGAACACCGGATGTTCGGTCCACACATCCTCGGGAATCGCCGTGGTGAGCATCGGCGCCAGAATCAGATCCGGCCGGAATCGTGCGACCCGGGCGCGGAGCAGGTCGTCGCCGAGAGCCAGCTCGACTCCGACCTCGTGATCGCGTTCCCGCAATTCGGCATGCACTCGCTGGGTGAGACTGTTGAATGCGCTGGCGACCAACAGGATGCGCACGAGCTGTCCTCCATCAGGGTGGTTCGTCGGTCCGTGACCGGACCGCAACATTTGCCCCTCCGAAACTAGCCCAGCGCCCGGTGCCCGTATACCCGGTGGGGGAGATCAGTGCGGCACGGTCACCGGATCGGCGCAGCTGCCGGGGATATCGACCAGCGAACACGCCACCGGGCCGCGCGTGGGACGGTAGTCCGCGGCAACACCGCCGGCCCGCGTGATCGCGCGATAGGCGTCCACGGCGTCGGTGGGGCGCCGTGTCAGGGCGGGGTCGCCCAGCACGTCGACGGTGTACAAACCGAAGCGCGGTGTGTAGCTGCCCCATTCGTAGTTGTCGGTGATCGACCAGTAGTCGTAGCCGATCACGTCGATGCCGTCGGCCTTGGCGCGCTGCAGCCAGTACACGGTGTCGCGCAGGTCGTCGCCGCGGGTGTAGCCGTCGGGGCGGGGTGCGCCGTTCTCGGTCGGCATGCCGTTCTCCACCACGTACAGCGGCTTGCCGGGGAATCGGCGCGAATAGTATTCCAGCGCATAGTAGACGCCCTCGGGCTGTAGCGGCATCTTCCACAATCGGTCGAGGTCCTCCGGCGACAGCCGGGCCAGGTCCTGCGGGGTGTGACCGTAGTAGTAATCGATGCCGACATAGTCGAGTTTCGCGGCGATGGCATCGATCATCGGGCCGTTGACCACCGGTTCCGCCGTGCCGACGATGTAGGCGAGATTGCTGGTCACCATGGCGCCCGGCTGCGCCCGGTGGATGTCGTCGTAGATGGTGTTGTGCGCCTGGATCAGTCGCTGCTGCATCGCCGGGACGTCCGCCGGCGACAGCCCGCCGTTGCGGGTTTCGTTGACGATGTAGAACGCCGGTTCGTTGAACGTCACCCACAGCGGATCGCGAGAGGCGTAGCGCTGCACCACTGTCCGCGCGTTGGCCAGCCAGTCGTCGAGCATCGCGGGATGCGCCCAGCCGCCGCGGTCGGCGGCCCAACCGGGATACACCCAATGATCCAGTGTCAGCATCGGGCGGATGCCGTGCGCGGCCATCGTGTCGAGAACGCTGTCGTAGAAGGCGAATCCGGCCTCGTCCCACTCGCCCGGCCGCGGCTGCACCCGTGCCCACTCCACGCTGATGCGGTACACGCCGACGCCGAGCCCGGCGGCCAGGCCGATATCGGAACGATAGCCGGTGAAGAAATCGACCGCATCGTGGTAGCGGTCGTAGTCGGGATGCGTGGCCACGTACCGCAGCCAGTTGCTGTCGGGCGCATGGCCTTCGCATTGGAATCCGGCGCTGGCCACACCCCACAGGAAGTCGGCGCCCAGATTCGGCACGGTGGCCGGTGCGGCCGGGCGGGCCCGGGCGAAGGCGGCGGGACCGGCCACGGCGGCGGCGGTCCCGGCGGCGAGCAGACCGAAGGCCTGGCGACGGCTGAGATTGCGCATCGAACTCCTCGGTATCCGGTGGGGACGGTCCGGCAACGGTAACCCCGGTCACCGCTTCGGCAGGGCCGGACGCGGCGCAGTCATTCTCACCCGCAATTGGGCGAGTGTCCAGATGTTGCGGAATTCGGTCGAACACTGTCGGTGCGCGCGGCTAGGGTGGCGGCCATGGTCACGCATATGACGCATTGGGGAGCGTTCGACGCCGTCAGCGACGGTGAGCGGCTGACCGCGGTACGGCCCTGGCCCGGCGACCCGGAGCCCACCCCGCTGATCGGCAATGTGGCTTCGGCACACCATCATCCGACCCGCATCGATCGGCCCTACGTCCGGAAATCATGGCTCGAACACGGGCCGGGCGCATCCGGACGCGGCGGGGATGCCTATGTCCCGGTGAGCTGGGACCGGGCCCTCGATCTGCTCAGCGGCGAATTGCGCCGCGTCTACACCGAATTCGGCCCCGAAGCCGTCTACGGCGGCTCCTACGGCTGGGCCAGCGCCGGACGGTTCCACCACGCCCAGAGCCAGCTGCACCGGTTCCTGAACTGCCTCGGTGGCTACGTGCGCCACGTCAACAGCTACAGCCTGGGGACCTCCACGGTCTTGCTGCCCTACGTGGTGGGAGACCTGTTCGCGCTGCTGGGACGTTTCACCGCCAAATCGGTGATCGCCGACCACACCGAACTGGTGGTCGCCTTCGGCGGTATCTCGCCGAAGAACGCCGCGGTCAATCCGGGCGGTGTCTCCCGCCACCACAACAGGGACTGGATCGAGCGGGCCCGGCGGCGCGGCTGCCGGTTCGTCACCGTCGCCCCGCTGCGCGACGACACCGCCGATATCGCGGAGGCGGAGTGGATCTCCCCGCGACCCGGCACCGACGCCGCCCTGATGCTCGCGCTGGCCCAGGTTCTCGACGCCGACGGCCTGACCGACACCGCCTTCCTGAATTCCCACACCGTCGGCTACGAACAGTTCGCGCGATATCTGCGCGGCACCGCCGACGGCGTCGTGAAGGATCCCGCGTGGGCCGCCGCGATCACCGGGGTGCCGGCCGAACGCATCCGTACGCTGGCACACGAGATGGCCGCGGCACGCACCCTCGTGACGGTGAGCTGGTCGCTGCAGCGAGCGCAGCACGGAGAGCAGCCGACCTGGCTGGGCGTGGTGCTGGCCGCCATGCTGGGCCAGATCGGATTGCCCGGAGGCGGTTTCGGCCACGGCTACGGCTCCTCGGCGAGCATCGGCGAACCCACCCGCACGCTGCCGCTGCCGCGACTTCCGCAGGGCGCCAACCCCATCGACCGTTTCATTCCCGTCGCGCGCATCGCGGATATGCTGCTCGCGCCCGGCACAGCGTTCCGATACGACGGGCGCGAGCTGCGCTATCCCGATATCCGGCTGGTGTATTGGGCCGGCGGCAACCCCTTCCACCATCATCAGGACCTGGCCCGCCTGCGCCGCGCGTTCGACCGGCCCGAGACCATCGTCGTCCACGACTCGTTCTGGACCGCCACCGCCCGCCACGCCGATATCGTGCTGCCGGCCACCATGACCATCGAACGCGACGACTACGGCACCGGCGACAACGACGGCATCCTGTTCCCCATGCCCGCCCTCACCCGCCCGCACGGGCAGGCCCGCGACGACTACGACATTCTCGCCGAATTGTCCGGAAGACTCGGTACCGGTAAGGAATTCACCGAGGGACGCACCACGGGCGACTGGCTGCGGCACCTGTACGGGCAATGGTTGTCCGACCTGGGCGAACGGGGACGAGACTTCCCGGACTTTGATCGGTTCTGGTCCGGCTCCGGCATCGAACTGCCCGTCGCCGACCCGCCGCAGGTGGTGTTCGCGGACTTTCGTGCCGACCCCGGCGCGCATCCGCTGCCGACACCCTCCGGTCGCGTCGAGATCTTCTCCGAGACCATCGCCGGCTACGGCTACCCCGACTGCCCCGGGCACCCGGTTTGGCTCGAGCCGGACGAATGGCTGGGCGGCGCTGCGGCACAACGGTTTCCGCTGCAGCTGGTCGCCAACCAGCCGCGTACCAAACTGCACAGCCAGCTCGACGTCGGCGCGCACAGCCGGTCGGTGAAGATCCGCGACCGCGAACCGGTGCGGCTGCACCCGGCGGAAGCGCGGGCGCGGGCAGTGGCCGACGGCGACATCGTGCGCCTGTACAACGACCGCGGCTCCTGCCTCGCCGGGCTCGTCGTCGACGACGCGGTCGCACCGGGCATCGCGCAGTTGTCCACCGGGGCCTGGTACGACCCGGATCCGGAAGATCCGTCGTTCTGCCGGCACGGCAACCCGAACGTGCTCACCGCCGACCGCCCCTCCTCCACGCTGAGCCAGGGCAGTACGGGACAACTGGCGCTCGTGCAGATCGAGGCCTATCACGGCGCGGTGCCGGACCTGACGGTGCTCAGTCCACCGCAGATCGTGGCAGATCACGACAGCTTGTAACCGGCTGCCGGACAGGAACATTCATTCCGGTTGTCAACCCGGCGGTGTGCCGATGATCCGCTCAGTCCTTCCGGCCGGTCAGCGCCAAGCTGGTACCGAGTCCGATCATCACGAGCCCGCCGGCGCCGCCGACGGCGGCGAGTCGCCGTGGCGAACGCGCGAACCAGGCGCGTGCCGCCCCGGCGGTCAGTGCCCAGGTGGAGTCGAAGATCAACCCGAACAACGGAATACACAGGCCGAGCACCAGCATCTGCCCCGGCACCCACCCATCCGGGTCGACGAATTGCGGTAGCAGCGCGGCGAGGAAGACCACGGACTTCGGGTTGGCAAAACCGACGACGAGGCCGTCGCGCAGCATGGAGACGGTGCCGCGCCGGATCGCGGGCGCCTCCGTGGTGAAAGCCTCGGCCAGACCGGCACGATGGCGGATCGCCTGAACACCCAGATAGATCAGGTAGGACGCACCGAGAAGTTTGACCGCGGTGAACGCGGTGGCCGACGCCGCGACGATCGTCCCGAGCCCGAAGGCCACCGCGGCGACCTGCAGGTAGACCCCGACCGCGTTACCGGCCACGGTGAACAGCGCCTCCCGCCGCCCGATCGTGATCGCCCGGGTGATCGCGAACAGGACGCTCGGCCCGGGAACGACGACGAGCACCAACGCCAGTCCGGCGAATTCGAGCAGATGATCGGGCGCCACCATGCGACGACCATAACGATCGGAAGGGGAGACCGGCCACCGCTTTCCGCGGCAGGCTCCTCAGCCCGCTCCCGCGATGACCTCGCGCACCCAGTCCACCGGCACCGGCGCCAGATCGTGCGCGTCGAGACCCACGTGGACGGCGTCGTCGCCGTCGCGGCCGGTGCGGCCGGCTCGCGCCGGCGGATGCAAACCCAGCAGCGCATTCGTCGGTTCCGCGTAGATCCCGGCATAGTCGGTATCGCTGCCCGCGGTCGCCGAGCCGTGCGCCCGCGACCCGACCACTACCTCCCACAGCAGATTTCGCACCTGCCCACCCCCGTCCGTACACCCTGGCGCCCCGCTGCGGCGAAGCCGCTACTCGAAGCGCACCGGCACGATCACCGGAGAGGCAACGATAGTGCGGGCGAACGGCTGCGCGCACACGGATTTCCGGCGGCCGATCCGCGCGGGCAGGCGGGTCAGCTGTGGCTGCGCTCGTGCGAGCCGTGCGGCAGCCACACCTGTTCGGCGCGGAGGGCGGCCTGTGGGGTGAAGTAGTCGCCGGTCCGCAGATCCTCGAGCAAGGTCGCGTGTTCGGGTGCCCACCCCAGCAGCGCTCGGGTGTGTTCGCTGGAGACCGGGACGTCGAGGGAGAAGAATCGAGCCAGGAACGGGTTCCCCAGATGCGCGGCGGCCTGTTCGAGGGTCAGCGAAGCGGTGGGAATGCCGAGCACGTGCGCGATCTGTTCCGCGAGACTTCTGATCGTGACAGCGCTTTCGCCGACGCCGTGCAACACGCTGCCGGCGGGCGCCTTCTCCAGCGCCAACCGGAACAAGACCGCGGCGTCGGCGCGGTGGACCGCGGGCCACCGATTGGCGCCGTCGCCGATGTAGGCCGAGACGCCTGCCCTGCGCGCGGCCGCGATGAGCGCCGGAACGAACCCGTAATCGCCGGGTCCGTGCACGGTCGGCGCCAGTCGGACCACACTGGCGCGCACCCCCGACCCGGCGAGACTCAGACAGCTCTGCTCGCCCGCGATGCGGAAGGCGGCGACCGAATCGGGGTCCGGCGCCTCCTGCTCGGTGCTGACCTGCCCGGCCCTGGTCACCAAGGTGCCCGACGTGCTGACAAGGGGCTTGCCGGTGCCGGCCAGCGGCTGTCCGAGCGCCTCGATCGCGGCGCAGTCGCGACGGATGAGGTCATCCGGATCCGCGTAGTCGCCGCCGTAGGCCATATGCAGGACGCCGTCGGCGGCCGCCGCGCCGCTGCGCAGACTGTCGAGGTCGTCCAGGCAGCCGCGATGCGGTGTCGCGCCCAACGATTCCAGCCGGTCGGCCGCGGCCTCCGAGCGGGCCAGGCCGGTCACGGTGTGACCGGCCGCGATGAGCTCGGCGACGACGGCGGGTCCGGTCTGACCGGTGCCGCCGGTGACGAAGACATGCATGGAACTCTCCCTTTTACGCCAGTGACTGACGCTAAGTAGTGTCAGTCACTGACTCTACGGGAAGCGCCAGTGACTGACGCAACGTGATGCCAGTCACTGACGCATCGCGGTAGGCTCGGCGAATGCCACGAAGCGGAGCAGAGGTGCGTCGCCGCCTGCAACAGGCGGCCCTCGAGCTGTACCGGGAACGAGGATTCGACCGGACCACCGCCGCGGAGATCGCCGCCCTGGCCGGGGTCAACGAGCGCACCTTCTTCCGGCACTTCCCCGACAAACGCGAGGTCCTCTTCGACGGCGAAGCCGACCTGCGCACCACCTTGATGCAGGCAGTTGTCGAAGCGCCCCGGGGACTGCGCCCGTTCGAGGTCCTGCTGCGCGCGTTCCGGGAGTCGGCTCGGAACTTGGAACGCAACCGCCCGTTCTCCGATCCACGGTGGGAGGTCATCGCCGTGACACCGGCACTGCGCGAACGCGAGCTGGCCAAACACGCGGGACTCACCGATGCCGTGGCGGAGGCGCTACGACAACGGGGTATCGATGCCGGCCCGGCCGACTTGGCCGCCCGCACCGGCTGGGCCGCCTATCAACACGCGGTCCGCGCCTGGATCGACGACCCCACGGACAATCTGGAGGCGCATCTCTGCCGGGCCTTCGACGACCTGCGCGGCCTCGCCGCCGACGCACCGACACCGACGGATCGAGAAAGGAGATCCGGTCCGGTCCCGGATCCGAAGTGAGCCCGCGGCGGTGGGGCACCGCCGCCGACGATTCGTGCGCACTACGGCGCCCGGAAGCCGCCGATCTTCTCCTCCAGCAGTTCGGCCAGCCGCAGCGGGGTGCGGTCCTCGAACATCGGACCGATGAGCTGGACACCCACCGGCAGGCCCTCGGGGGAACGGCCCGCCGGTACAGCGGTGGCGGGCAGGCCGGGCATGGTGGCCATACCAGCCCAGACGAGCTGGTCGAAGTACGGGTACTCGACGCCGTCGATGTCGATGTGCCGGTCCTCCAGCCCACCGTTGTGGTTGTGCGGATAGGCGGGAGTGGGCGTGATAGGGCAGACCACGGCATCGAATTCGGCGAACAGCTGCCGCCAGCCGTGGCGATGGAGTTCGCGACCGTTGTTGGCCCCCACCCAGTCTCGGTGGCTGAGCACCATGCCGCGCAGCCGCGCCGCATCGAGACTCCGGTCGTCGGCACTCAACGCTACGGCGCGGGTCTGCAGCTCTCGATACACCTCGAGCGGAAGACCCGCGGCGGCATTCGACAGCATCAGCTGCATGTAGAGCGTCGCCGCTTCGGCCGGATCGGGCAGCAGCGGACTGTGCCGTTCGACGCGGGCGCCCTCGTCGGCGAGCGCCTCGGCGACCCGGTTCACGCCGGCCCGCACCGCGGATCCGGTCGGAATGAGTGGATGCTCCTCGAGGACCAGCACACGGAAGTCGGCCAGCCGATCGTGGCGCGGGGGCGGCAGGGAGACGCCATAGGCGAGGCCGTGGGTCAGCGGGTCCGGTCCGGCCATCACATCGAGCAGCAACGTGAGGTCGCGGGCGGTACGCGCCATCGGACCGACGACAGCCAGATCGAGATCGACCGGCAATGCCGGTGCGGGCGGCGCGACCATGCCGCGGGTCGGCGCCAGCCCGAGTGTCGGCTTGTGCGCGTAGACGCCGCAGAAATGCGCGGGGGTGCGCAGCGAACCGGCGAGGTCGGAGCCGATGGACAGCGCGCCGAATCCACACGCCAAGGCCGCCGCCGAACCGCCGGACGATCCACCCGACGTTCGGTCGTGGTCCCACGGATTGTTGGTGGTGCCGTAGATCTCGTTGAAGCTCTGGATATCTCGCAGCATCTCGGGCACGTTCGTCTTACCGAGGATCACCGCGCCGGCGGCCTCCAGCCGCGCTACCTGCACCGCGTCCTCGGTCGCTAGGTAGTTCGCGTGCTGTGGTATGCCCCAGGTCGTGGGCAGCCCGGCGATGTCGTAGGACTCCTTGACCGTCACCGGCACACCGAGCAGCGCCCGGTCCTCACCGCGGGCGCGTGTCCGGTCGGCACGCTGCGCGGCCGCCCGCGCACGGTCGAAGGTCGGCACACAGATCGCGTTGATCGCCTTGTCCTCGCGCTCGATACGAGCGATCGCGTCCTCGGTCAGTTCCACCGAGGTCACCTCGCCCGCACGCAATGCCGCCACGATTTCTTCGGCTGACTGAACGTTCCACTCCATGAATCCGACGGTATGGGCAGGTCACAGGGGGCATAAAACGCCTCTTCACGCAAAGCGCAAATCCGAAACGGAGCGACCCTCGGGGCGAATCGACGCATGGTTCCGTCATATCCCAGGTCACGGCATCGGCAGTGCGCGACGCGAGGCGCGCACGCCATGTAATGCCGTTTCGCACAACAAGACAGATGTCACAACGGCTACCGCGTCGAGACTCCGGTCGCGGACCGTTCGGCCGGAGGCCGGTCCCGGCGGACCTGTGGGTCAGCCTTCGGCGCAGCAATTCGCAGAGGTGCATTCACTGCACTTCGAGCCAGGTCCGGATTCACAACCCGAGTTTGGTTACCGCGTTGTCCTCCAAGGGATTCGCGGTGCGGATATAGCCGTGTACGGTGCGCGGGTTGGACCACCGGCCCTGGCGCATGATCTCGCGGTCGCTGGCGCCGCCGAGTGCGGCCTGGGTGGCGAATCCGGCGCGCAGTGAATGTCCGGAGAACAGGGCCGGATCCAGTCCCGCCCGTGCGGCGTAGCGTTTCACCAGCTCGGCCACCGCACGTCCCGAGATCGGCTGCGCGCCGATACCGCCGTGCCGCGAGACCGGCGGGAACAGCGGGGCCTGCGCATCCACGCGGGTGGCACCGGTGAAGCCGTGGCAGCGGTGGATATCGCCGGTGGCGCAGGTGCGCTCGGTCCACGACCGTAGATCGTCGGTGCCGCCCGCGGTGTGGATATCGCGCAGGTCGATCCACTCGGCGAAGGCGCACACCGGGCACGTCGAGGGTCGCGCCCCACGCGGCAGGGCCACCGACTGGGCGCCGGCGCCGGTCGGATCGGTTTTGGTCGCCGGCAGCCGCACCAGCAGCACGGGTTCGCCGGTGCGGTGATCGAGGGTGACCGCCACATCGCCGACGCGGAGTCTGGCGAGTTCGCTGCGGCGCAGCGCCCCGGCGAATCCGACGAGCAGCATCAGCCGGTCGCGTCGGCGGGCCGGCTCGGTCGGCCAGCCCGGAGCCGGCAATCCGTCCAGCAGTTGTGCCAGCGTGTGCAGCAGCACGGGACGTTTCCGGTTGGGAACGCTGCGACGCGTGCGGCGGATGCCGCGCAGGGTCAACCGCACCACATCCGATCGGGTCGGGGAGGGTAGCCCGTTGGCGGCATGAACCGCGGCGATGGCGGCGCTCTTGCGTTCCAGCGTGGCCGGCCCGAATGCCCACTCGCCGGACGGTTTTCGCGCATCGGCGGCCGCGGCCAGATACACCGCGACATCGAGGGCGTCCGCCGGCAGTGCGCACCGCGCCTCGGCCGCACACCACGCCGACCACCCGACCCAGTCGGAGCGATAGGCGCGCACCGTGTTCGGCGACTGCGAGGCCTCCAGATAGCGGCCCAGCGCCCCGGCCTGCTCGGTGTCGAAGCGCTCCCGCACCATCCGCAGGGCGACCGTGTCGACGAGTACGCTGCGCACTCCCCGCCGTAATTCGGTGCGAACCGCCTCCGGCACGGCGATATCGACGATCACGGGATCCGCTGAGACGCTCATCGCGAGACAGGTTACCGGGCAACGACGTTCGCCGCGCCCGTCCGCGCCGGGAAGAATGATCGACCGTGCCGCCCGTGACAGTTGCCACCGATGATCCCGCCCGCGCCGATGTGCGAGCGCTGGCCGCCCGCCATCTGGCTTTCGCGCGGGCTCATACCCCGGCCGACGCCGTGTTCGCGCTCGACCGGGACGCGTGGGCCGATCCAGCGCTCACCCTGGTTACCGCTCGCCGCGACGGGGTGCTACTCGGTATGGGCGCGGTGCGCGATCTCGGTGCCGGGCACGGCGAACTGAAATCCATGCACACCGACGAAGCGGCGCGTGGACACGGTGTCGGCACCGCGATCGTCACGCATCTGCTCGCGCTGGCGCGCGCCCGCGGCTGGGAGCGGGTGAGCCTGGAAACCGGTGTGGGCGAAGCGTTTCGGCCCGCACGGACGCTGTACGCACGGTGTGGATTCGTCGCCTGCGGCGCCTTCGGGGACTATCTCGACACCGGGACGAGTGCGTACATGACGCGCACGGTGTAAGCGCCGGGCGAAACGGAAGCAGGAGAACAGAAAGACATCCCCTCCCACTTCAATATATAGCGCACAGGGGGCCTTGCGGCAAGGCCCGGGGTGTGCTGCACAATCGTCGGGCCAACGCCACGACCTGCGGAAATCGGCTGTTCCGTGGGCTGTGCCCTCACCGTGTCGAATGGGGTTTCATGATTGACGTGATCGTTGCCGGTGCCGGACCCACCGGTCTGATGCTGGCGTGCGAGTTGCGGTTGCACGGCCTGAACCCGGTCGTGCTGGAGAAGGAGACCGAGCCGACGAAAGTGGTCCGCGCGCTGGGCCTGCACGCGCGCAGTATCGAAGTGATGGATCAGCGCGGGCTGTTGGAGCGGTTTCTCGCGCTGGGCACGAAGTACCCGGTCGGCGGGTTCTTCGCAGGTATCACGGCACCGCAGCCGGAGCTGGACTCGGCGCACGCCTATGTGCTCGGCATTCCGCAGACCGTCACCGATCGGCTGCTCGCCGAGCATGCGGCCGAACTCGGCGTCGACATCCGGCGCGGCTGTGAGGTGGTCGGCGCCATCCAGGACCCGGACGGCGTGACCGTCGAACTGGCCGACGGCAGCCGGCTGCGCGCACAGTATCTCGTCGGCTGCGACGGCGGGCGCAGCACCGTGCGCAAGCTCGCGGGAATCGATTTTCCCGGTGAACCGTCGCGGGTGGAGACGCTGCTGGGGGAGGTCGAGCTGGACGCGCCCCTGGAGACCGTGACCGCGGTGGTGACCGAGGTCCGCAAGACACAGCGGCGCTTCGGGGTCGGGCCGTCGGGCAACGGGACGTTCCGGTTCGTGGTGCCGGCCGAGGGACTGTCCGAGGACCGCACGCTGCCGCCGACGATGGAGGAGGTGAAGCGGCAGCTGGTGGCCACCGCCGGCACCGACTTCGGCGTGCATTCACCGCGCTGGCTGTCGCGTTTCGGCGACGCGACCCGGCTGGCCGAGCGGTATCGATCCGGGCGGGTACTGCTGGCCGGGGATGCCGCGCACATCCATCCGCCGGTCGGCGGGCAGGGCCTCAACCTCGGCATCCAGGACGCGTTCAATCTGGGATGGAAGCTGGCCGCCGAACTCGCCGGGTGGGCCCCGGCCGGTCTGCTGGACAGCTACGAGTCCGAGCGGCACCCGGTCGCCGCCGACGTGCTGGACAACACGCGCGCCCAGATGGAGCTGATGTCGCTCGAGCCGGGCCCGCGGGCGGTGCGCCGGCTGCTCACGGAGCTCATCGATATCGATGAGGTCAACCGGCGGCTCACCGAGAAGATCACCGCCACCGCGATCCGCTACGATTTCGGTCCCGGACACGAACTGCTGGGCCGGCGCCTGCGGGATGTGCGGCTGAAAGACGGGCGCCTCTACGAGCTGATGCACGCGGGCCGCGGACTGCTGCTGGATCAGACCGGCCGGCTGTCGGTGGCGGGATGGGCCGATCGGGTCGATCACATCGTCGATGTCAGCGAGGAATTGGATGTGCCCGCGGTGCTGCTGCGGCCGGACGGGCATGTCGCATGGGTCGGCGGCGATCAGGACGATCTGCTCGCCCATCTGCCGACGTGGTTCGGCGCGGCCTGATCACGCGCCCGAGCTAGGTCGCGGCACCGAAGGTGCGGGCGGTGGCGATGGTGGCGAGCCGGTCGTCGCTGCCGGTGTCGCGCAGATCGACACGCCCGACGCCACCGCGCACCGTCGCGGTGGCCGTCACCGGACCCACCTTGGCAGGTTGCAGATAGCGCAGACCGAGGAAGCCGAGGCTGTCGCCCGGAGCCAGGGACAGCACGGCTTCCTCGGCCGCGACGGCGATGAGACCGCCGTTCACGCTGCCCGCGGCGTTGAGCACCTCGTCGGTGCGCGGGAGTACGGCCACGCCGGGGCGCACGCGTTCGCAGCCCAGGCGTTCGGCCAGGGGAGTGGTGAGCCGGTCGCG
The DNA here is from genome assembly GCF_963869435.1 of Nocardia violaceofusca NBRC 14427. Lineage (NCBI taxonomy): Bacteria > Bacillati > Actinomycetota > Actinomycetes > Mycobacteriales > Nocardiaceae > Nocardia > Nocardia violaceofusca. Next base: position 15,162 of record NZ_CAWMPM010000004.1, read on the forward strand.
CCCGGCCGGCATATCGAGGCTGAGTGCGCGGGGAAGTTGCAAGTCCGGGTCCGGTGCGACCATGAACGAGGCACCGGCCAGGGCCAGCGGTTCGCCGTCGACGGCGAAGTCGATCTCGGCCACGAAGACCGACCGGCCCACCTTCACGGTGCGGCCGATCGCCTCGAGTTGCCCGGCGGCGGGCGCGGGCCGGTACAGGTGGACGTCGAGTTCCAGGGTCACCGGGACCCGCGGATGCATCACCAGCGACGCCAGTAGTCCGGCCACGGTATCGGCCCAGGTGGCGAGGATGGAGGTGCGCAGATGCGTGGTTCCCGGCGCGTGCAGTTCCGGCACGATGGTCGCGGATCCGTGCACCTCGTCGCCGGCGCGCCGGGTGGCGAAGCCGAGTTCGAGCAGCACGTGGCGGCGCGGGGACAATCTGCTTTCGACACTCACAGCATCTCCTCCGGTCCGGTGCGTCCCGGCCGGGCCACACGCGAGCGATCTGATTCTACTTCAAGGAGAATTGCATTCTCATCGACTATTGCGGGGCGCTGATACGCGCCTTCATCGCGGCGAGCCGGGCGGCGAATTCCGCGGAATCCAGCGATGCCACCTGGGGCACGATCTCCGCGTCGACGGCCTCGGCATGCGAGTCCAGTGTGCGCGTGTGGCGCATGGTGCGTTTGGTGGTGATCAGCAACTCGCGCGGCGCGTCGGCCGCGCCGGCCGCCAATTCGACTGCGGCGGCAACCAAGTCGTCGTGGTCACCGAGCACGACACGATGCACCAGGCCCGCACTGTGCGCCGCGTCGGCATCGAGGATCTCGCCCAGCAGCGTCATGGCCGCGGCCCGCTGCGCACCGACGGCGCGCTGCAACATCCATGTCATACCGCCGCCCGGATGGATACCCAGCCGCAGGAATCGCGCATCGAAGCGGGCGCGCGGCCCGGCGAGGCGCACATCCGCGGCCAGAGCCAGATTCAGTCCCGCCCCGACCGCGGCCCCGCCCACTGCCGCGACGGTGGGCAGCGAACACTCGGCCACGGCGAGGAATCCGGCGTAGATGGCCCGCAGACCCTCCTCCGCCGCCTCGCCCAGTGCGCTGAGGTCGGCGCCCGCGCAGAATGCCGGGGGAGCCCCGGTGATCACCACCGCGTACACGCCGTCATCAGCCTCCGCCGCGGCGATCGCCGCCGCCAGCTGCTCGGACAGCCCGAGTGTCAACGCGTTTCGGCGCTGCGGGTCCGATACCGTCACCACCGCGACCGTATCGCGCCGCTCCACCGTGATCTCCGCCATGGCGTCATCGTAAGGGAGTGTGCGGTCGATACGATCCGGGAATCCCGGTCGAACCGGACGAGCAAGGGAGACCGTATGAAGGCCGTCATCGTCTGTGTCTCGGTATCGCACGGCAATACCCGGCGTATCGCCGATGCGCTGGGCGAGGTGCTCGGCGCCCGGGTCGTCGGGCCCGACGAACTCGATCCCGCCGAACTGGCCTCCTGCGACCTCGTGGGATTCGGGTCCGGAATCTTCACCATGAACTTCCATCCCCGTCTGCGCGAGCTGATCCGGGCGCTGCCGGCGCAGTCCGGTACCAAGGCCTTCATCTACGCCACCAGCGGCATGCCGGAAACGCCCCTGCGCCGCTACACCCGTTCCCTCGCAACACTTCTCACCGATCGCGGCTTCACGGTGCTCGACACGTTCACCTGCCGCGGGCTCGATACCTGGCTGCCGATGCGGATCGTCGGCGGGGTCAGCAAGGGCCATCCCGACGCCGCCGACCTCCACGCTGCGCGTAGCTTCGCCGAAGGATTACGCGCCCGCATCACGGCCGGGTCCTGACGCGTCCGCACCCCGACCATTCGCCCGGCGGGCCGACAGCACCCGGCCCACCGCGGCGACCGGCCGATCAGCCCGCGGTCCGGCCGTCCAGTGACTCGCGGATGATGTCGGCGTGGCCGGCATGCTGCGCGGTCTCGTGGATCAGATGCATCAGCACCCGGCGCACGCTGCGGACCGCCCCCGCCTCGTGCCACGGCGCGTCGGGGAGCGGGTGCGTGGCGGCGAGATCGGGTACCGCGGCGATGATCTCCTCCGTGCGCGCGGCGATCCGCTCGTAGCGGGCGAGGATGTCGGCGAGTGTTTCGCCGGGCAGCATCACGAAGGTGTTGCGGTGGTCGATGGCCCATTGCGGGAACTCCCGCGCGGTGCCGGAGGTGAAGTCCGCCCAGGTGACGCCCTCGGGCAGCTCGTATTTCATGGCCGAGGGTCCCTCCACGACGAACCGCTGCCAGTTGTCCTCCATCGCCGCCACGTGTTTGACCAGCCCGCCCAGGCTCAGCGCGCTGACGGTGGGATGCGCGCCGGCCTGCTCGTCGGTCAACCCGTCGACGGTGGCGCGCAAGGCGCTGCGCGCGGCGGCGAGTTGAGCGAGCAGATCGGCCCGTTCGCCGTCGAGTGCGGTCGCCGGGGTGTTGTCGATGGTCATCGTGGTCCTTTCGGGTTGTTGTCGACTCGGCACCGACGATCGCAGGGAACTAGGTCGGATCATGTCCGCTTGTCGCCGATGGAAGACATTCACGGCGTGGGGCGTCCACCGCGCGCCCGCGGGCGACGGCTTGCGCTATCGGTCACCACCTCATCCTCGTCGCCGGGCCCGCCGCTTGACGAGATAGGGCTCCGCCTCAGCCCGGCAATCCATGAGGCGCCGCACCTGTTGGTACGCACGTACCACCGAGCACAGTTTTTCGGCAGTTGTGTTGTGGTTACGTTTGGTTGGTTGCGACCAAACGTAAACGTAAAAGCCAGGGCGGATTCGACGGAGGGAGCGGGTCTGACCTCCGATAAGGTTCACTTATCGGAGGTCAGGATGCGCCGGAATCATTTGGTGTCTAACCTCTTTCGTTTCGTCTCATTCCGTTGGGAACGACGAAACAAACGCTACTATTCCTCTGTGTCGAGCATCTGTAACTACCCGGGCTGTACGCGCACCATCACCCGCGGCGGAACGCCGGGACGGCCCTCGGAATATTGCGATCACCCCGAGCACACCCGATGGCGGGCATGGCGGGAGCGACAGCGCCGTCAGCAGGAGGGTGAGGAACCGGAGACCAACGTCACTGTGACGCAACCGGGTCCGGTGACCGCCGCCCGGTTGCGGGCCGACGAGATGCTCACTCAATTCCGGAGCCTGGCCGATCAGCTGAGTAACACGTTGTCGGTAGCCGTGGCCGAATTGTCGACTCTGGCCGACCCCTCGGTGGCGGAGGCGCAGGTCCAGGCCGTGCAGGCCGACGCCGCGCGCCGCATCGCCGAAGCCGAGGTGGCGACCGTGGCGGCGGAGAAGGCGCGGCGTGAGGCCGAGGAAGCCCGCGCCGCAGCGGAATCCGCGGCCGAGGATGCCGCTGCGGCCGCGGAGTCCGCCGAAGCGCGCATCGCGGAGGCGCTCACCGCACGCGACGACGCACTGCGAGAAGTGCAGCGCGTCAGCAAACAGGCGGCCGACGACGTCTTCGCCGCACGCACCGAGGCCGACGCCGAGATCCGCGCGGTTCGCGCACAGTGTGCCCACGACATCGAGGAAGCGCGGCGGCAGGCCGCCGAACAGACCGATCTGGCGCGCACCACGTTCACCGCCGAACTCGAACAGGTGCGTCGCGACAGTGCCCAGCGCATCACCGCCGCCGGCGCCGAACGCGACCTGGCCGTGCAGCGCGCCGCCGACGCCGAACGCGCCATCGAGCGCGCCGAATCGGCTGTCGCCGAACGTAACCGGACCCTGGACGAGGTCAGGGCGGAATTGGTCCGCGCGCGCGGCGACATCGACCGGATGCGCGCGGAGGCGACCGCGGCACAACAGCGCGCCGCCGACGATATCGCCGCCGTGCGCGCGGAAGCCGCCGCGGCCGCCGAACATGTCGCACAGCAGACCGCGGCCCGGCTGGCGGCGGTCGAGGACGCGCGCCGCCAGACCCTGGCCCGAGCCGAACGCGCCGAGGCGCAACTCGATGCCGAGCTGTCGCGGCGTACGGGCACGCGGACGGTCGATGCGCGCGAATCCGGCACTGGCGCACCAGAAATGGCCGATCCCCGCTGATGTGGTGAACATTCGCGCAATCAACCGGCGACAGGTATCGAAAACCACGCCGAGACCGAGTCGATCGTCGGCTTCGGTGGGGGCCGACCGCTATGCTCGACAACTGAATCAGCCACGGCTGCGACGGGCGTCGTGGGAATCGAGAGGTGACTAGTGAACGACGACGCCATGCGAGCGCGGCAAGCAAGGCCGAGCGTGGCACGGGTATACGACTACATCCTCGGCGGGCGCGACAACTACGGCGTCGACCAGAACCTCGCCGATTACTTCATCGACTTCCTGCCCGGTTCCGAGCAGGTGGCGATCACCGCCCGGGCGGCCACGCTCCGCGCCGTACGCAGCATGTGCGCCAACGGAATTCGCCAGTTCATCGATCTGGGATGCGGACTGCCCACCACCGAGAACGTGCACGACGTGGTGCGCCGCCAGCATCCCGACGCGCCGATCGTCTACGTCGACAACGATCCGTTCGTCGTCGCCCACGGCCGCGCGCTGTTGTCGGTCGACGATCGGATCGCGGTGCTGGGTCGTGATCTGTGCCAGGTCTCGGAAATCGCCGGCGATGCCGATGTGAAGCGGCTGATCAACTTCGACGAACCGGTGGGCCTGCTGTTCGGGGTCGTGCTGGCCTTCGTGGAGGACAACGAGAACCCGGTCGGTGTGGTCGGCGACTGGGCCGCCCGTGTTCCGGCCGGCAGCCAGGTCTACATCTCGCATTTCCGTTCCGGGCACAACCGCGAGACCAACACCACCGAGCGCAAGGTGCTCGACGCCTTCGGCCGCGGTCGCTGGCGCAACGACGACGAGATCGAGGCACTGTTCGGCGATTTGGAACTGATCGATCCCGGCCTGCAGCCGTGCGCGCGCTGGTGGCCCGAGTCGGCCGCCGAGGATTCCGGCAGTGGACGCGAACTCAGCGTGTGGGAGCAGCTGATCGTCGCGGGGCTGGCCCGCAAATCCGCCTGAGCCGCACGGGGATCGGCGCCCGCGCTCAGCGCAGGGTGCCGATCCAGCGGCGCGTCTGCGCCGGGTCGATCACGTCATCGAGTTCGAGTACCGTCGCGGCGGTGAGCGCCTTCCCGCTCTCGTAGGCCGCGCGCACCAGATTGTCGAACGCGGCGCTGCGCTGCACCGGATCCTCGATCGCCGCCAGTTCTTTCGCGAAACCCAGCCGCACCGCTCCCTCCAGACCCATCCCGCCGATTTCCCCGGTCGGCCAGGCGACGACGAATCGCGGGGCGCGGAAGGAGCCGGCCGCCATCGCCTGCGCGCCCAAGCCGTAGCCCTTGCGCAGGATGACGGTGCCCCACGGCACCGACATGGCGGCCGCGTCGATGAACAGGCGACTGAACTTCGTGACCGTGGCATGCGTTTCCGCCTCCGGTCCGACCATGAAACCCGGTGTGTCACACAGCGATACGATGGGCAGACCGTGTGCGTCGCACAGCCGCAGGAAGGCGCTGAGTTTGTCGGCGGCGGGGGCGTCGATCGCGCCGCCGAGGTGATGGCAGTCGTTGGCGATGAGCCCGAAGGGTCTGCCCTGGACGCGGATCAAAGCGGTAACCACGCCCACGCCCCAGTCGCGGCGCAATTCCAGAACCGAACCGGTGTCGGCGATCGCGGCCACGGCCGCGCGGATGTCGTAGGCCCGCAGCCGGTCCTCGGGCACCACATGGCGGGCCAGGCGCGGGTCCGGCTCCTCCCACGTGTCCACGGTCCCTTGGAAATAGCCGAGATAATCGCGGGCGATCGCCACCGCCTCGGCTTCGTCGGCGGCGACGATGTGCACCACGCCGTTGCGGCGCTGCACCCGCACGGGGCCGATCTCCTCCGGTGTGTAGACACCCAGTCCACCGCCCTCGATCATCGCGGGCCCGCCCATGCCGATATTGGCGTCGGGGGTGGCGATGACGACGTCGCACATGCCGAGCAGCGCCGCGTTTCCGGCGAAGCAGCGCCCGGACACGATGCCGATCAGCGGGACCGTACCCGACAGTGCGGCCATCGCGCGGAAGGTCGTCACGTCCAGTCCCGAGATGCCCGCGTGATCGGTGTCGCCGGGTCTGCCGCCGCCGCCCTCGGTGAAGAACACCACCGGAAGTCGTTGTTCGCGTGCCAGTTCCAGCATCCGGTCGGTCTTGGCGTGATTGCGCATGCCCTGGGTGCCGGCCAGCACCGTGTAGTCGTAGGACATCACCACCGCCCGCGCGCGGTCGTGCCCGAATCGGGCGGCGTTGACGGTCGCGACCCCGGCGACGAGCCCGTCGGCCGGCGTATTCGCGATGAGATCCTCGATGCTGCGCCGGGACCGCTGCGCCGCCACCGCCAACGCCCCGTATTCGACGAAACTGTCGTCGTCGACCAGGTCCGCGATGTTCTCGCGGGCGGTCCGACGCCCCAGCCGGTGCCGTTTGGCGACCGCCTCCGGGCGTGCCTCGTCGAGTCCGGCACGATGGCGGGCCCGCACCTGCGCCAGATCGTCGCGTTCGGTGTCGAGATCCACGGCCGTGACGTCGGCGTCCTCGCCGTCGTGATCCGCGTCGTCCCACACCAGCAGTGCCGCATGCGGATCCACCACCGTCGCGGGCTCGGCCAGAACCCGCACCACCCGCAACGGCTGTCCGGCGCGGACCACGTGATGCATCTTCATCGCCTCGACGACGGCGACCTCGGCGCCCGCGGCCACCACCGTGCCCGGTTCGACGACACTGATCACCGTGCCACCCAGCGGTGAGCGCAACACCTGCTCGTCGCCGTCGTAGCGGTCCACCGCCACCGGCGCAGCCTCGACCGGCGGCGGGGGAGCCGATTCCTCGGCCCGGGCGGCCAATTCGGCGCTGTGGCGTTCGAACCACAGCGTGTCGACCGTGGTGTCGCCGGGCAAGGCGTCGAGGACGGCACGCTGCAGGGCGACGGTGGTGTCGACGCCGTCGATCGTGGTTTCGGCCAGGGCGTCGGCAGCCCGCCGCAGCGCCGCCGGGAAGGTCGGTCCGCGCGCGATGATCTTGGCGAGCAGGGAATCGAAACCGGCGCCCTGGCGCATACCGCTGTAGGCGGCGGTGTCGACGCGCACACCGGATCCGGTGGGCGGGGTGAACCGGGTGAGTACACCGGTGCTGGGCAGGACATCGCCTGTCGTGCTGAGTATTTCGGCATTGACACGCACCTGCACCGCATATCCGCGGGTGGTGGCGGGCAGCTCGAGATCGTCGAGGGTGCGGCCCTGCGCGAGATCGAACTGCACGGCCACCAGATCCAGGCCCGTCACCTCCTCGGTGACGGTGTGCTCGACCTGCAACCGCGGATTGACCTCCAGAAACCAGGCAGTGTCGTCGCGCACCAGGAATTCGACGGTGATCACGCCCCGGCAGCCGACCGTTTCGGCCAGTCGTACCGCCTCGGCGTGCAGGCGCTCGCGCAGATCCGGCGCGAGGGCGGGCGCGGGCGCGATCTCGATCAGTTTCTGGCGGCGCCGCTGCACGCTGCAATCGCGATCGCCGAGCGCGACCGCGCGCGAACCGTCGGCGACGATCTGCACCTCGATGTGGCGGGCGTGTTCTACCAGCGCCTCGGCGTAGACGGTGTCGTCCCCGAAACCCGCGCGGGCCTCGGCCCGGCAGTGGGCATAGGCCTGCGCCAGCTCCTCGCGCCGGCGCACCACACGCATGCCGCGGCCGCCGCCACCGGCGGTCGCCTTGATCATCACGCCCTCGGGGTGGGCGGTGAGCAGCGCCTCGATCTGCTCGGGCCCGGCGGCGCCGGAGGTGGCGGGCAGTACCGCGACACCGGCCTGTTCCGCGGCGCGCCGCGCCGCGACCTTGTCACCGAAAATCCGCAGCACCTCCGGAGCGGGCCCGACGAACACCAGATCCGCCGCCGCGCACGCGGCGGCGAAATCGGCGCTCTCGCTGAGGAATCCGTATCCCGGATGGACCAGCGCGCCCGGTCCCGCGGTGCCGGCGGCCGCGACGACGGCGTCGATGTCGAGGTAGGCCGCGGCTCCCGCGCCGGGGAGCCGGACCGCCTCGTCGGCCAGCCGCACCGGCATCGCGTCCGGCTCGTCCACCGTCGACAACGCCCGCGTGCCGTAGCCGCGCTCTCGCGCCGTACGCAACACCCGGACCGCCACTTCACCCCGGTTCGCCACCACCACCTGCATGCCGCCAGTCTGATTGACATTGACGTCAACGTCAATAGGATAGACGGTATGACGTCGGCCTGGAGAGTGCGCGCCGCCCGGGAACGCTCGGAGACCGACCGGCATCGTGGCCTGCTCGATGCCGCAGCCGCCGTCTTCATCGAACGCGGCTACGCGGCGACCACCGTCGCCGCGATCACCGGCCGGGCCGGCGTCTCCCGCGCGACGCTGTATGTGTACTTCGCCTCCAAGGACGAGATCTTTCGCGCCCTCGCCGCGCGGGTGCGCGACGAATTCCTCGCCGCCCAGGAACCCGATCTGACCGACTCCGATCCGCGAGAGATGTTGCGCGCCACCATCGAATCGTTCGCCGAAGCGGTGCTGCACGCCGGGCCGCTGCTTGGACTGATCGAGGAGCGCGGCACCCTGGACCCCGAGATCGGCGCGCTGGCCGCCGAAATCTCCGAACGCCCCATCCGCCGCTTCACGCGCTACCTGGACCGCGAACACCGCGCCGGAACCATCACTCCCGCGGCACCGGTCCGAGTCGTCGCCGAAACCGTCGGCTACGCACTGACCCGCGGCGTACTCGACCGCCGCGCCGATCCGCCGCACGAGCGCGCCCGATACCTGGGGGAGATGCGGCGCATCGCCGAAACTCTGCTCGGGCTGCGCCCGGGCGCCGAGAATTCGGCTTGACCTTCACGCTACGGCAACTTCTACCGTCGAAGACGAGGCCGGAGCGACCGGCCTCAGGACAGATGGGAAGCACCATGAGCTGGTCGATCGCGGAGGTGGCGAAGATGTCGGGAGTCACCGCCCGCACCTTGCGCCACTACGACGACATCGGCCTGCTCACCCCGGCCCACGTGGGTAGCAACGGCTATCGCTACTACGACGAGCACAGCCTGCTGCGGCTGCAGCAGATCCTCGTGCTGCGCGAGCTGGGGCTCGGACTCGCCGAGATCGCCGAGGCGGTCGACTCCGAACCGGACACGCTGGCGGCGCTCAAACGCCAGTACGCCCGGCTGCTCGCCGAACGCGACCGGCTGGGACGGATGGTCGAGACCGTGGCGCGCACCATCGCCGAACTCGAAGGGAACAAGGAGATGTCAGTGCAGATCAACCGCCCGGAAAATCTGTTCGCGGGCTTCGATCACACGCAGTACGACGACGAGGCCCGGCAGCGCTGGCCCGAACAGTTCGAGCAGTCCCGCCAGGCGAGCGCCGATATGACCGCCGAGGATGTCGAGCGCATGCAGCGGGAACTGACCGCGACGATGATCCGGATGGCCGAGTTCATGGCCGCCGGGACACCGGTCGAGGATGCGGCGGTGCAGGCCGAAATCCACACTCAATACGAGGGTCTCCGCCGTTTCTGGACCCCGAACCGCAGCGCCTACACCTGCCTCGGCCAGATGTACGTCGACGACGAGCGGTTCAAGGCCAACTACGAACGGATCGCGGCCGGCCTGGCCGAATACCAGCGCGACGCCATGGCCGTCTACGCCGAGCAGCGGCTCACCGACTGATCGGCACCGGCACCGGCGGTGGCCGCCTCGCCGCGGCGCACGACGAGCACGCCGCTGAGGACCAGCACCCCGCCGAGAAGCTGGATCGGGTGCGGGGCCTCACCGAGCAGTGCCCACGCGAAGATCAGGGCCGCCACCACTTCGAGCAGGCCCGTGAACGCCGCGGCGCGGGAGCCGAGCAGGCGGGTGGCGGCGATGCCGGCGACGTAGGCGAGGGCGGCGGTCACGGTGCCGAGAATCGTGAGCGGCAGCCACCACGGCACCGTGACATCCTGGTACACAACGGGATTCGCGGTCGCGACCAGTGGAAGAACGCCCGCTCCGCCCGCGGCGAGCAGCCCGAGCCCGCCCACCAGCAGTCCGCCCGCGGCCAGCACGGTTCCCGGTAGTGTGCCGTCACCGCGCGCGGAGAGCAGGAAATAGGCGACCCCGCAGGCCATGGCGAGCAGTGCCCACGCGATGCCGATCCGATCGGCTGCGCCACCCGAACGCAGATCGATCACCAGCACCAGCCCGGCCAGGCCGAGGAACGCACCGACCACCGTCGGCACCGCCGGCCGTTGGTGATGACGCAGCCACAGCCAGCCGACCACCGCGATCGGGGAGGTGTATTGAATCAGCAACGCCTGCCCCACCGCCAGATGCGCGACGGCGGTGAAATAGGCCAGCTGCACTCCGGCGATCGCCACCAGGCCGTACCCGATGAGCAGAAACGCGTTGACACGCAACAATTTCCAGCTCCCACGCAACTGGATGGCCGCGATCGGCGCGAGTGCCGCGGCGGCGACGAGGACCCGCACGATCACCACCGCCGCGGAACTCCACCCGGCCGTCATCAGGCCGCGAGCCACGGGGCCGGACAGTGCGAACGACACCGCCGACACCACCGCGCAACTCGTGCCGGTGCCCAGCCGCTGCCCGGCGCCGACGTCGGGCGCCATCCTCGACATGCCCGAGAACGCTAGGCCCGGCGTCGACGGCTGTCACATGATTTTCGCCGGGGCGGCGCCACGGTCAGCGACGAGGAGTGGTCACGGCCACGAGTTCCGCCACCGCATCGGCGGCGGGGGTGCTGCCGCCGGTGAGCTCCACGATGACCCGGTTCAGCGCCGGTTCGTGCAGGGCCGCGTCGATGAAGGCGGCGACATCGTCGCGGGCGACCGACCCGTATTCGATGGCCAGGCCGGCGGTGACGGTGCCCGAACCCGGATCGTCGAGCAGCGTGCCCGGGCGCACGATGAGCCAGTCGAGCGCGGTGTGGGTCAGGTGGACGTCCGCGGACTTCTTCACCCGCATGTAATGCTCGAACCCTTCGGAGGGTTCACGGTCGCGGCCGGCATCGGGGAACACCGACACCAGCACGAAGCGCGAGACGCCCGCCTGCGCCGCGGCGGCGGCCGCCTTCTCCAGGCCGGCGCCGTCGATCGCCGTCGTCTTGTCGGGGCCGGTGCCGTGTGCGCCCGCGGAGAACACCACGGCGTCGTGCCCGGCGATCTTGGCCGCCAAATCCTCGACCGTGTCGTGGATCAGGTCGCCCGACACCGGCGTCGCCCCGGTCGCCGCGACGGTCTCGGCCTGTTCGGGATTGCGATGCATACCGGTGACCTGGTCACCGCGGTCCGTCAGCCGTTGCGCGAGGCGGCGGCCCACGCCGCCCGCCGCGCCGATCTGGAACACCTTCACGAGTGATCACCTCTCTGTCGGCGAGTGCGGTCCACTGCCGATTGTGGACTCCGCGCCGACACGCACCGCGCCCGGGTGCGCGCTATCGGCCGCGACGAGTACCGGGGCATGGTTCGGAGGCGAGGCCGGATCGCGGCGGAAGATGTTGTGCGGCAGCGCGCGGACCAGTCGGTTCCGGACGGAAATAACGGGACGCGACCGGTGGGTGCTACCTGATCGCTGGAAACCTCCTATTTCGACTCCGTATCCGTTGCCGCCGAAATACGCCGATTGCCAATGATTAGCGATTACGGTGCCAGTGTTCGTGTGACGGTGTGAGGCGATCGCGCGGGACGCCGCGATCCGGGCGAGAGGCGGGCAGATGGCACGTACCGCACGCGGGAACGGCGCGGCCCTGGATTCCGAAGTGACGGCAGCGCTGATTCGCAGTCGCCGGTTCTTCACCCGCGCCACCGTCTCCGCGGATCTGCGCACCGAATACGTGCGCGGCGGCCGTCAGGCCGACGAGTTCTACCGCGAACGCTGGGCCCACGACAAGGTGGTGCGCTCCACGCACGGCGTCAACTGCACCGGATCCTGTTCGTGGAAGGTGTATGTCAAGGACGGCATCATCACCTGGGAGACCCAGGCCACCGACTATCCGTCCGTCGGTCCCGACCGCCCCGAATACGAGCCCCGCGGCTGCCCGCGCGGCGCGGCGTTCTCCTGGTACACCTATTCACCCACCCGCATCCGCTACCCGTACATCCGCGGTGTACTGCTCGAAATGTATCGAGAAGCCAAGGCGCGCACCGGCGATCCGGTCACCGCCTGGGAATCGATCGTCTCCGATCCGGAGGCTGCCCGGCGCTACAAGAGCGCGCGCGGCCGCGGCGGACTGGTCCGCGCCGGCTGGGAGGAGGCGGTGGAACTGGTGGCCGCCGCGCACGTGCACACCATCAAAACCTTTGGGCCCGACCGGATTGCCGGCTTCTCACCGATCCCCGCCATGTCGATGGTGTCGTTCGCGGCCGGCTCGCGGTTCATCTCGCTGATCGGCGGGTCGATGCTGTCGTTCTACGACTTCTACGCCGATCTGCCCGTCGCCTCCCCGCAGGTCTTCGGCGACCAGACCGATGTGCCCGAGTCCGGAGACTGGTGGGACGCCGGCTATCTCATGATGTGGGGCTCGAACGTCCCGGTGACCCGCACCCCGGATGCGCACTGGATGACCGAGGCCCGCTATCGCGGCCAGAAGGTGATCGCGATCGCGCCCGACTACGCCGACAACGTGAAGTTCGCCGACGAATGGCTCGCCCCGCATCCGGGCACCGACGCCGCCCTGGCGATGGCGATGGGTCATGTGATCCTGCGGGAATTCTTCGTCGACCGGCAGGTGCCCTATTTCGAGGACTACGTGCGCCGATTCACCGATCTGCCGTTCCTGGTGCGGCTGGACGACAGCGACGGCGTGTACCGTCCCGGCAAATTTCTCACCGCCGCCGATCTCGACGAATTCGCCCGCACCGAAAATGCCGAATTCAAGACCGTCCTGCTGGATGAGCAGGGAAAACCCGTGGTGCCCAACGGATCTCTCGGGTTCCGCTACGGCGCCGACGGCGCCGGACGCTGGAACCTGGAGTTGGACGATGTGCAGCCGGCACTGTCGGCAGCCGGCGACCGGGCGGTGGTGGTGGAACTGCCCCGCTTCGACACCGCCGACGGGGCGGTCGCGGTCGTGCGGCGCGGCGTTCCCGTGCGCACGGTCGGCGGCCATCTCGTCACCACGGTGTTCGATCTGATGCTGGCCCGCTACGGTGTGCGGCGCGAGGGCCTGCCGGGGGAGTGGCCCACCGGCTACGCCGATGCCGCCCATCCCGGCACGCCCGCCTGGCAGGAGGCGATCACCGGGGTGCCTGCCGCCGCCGCGGCGCGCATCGGACGCGAATTCGCCGCCAATGCCGAAGAGACTCGAGGCCGTTCGATGATCATCCTCGGCGCCGGCACCAACCACTGGTTCCACTCCGACACCATGTATCGCACGTTCCTGGCCCTCACCACCCTCACCGGCTGCCAGGGACGAAACGGCGGCGGCTGGGCGCACTATGTGGGCCAGGAGAAGTGCCGGCCCGTCACGGGCTGGGCCACGGTGGCCAACGTCACCGACTGGACCCGGCCGCCGCGGCAGATGAACCAGACCGTCTACTGGTACCTGCACACCGATCAGTTCCGCTACGACCCCTTCGCCGCCGACACCCTCACCACGACCACCGGTCCGGGTGACCTGTCCGGGCGCAGCACCGCCGACCTCATCGCACAGGCAGCGCGCATGGGCTGGACCCCCTCGTATCCGACTTTCGACCGCAACCCCCTCGACCTGGCCGACGAGGCCGAACGCGCGGGCCGCACGCCCGCGGACCATATCGTCGACCAGTTGACGAGGGGAAAGCTGCGGTTCGCCTGCGAAGATCCCGACAACCCGGCGAATTTCCCTCGCGTGCTGTCGATCTGGCGATCCAATCTGCTCGGCTCCTCCGCCAAGGGCAACGAATACTTCCTGCGTCACCTGCTCGGCGCGGACTCCTCGCTGCGCGCCGAGCAGGCCCCGCCGGATGCCCGGCCACGTGAGGTGGTGTGGCACGAGCAGGCACCGGAGGGGAAACTCGATCTACTGCTGACGCTGGATTTCCGGATGACCAGCACCACCATGTACTCGGATGTGGTGCTGCCGGCCGCGACCTGGTACGAGAAATACGATCTGTCCTCCACCGACATGCACCCGTTCGTGCATTCGTTCAGCCCGGCGATCGCACCGCCGTGGCAGACCCGCACCGACTGGGACGCGTTCGCGAGCATCGGCGCCGAATTCAGCCGCTTGGCGCGCCGCCACCTCGGGGTGCGCACCGATATCGTCGCGACACCACTGCTGCACGACACCCCCGACGAACTGGCCACCCCGCACGGTGCGGTGCGGGACTGGAAAACCGGTGCCTGCCAACCGGTTCCGGGTCTGACGATGCCGCGGCTGACCGCCGTCGAACGCGACTACGGCGCGGTCCGCGCGAAGATGGGCGCACTCGGGCCACTGGTCGACCGGCTCGGCGCGGCCACCAAGGGCGTCACCTTCGACGTGAGCCGGGAAGTGGCGGATCTGGCCGCGCGCAACGGCATCGTGCGCGGCGGGCCGGCCGCCGGGCGCCCCAGCCTCGAACGCGATATCGACGCCTGCGAGGCGATCCTGGCACTGTCGGGTACCACCAACGGCCGCCTCGCCGTGCAGGGCTTTCGCACCCTCGAGCAGCGCACCGGCACCCCGCTGGCCGATCTGGCCGCCGAACACGCGGGTACGCGCATCACCTTCGCCGACACCCAGGTCGCGCCCGTGCCGGTGATCACCTCCCCGGAATGGTCCGGATCCGAAAGCGGCGGGCGGCGATACTCGCCGTTCACCGTCAATGTCGAACGCGCCAAACCGTGGCACACCCTCACCGGGCGCCAGCACTTCTATCTCGACCACGACTGGATGGCCGAGGTCGGTGAACAATTGCCGGTCTTCCGGCCGCCGCTGGACATGTCGGCCCTGTTCGACGAACCCCGATTGGGGCAGCACGGTGTGCGCGGACTGTCGCTGCGCTATCTGACCCCGCATTCGAAATGGTCCATCCACTCCGAATATCAGGACAACCTGTTGATGCTGAGCCTGTCGCGTGGCGGCCCGACGATCTGGATCTCCGATCGCGACGCGGCGAAACTCGGTGTGCGCGACAACGAATGGATCGAGGCGGTCAACCGCAACGGCGTCGTGGTGGCCCGCGCCGTCGTCTCGCATCGCATGCCCGAAGGCACGGTGTACATGCATCACGCCCAGGACCGACTGATCGACGTGCCCCTGGCCGAAACCTCCGGCAAGCGCGGCGGCATCCACAATTCGCTCACCCGGCTGCTGATCAAACCCACCCATCTCATCGGCGGCTACGCGCAATTGTCGTTCGCCTTCAACTATCTCGGACCCACCGGCAATCAACGCGACGAAGTGACCGTGATCCGCCGCCGCAGCCAGGAGGTGAGCTACCGATGAGGCCCATGGCGCACCTGGCGATGGTGATGAACCTCGACAAATGCATCGGCTGCCACACCTGCTCGGTGACCTGCAAACAAACCTGGACCAACCGCGCCGGAGTCGAATACGTCTGGTTCAACAACGTGGAAACCCGTCCGGGACAAGGGTATCCGCGCACCTACGAGAATCAGAGCCGATGGAAAGGGGGCTGGGTCCTCGACCGCAAGGGCCGGTTGCGGCTGCGGCGCGGCGGCCGCGTGCGGACCCTGTTCACGATCTTCGACAATCCGACTCTGCCCGAGCTGTCGGACTACTACGAACCCTGGACCTACGACTACGACACGCTGACCACCGCTCCGCTGCAACGGCATCCGCCGGTGGCGCGGCCGCGCTCGCTGATCACCGGCCGCGACACCGCCGTCACCTGGTCGGCCAACTGGGACGACAATCTGGGCGGCGCCCCCGAACTGGCCGCGGCCGACCCGCTGCTGGACAAGGTCGGTGACAAGGTCAGATTCGAGTTCGAGCAGACCTTCATGTTCTATCTGCCGCGCATCTGCGAACACTGCCTCAACCCGGCCTGTATGGCCGCGTGTCCGTCCGGGGCGATCTACAAGCGCGCCGAGGACGGCATCGTGCTGGTCGATCAGGACCGGTGCCGCGGCTGGCGCATGTGCGTATCGGGATGCCCGTACAAGAAGGTGTATTTCAACCACCGCACCGGTAAGGCGGAAAAATGCACCTTCTGCTTCCCGCGGCTCGAGGTCGGCCTGCCGACGGTGTGCGCGGAAACGTGTGTGGGACGGCTGCGCTATATCGGCGTGCTGCTCTACGACGCCGACACCGTCACCGATATCGCGTCCACCCCGGACGAACGCGATCTGTACGCCGCGCAACGCGACGCCTTTCTCGATCCGTTCGATCCGCAGGTGATCGCGGCGTGTGAACGCGCCGGAATTCCGCGCGACTGGGTACAGGCAGCGCAACGCTCTCCGGTCTACGCGCTGATCCGCACCTATCGGGTCGCGCTGCCACTGCATCCGGAATACCGCACCGTGCCGATGGTCTGGTACATCCCGCCGCTGTCACCGGTCGTGGATGTGCTGCGCGACACCGGCCACGACGCCGAGGACCACGGCAATCTGTTCGCCGCGATCGAGGCCCTGCGCATCCCGGTCGACTATCTGGCGCAACTGTTCACCGCGGGCGACACCGCACCGGTCGAGGCGGTGCTGCGGCGAATGGCGGCGATGCGCAGCTACATGCGCGATGTCAACCTCGGCCGTCCGCCGCGCCCGGAGATCGCCGCCGCCGTCGACATGTCCGAGGAACAGCTCTACGACATGTATCGGCTGCTGGCACTGGCCAAATACGAGCAACGCTACGTCGTCCCGACCGCTCATGCCGAACAGGCGCACGGGCTCGAGGAACTCGCCACCGAATGCGATCTGGACCGCGACGGCGGTCCGGGGATGGGCGGCTGGGGACCGTTCGGCGAAAGCTCCGGCGGGCCCACTCCGGTGGCGGTGGAAAACTTCCGCATGTTGCAGGACCGCCAGACCGCCGACGCGCCCACCTCGGAACCGACGCGGGTGAACCTGCTCAACTGGGACGGGCGCGGACGGCCGGAGGGCCTGTTACCGCGGCGCCGCGGCGGGAGGCATCGCCCATGACCCGCACGACGACGCGCTGTGCGGCATGGCAGATCCAGTCGCTGCTGCTCGGCTATCCTGATGCGGCGCTGCTGGATTCGCTTCCACTGCTCACCCGGGCGACGGCGGCGCTGCCGGTCGCGGTCGGCACACCCGTGCGTCCGCTGCTGTCGCATCTGGCGAGCACGCCGCTGATGCTGCTGGGCAGCGAATACGTCGACACCTTCGACCACCGCAAGCGGTTCAGCCCCTACCTCACCTACTTCTCCCACGGCGACACCCGCAAACGCGGAATGGCGTTGCTGCGCCTCAAACAGCTCTACCGCCGCGCCGGGTGGCAACTCGACGACGCGGAACTTCCCGACCATCTGGCGGTCGTCCTCGAATTCGCCGCCACCGAACCGGAAGCCGGACTGCGGGTGCTGACCGACCATCGCGCCGGTGTGGAGGTGATGCGAGCAGCCTTGCGCGAGTACGGATCTCCGTGGGCCGGGGTCCTGGATTCGGTATCGGCCACATTGCCGCCGCTGCGTGGCACCGACAGCGAGGCCGTCGCCCGGCTCATCGCCGCCGGCCCGCCCGGTGAGGAGGTCGGCACCGAGCCGTTCGCACCGCCCACCTACATGCCGACGCCGATCGGAGGCCGCCGATGACCGTGAGCGCGATCGACGTGCTGCTGTGGGTGGCGGTGCCGTACGCGGCGCTGGCGATCTGCGTGGTAGGGCTGATCTGGCGCTACCGCTACGACAAATTCGGGTGGACCACCCGCTCCTCGCAGCTGTACGAGAACCGGCTGCTGCGCCTGGGCAGTCCGCTGTTCCACTACGGCATCGTGTTCGTGTTCCTCGGTCACGTCCTGGGTCTGGTGATCCCGCAGTCGTGGACCGAGGCGATCGGTATCAGCGAAACCACCTATCACATCGTGTCGTTCAGCCTCGGCGCGGTCGCCGGCATCGCGACGGTGGCCGGGCTGGGCATCCTGATCTACCGCCGCCGCACCGTCGGCTCGGTGTTCTCCGCGACCACCCGCAACGACAAGATCATGTACGTGCTGCTGGGCCTGACCCTGGCGCTCGGCCTCGCCGCCACCGTCTACGGCAACGCGACCGGCGATCCGCACAACTACCGCACCGACGTGTCGCCGTGGTTCCGGTCGCTGTTCTACCTCGACCCGCACCCCGCGCTGATGGCCGGGGCGCCGCCGGCCTTTCAGCTGCACGCGCTCTCGGCCTGCGCGCTGTTCGCGTTCTGGCCGTTCTCCCGGCTCGTCCACGTATTCTCCGCGCCCGTCGGCTATCTGACGCGACCCTATCTGGTCTATCGCAGCCGGGACGTGTCGCTCGGGGCGCACCGGCCGCCGCGCGGCTGGGAACGGGTGCAGTAGCGCGCCGGAATTCTCCGAGCGGGGTTCTGCCGGATCAGAGCGTGCCCGGATGTGGTCGCAGCAGCACCGGCGCACCGTGGGCGGGCACGTTGGTGATGTTGCGGATGCGCCCGCGTTCGCGTGTCCGCACCGGAGCCAGGGCGAATCGGCCCAGCACCTCCGACAGCACCGCCGTGCCCTCCATCAACGAGAATCCGGCGCCGATACAGCGGCGCACACCACCACCGAACGGCAGCCAGGTATTGGCGGCGACGCCGCCGTCGAGAAAGCGTTCGGGACGGAAACTTTCGGGTTCGGGATGATTGTCGGGATTCGCATGCGCCAGCACGATCGAGGTCTGCACGACGGTGCCGCGGGGCAGGGTGTACCCGCCGATCGTCGTCTCGCGCGTCAGCCGGCGCAAAGTGCCGCCGATGACGGGATGGCGGCGCATCGCCTCCTTCAGTACCGCTTCCAGATATTTGTCGTCGCCCTCGGCGGCCGCGCGCCGCGCCCGCTGCTGCACTTCGGGGTGGGCGGCCAATTCGAACATCGCCCACGACAGCGCCGACGCGGTGGTCTCGTGCCCGGCCAGCAACAGGGTCACCAGCTGATCGCGGAGTTCGGCATCCGAGAGCGGCTCGTCACCGGCCTCCGCGCCCACCGCGAGCAACCGGGCCAGCACATCGGCGCGGTCGCCGGGATCCGGCTCGCCGCGCCGGCGCGCGATCTCCTCGTAGAGCAGCGCGTCGATCGCGTCCTTGTTGTCGGCGAACCGCTTCCACGGGCCGAAACGCTGCAGTCGATGCCATTTCCAGCCCAGGAAGATCAGCGGGCCCACATCGACCAGATAGCGCAGCCGCGGCGCGAGCTCGGCACGTCCGCGCTGCTCGCTGATACCGAACACCACCTGCATGATCACATCGAGTGTCAGTTCGTTCATCCGTGGCAACGTCACGAGGGTGGTGTCCGGCTGCCACTGGTCGATGTGATGTTTGGCGATGGCCTCGACCAGGTCGCGATAGCCGCGCAGCGCCGAGCCGGTGAACGCCGGCATCAACAATCGGCGGGCGCGGGCGTGTTCGTCCTCGTCGGTGAGCAACAGCGAATGCTGTCCCATCACCGGCTCCAGCACCCGATTGCCCTCGCCGGCATGCAGATCCGCCGGGGCGCCGGCGAAGATTTCGCGGATATGCTCCGGCCGCGAGAACACCACCAGATTCTCGGCATACGGTGCGATCATGCGCATCGTGTAGACATCGCCGTAGCGGCGCGACGCCACCCCGGCAAACCAGCCCCGCCATTTCGCGTGCAGCAGCGTCTGCGCCACTCGCGGCAGCCGGGGACCCGGCGGAAACACAGTGCTCATGAGGCAACCTCCCGGCGGGCCGCAACGGTGCGAGATCCGATATCCCACCTACGGTAGCCCGGTAGCCGTTACCGAACCACACACGTTCTACGAGCGGATGTGCGGCTGTCCGATAGCTGATCGGCCGGGCCGAACCTGTGAAATTGCGCAGTGCGCACCGTCCGGGGCCATATCATCGGGGCCATGCCCACCTTCCGAGCGGCCGGACGCAGGGATGTCTTCGCTGGTGATGCTTGGCACCTGGCGTGCGCGATCGGCTGTGGGTCGATCGTCGTCGGGGTGGTTCTGCTCGTTTGGCCCGATAAGTCCGTTCAGGTAGCGGAGCTATTGCTCGGCACGACCCTGCTGTTGACCGCCGCCTGGCAATTCACGGTGGCGTTCCGGGCGCGCATCCGCGGCGGGCTCAAGGCGCTGGAATTCGTGAGCGGGGCCCTGTCGGTACTGCTGGCGCTGTGGTGCATGCGCAGCGGAGACTGGGTGGCGTTGCTGGCCATGTGGGTCGGGATGGGATGGATGATCCGCGGCATCGTGCAGGCCATCGTCGCGGCCTGGTCGGAGGATCTGCCGAAGCCAGGCCGGCGCGAAGGCTACGGCCTGGCGACACTGCTGGCCGGGCTGATCGTGCTGGTGTGGCCGATCGACACCGTCGCGGCCCTGTCGGTTCTGGTCGGGGTGTGCCTGATCCTGCTCGGCGCGATGGAGATCCGCATGGCCGTGCGCGTGCGCCGTCCGGAACGCGGCGGCGACCAGGTGGGAGTGCGCGGCCTGCTCGGTCCGCGCGCACCCACCCCGGTCCGGGCCGCGGATTAGGGTCGGCATATGGCTGTCGTTCACCACACCACCCTCGAGCCCGGCAAACTCGAACTGCTCACCGCATGGCTGCCGACGCGCGAATGGTTCACCGGCACAACGCCGCACCTGCACAAGGCGGGCGGTTTCCGCCTCGACGATCCCGACGGTGAGGTGGGCATCGAGCACCTGCTCGTCGTCGACACCGCCGATGCCCGGCAGCCGGTCTACCACGTGCCGATGACCTATCGTGGCGCCCCGCTTCCCGGCGCGGACGTGGCGCTGATCGGTACCTCCGAACACGGCGTGCTCGGGACCAGGTGGATCTACGACGCCGCGCGCGATCCGGTGGCGCTCGCGCAGATGGCGGCGCTGCTCAGCGGCCGCGCGGTGGCCCAGGACCAGAACCGCAGCGACACTCCCGCCCGCACCGTCGAGGTGTCCGTCGTCGATCCGGAAACGCCGAAGGCCGTGCGCGTCAATCGGATTCCGTCACGGTCGGCCGTATCCGCGCGCGGGTGGGTCCGAGTGGGCTGGACCGATGCGGAGGGCGCCACGGCCGAGGGGGTCGTGCTGGAGGCAGCGGTGAACTGAACGCGCACGCGTGCGGCCGGAAGGAGTCGAGGTGATGATCGGCAGATACGGAAATCGGACGGCGGCGGTGGTGGCGCTCGGCGCGGCCGCCGCACTCGCCGGTTGCGGGCAGCACGACTCCGGACCCGCCACGTCGGCTCGTCCGGCCACCGAAACCTCAGCCGCGCAGGCGCCTTCGCCGGAGGCGAGCCTTACGGCGCTGCCCACCACCACCTCCTCGGCCGTCGCCGCATGCCGGCCGCGCCAACTGGACATCGCCGCCCACACCCTGTCGCCGGGCATGATGCATCGCGGCGTCGAAGTGACCTTCACCCTCGCCGCCGATACCCCGCCCTGCACGATCGGCGGCTATCCCGGCGTCGACACCGGGGAGGGCGGCCCGGTCCTGCACGCCCGACGCACCCCACGCGGCTACATGGGCGGACTGCCCTCGGACGACGACACTCCGCCCACCGTCACGGTGCTGCCCGGCCGCCCCGCCCGCGCGGTCGTGGAGGGGTCCGCGATGGGCCCGGCCGGGGAGGACTGCCCGCTGTACACGAGTCTGGCTGTGACAGCCCCCGATTCGACCGACATCCACACCGTGCACACCACCATCGACACCTGCGCCCTGGAGGTGCACCCGGTCACCGGCTGAAGCTACCCGCGTCGCGGTGCGACTGATCTCAGATGAGGGCGAGCATCCGGCACGGCCCGCCCGTACCGCCGATGTGATCGGGCACGCCGACCACCACGGTGGCACCGGTCGGTGGAACCGAGCCGAGGTTGGCCACCATCTCCACGCCGTAGCGGCCGCCGCCGAGGAATGCGGTGTGTGCGCCGAAGTCGGGATCGGCCGCGTGGTCGAGGCTGAGCGTATCCACCCCCGCGCCGGCGATATCGCGTCGGCGCACAAGGTATTCCGCGGCCTCGGCGCAGAAGCCGGGGGCGTGCGGGGTGCCCTCGACGTCGAGATTGACGAAGGCCGCCGGATGAGCGAGCCGACGCTCCCATCCGGAATACATGGCGACGAAGGCACGCGGCGGAATGCGGCCGTAGATCCGCTCGAAAGCATCGATGTCGTCGATCGTGACCGTGGCGTCGACGTCGAACGACGCCTTCGCGCTGATGTCGATCACGATGAGCGGAGCCACCAGATCGCGCGCCGAGAAGGTGTCGGGCCCCACCCCGCCGAAAGCGCGGCGCAGCGGTGCGTCGACATGTGTTCCGGTGTGCTCCCACAGCGCGATCGCGTTCTGATCGAAACCTCCCAGCGCATGCCAGCCCACCGGAACCATCGCGAACGGCGGATTGCCCGGCCACATCGGCGTATTCGGCCCCACCCGATGTGTGAGGTCGACGACGGTTCCCGTGCCCGCGCGTGCGATCGGCGCGGTGGCCGCCGCCAGTGCCGCCAGGCCCGCGGCGCCCGACAAGGCGCGCCGCGACGGAACCGCCGGGAAATCGGCGCTGTCGTGGGCGATCCGGACGATCCGAGGTGCGCACATGGTGACCGGCAGCTTAGTCGCTGCCCGGGCACACCGGCATGGGGCGGCGAGTGGCCCTCAGGCCGGGATGCGAGGTGGCCAGTGCCGCAATGCTTCTCGTTCCCGATCGAGGAATTCGGCGAATGTCGTGGCCGGTCGCCCGGTGAGATCGGCCACCGCCGAGGTCGTTTCGGACAGTGCGCCTGCCGCCACCTCCCGATAGAGGTCGGCGACATCGTCGGCGAACGCCGCGGGAAGCCCCTGGGCGATCAGGCGCTGGGCGAACTCGCGCACCGGCAGATCCACATACGACACAGTCCGGCCGACCACCCTCGACAATTCGGCGGCGATTTCGGTATGCGACAGTGCGTGCGGGCCGGTCACCACGAACCGCTCGCCGGCGCCCCGGCCGCCGATCAGCAGCGCCACCGCGCACGCGGCGATATCGGCACAATCCACATAGGACACCCCGGCGTCGCCGTACGCGCCGATGAGATCGCCGCTGTCGGTGAACGAACCGGCGCCGGTGAGGAAGTTCTGCATGAACCCACTGGGCTGCAACACCGACCATTCCAGGCCGGAGGCCTCGAGGTGAGCCTCGATTTCGCCGTGCGCACCCTCGGCCAGCAGTCCGCCGACCCGCGCGCCCCACACCGACACCTTCACCACGCGCCGCACCCCCGCGCGAACCGCCGCGTCGATCACCGCGGTCTGCTGCGCGATCATCGGTTGCGGGCCCGAGACCGGCACGGCGCCGGGCGAACACAGAAATATCCGATCGACGCCCGCCAATGCGGCCGTCAGCGTTTCCGGCTCGTCGAGGTCACCGACCGCGACGTCTGTGCCCAACTCCCGCCCGCGGGCCGCATCCCGCACGAACGCTCGAAACGGGACCTGTTCGCGCCGTAGGTGCCCCACCACGTGGCGGCCGATCGAACCCGTGGCACCGAAGACGAGGATCATGAGCAACTCCTACTAAACTCGAGGGACCCTCGAAATATTAACTCGAGGCTGCCTCGACTTAGAAGGGTTGGTTGTGAACGACACCCCGCCCACCCGGCGCAAGCCGCGCGCCGACGCCCGCCGCAACCGGCAGTCCCTGCTGGCGGCCGCCGATACCGTCTTCGCGGAAAGCGGCGTCGACGCGCCGCTCGAGCAGGTGGCGCGGCGAGCCGGCGTCGGAATCGGAACCCTGTACGGCCATTTCGCCACGCGCCGCGCGCTGGTCGCCGCACTGTTGTCGGAACGCAACGAGACACTGTTCGAACGCGGCGAGAACCTCTGCGATCGGCAGGAGGAACCCGCCCAGAACCTGGCGGCATGGGTCGCGCTCGTGGTCGAGCACGCCGCCACCTATCAGGGATTGGCCGCCCTGCTCGCCGCGGGTGCACACGACGACGACCATGAACTGCACGCCGACTGCGCGAGGATGGATCGCATCACCGAACGACTGACCGAGCGTGCGCGGGATGCGGGCGCGCTGCGCGCCGAGGTCACGGCCGCGGATATCGCCACCCTGATCAACGCCGCGGCCTGGACGCGCGAGCAGGCCGGGGCGGACCGCGCGCGACGCCTCATCGCGATGGCGCGGACCGGCCTGTTCGACTGAGCCGGAGCGAGCCTCAGTGGGTCTTCCGGGCCAGTGCGCACGCGATCAGTTGTTCCCACAGGGTCGGTTCGCGCTCGGCCGGACCGATGCGTGCGACCGAGGCGTCGGCTTCGGCGGGCCGCCAGCGGGCGCAGATCTCGAGCCCCGGCTCGAGCACCTCCAGATCACCGAACAGGCCGAGGATCTCCTCGTCCGAACGCCAGCGCCCCCGCCCGAACGTCGCCTGCAATTTCTCTTCGGCGGCCTGCGTCTCCTCGTTGAAGCCGGAACGGAAATGCGAGATGTAGATCTGCGAGCCGACCGGGATCCGGTCGGTCCACCACCGCACCAGTTCGGCCGGATTCTCGTCGTCGTTGAGGTGGTGCAGGATCGCGCTGAAGATCACCGCCACCGGCTCGTCGAAATCGATCAGCCGCTGCAGATCCGGATGGGAGAAGATGGCGTCCGGGTCACGCAGATCGGCGTGAATGACCGTGGTGTCGTCGTCGGAGGACAGCAGTGCGCGACCGTGTGCCAGCACGATCGGATCGTTGTCCACGTACACCACGCGCGGCGCCTCGAGGTGACGCTGCGCGACCTGATGCACATTGTCGACGGTCGGCAGCCCGCTGCCCATATCGATGAACTGGCACACACCGGAGTCCGCGATATCGGCGACCGCGCGAATCATGGCCTGCCGGTTGGCATAGGCGATGGCGACCGAGCCGGGCAGATCGTTGATGAAGTAGTCGCCGACCTTGCGGTCGACGGCATAGTTGTCGCGCCCGCCCAGCAGATAGTCGTACACGCGGGCGATGCTCGGCTTGGATTGATCCACCTGTGCGGCGCTGTCGGTCATGACACCTGTTTCTGTGCGCGGAGGTCGTCGTCGGGCTCGATCCTAGAGCCACCGTTGACGTTTCGGTGCGGCGTCGCCGAGAACCGTTGTCCGCGAGATGTTTTCCGTGATCACCCGGTGACGAATCCGACCGCGCGGTTCGCCAGATCGAGCAGCGGCTGCGGCACGATACCCAGGGCCAGCGTGGCGGCGCCGGTGACGATGACGACCATCGTGGTCACCGGTGCGGTGACCACGGCGGGCGGTGCCTCCGGCGGATCGGTGAAGAACATCTGCACGATGACGCGGATGTAGAAGAACACGGCGATCGCACTGGAGATCACACCGACGATCACCAGATACGCCGCGTGCCCGGAGGCGGCGGCCGAGAACACGGCGAATTTCCCGATGAAACCACTGGTCAGCGGAATGCCCGCGAACGACAGCAGAAACAGCGCGAAAACCGTTGCCAGCCATGGTGAGCGGCGGCCGAGCCCAGCCCATGCCGACAGCGCGGTGGCCTCGTCTCCCACGCGGTCGCGTACCAGCGTGACCACCGCGAACGCGCCGACGGTGCTCACGCCGTAGACGGCGAGGTAGAACAGCACCGACGACACCCCGTCGGAATTGGCCGCCACCAGCGCGGTGAGGATGAACCCGGCGTGCGCGATCGAGGAGTAGGCGAGCATGCGCTTCACATCGGTCTGGGTGACGGCGAGTATGGCGCCCAGCACCATCGTGGCCACCGCCACGGCTCCCAGGATCGGACGCCAGTCCGCACTCAGTCCCGGAACCGCGACCTGCAGGATGCGCAGCAGCGCACCCACGGCCGCGATCTTGGTAGCCGCGGCCATGAACGCGGTGATCGCCGTCGGCGCGCCCTGATACACATCGGGCACCCACGACTGGAACGGCACGGCGCCGATCTTGAACAGCAACCCGACCACCAGCATCGCCACCCCCAGCACCGCAAGGGTTTTCGAGCCGGAATCCCGGGCCACCGCGTCGGCGATGCCCGACAGCCGAACCGTGCCGGCGTAGCCGTACAGCAACGCCATCCCGTACAGGAAGAAAGCCGAGGCGAACGCCCCCAGCAGGAAGTACTTCAGTGCCGCCTCCTGCGACAGCAGCCGACGCCGTCGCGCCAGCCCGCACAGCAGATACAGCGGCAGCGACAGCACTTCGAGCGCGACGAACATCGACAGCAGATCGTTGGAGGCGGGGAACAGCAGCATGCCGCCGACCGCGAACAGGGTCAGCGGAAAGACCTCGGTGGTGGCGATACCCGCCCGCGCGGCGGCGATCTCGTCCGAACTTCCCGGCACCGCCGCGGCCTGCGGGGTGAACGCGTCGACCACGACCGCGCCGGAGGCCACCGCGGCCGCCCGGCTCCAGGTTCCGGGGCCCTCCCGGCTTTCGCGCGCCAGCCGCGGTTCGATCCCGCGTTCGGCCATCAGCACGACCGCGAGGATCGCGACCACCAGGATGGTGCCCTGCAGCATCAGCGTCACGTTGTCGACCGCGACCGCGCCGACGGCCACCGTGGCATGGGTGCCCGCGAGCGCGATCACCGCCACGAGTGCCGCCACCAGACCGCCCAGCGCGAGCACGAGATGGAGCGGGTAGCGCCACGAACGCGGCAGAAACGCCTCGACGAGCACCCCGGCGACTGCGACACCGAAGACGACGAGCATCGGTGACAGGGCGTGATATTCGATCGAGGGAGCCGGAACCGTCGCGGCCAGGTACTGATTCACCGGTGGTTACCTCCGCTCGGAGTGGTCGCGGCCGGTACGGTCGCCGCATCCGGCGCGACCGTGGGCGCCGGATCGTGTTTGCCGATGGTGGTGAGGGTGCCGGCCACCGCCGGATTGATCCGGTCGAGAACCGGTCTCGGATACGCGCCGAGGACCAGCAGCGCCGCCAGCAACGGCACCACGACCACCAGTTCGCGCGGCAGCAGATCCGGCAAGCGCTCATTGCCCTTGCGGACCGGTCCGGTCATCATGCGCTGGTACATCCACAGCACGTAGAGCGCCGCCAGTACCAACGCGCCCGTGGCGAACACCGCCGCCACCGGATATCTGGTGAACGTGCCGACGAGCACGAGGAATTCGCTGACGAACGGCGCCAGCCCGGGAAGTGACAGTGTCGCCAGGCCCGCGATCAGGAAGGTGCCCGCCAATATCGGCGCCACCTTCTGTACGCCGCCGAATTCGGCGATCGCCCGAGTTCCGCGGCGCGACACCAGGAATCCCGCGATGAGGAACAGCGCCGCGGTCGAGATGCCGTGATTGACCATGTACAGCGTCGCGCCCGCGCCACCCTGATTGGTCATCGCGAAGATGCCGAGGATGATGAAGCCGAAATGCGAGATCGAGGTGTAGGCGATCAGGCGCATCACATCGGTCTGCCCGATGGCCAGCAGCGCGCCGTAGAGGATGCCGATCACCGCCAGCACGCTGATCATCGGCGCGTAGGTGGTCGAGGCGGCCGGGAACAGCAGCAGGCAGTAGCGCAGCATGCCGAACGTGCCGACCTTGTCGACCACCGCCATCATGAGCACCGCGCTCGCGGGTGTGGCCGACACCGCGGCGCCGGGCAGCCAGGTGTGCAGCGGCCACAGCGGCGCCTTCACCGCGAAGGCGAACATGAAGCCGAGGAACAGCGCGTTGAGTACGGCCGGCCCGGCGCCGAGCTGCCCGGAATTCGCCGCCGCCGTGACCGCCCGGAAATCGAAGGTCCCGCCCTCGCCGCCGAGATGGGCCCGCGCGGTGAGCACGTACAGCCCGATCACCGCGGCCAGCATGATCAGGCCGCCGAACAGGTTGTACAGCAGGAACTTCACCGCCGCGCGCGAACGCTGCTGCCGCAGTGCCAGTTCCACGGCCGCCGATTCACCGCCGGTGGTGCGCGGCCCGAATCCGCCGATGAGGAAGTACATCGGGATGAGCATGACCTCGAAGAACACGTAGAACAGCAGGATGTCGAGCGAGACGAACGAGATCAGCACCATCGCCTCGACGATCAGGGTCAGCGCGACGTAGATGTGCGCGACCCGCCGCCCGCTGCCCGCCTCGCGGTCGTCCTTCCATCCGGCGAGGATCAGCAGCGGCACCAGTGCGGCGGTCAACAGCAGCAGCACCAGGGCGATCCCGTCGACGCCGAGGGTGTAGCCGGCGCCGAAAGCCGGTATCCAGCGGTGTGATTCGACGAGTTGATACTGCGGGCCGCCCGGATCGAAACGTACCGCGACCACGATCGCGACGGCCAGGGTGGCCAGCGACAACACGAGTCCGGTCACCCGGGCCAGCGTGCGCCGGCCGGCCGGGACCGCCAGCACGACGACGGCGCCGGCCAGGGGCAGCACCCACAGTGTGGTCAGCCAGGGATACTCCGTCACAGCAACCTCACCGCCAGCAGGGCCGCGACCACCAGGGCCGCGCCGGTGAACATGGACAGGGCGTACGAGCGCACGAAACCCGTTTGCACGCGCCGGATTCGCGCCGACAGACCGCCGATCACCGCGGCCGTGGTGTTGACGATGCCGTCGATTCCGCGGTTGTCGAGGAAGACCAGCGAGCGGGTCAGGTGGGTGCCCGGACGCATGAACGCGGCCTCGTTGAACGCGTCGCCGTACAGATCGCGCCGAGCCGCGACGGTCAGCGGCGTGACCTCCTGCGGGGCGGTGCGCGGCACCGGCCGACGCGCGTACTGGCGGTAAGCGACCGCGACACCGATCGCCACCACGACCAGCGCCGCCACGGTGACCGCCCACGCCGGCACGGCGCTTTCGGCATGTTCGGTGCCGACCACCGGCGCCAGCCAGTTCTGCAGCGACGATCCGAACACGAACACCCCGCCGGAGAACACCGAGCCGAGTGCCAGCACGATCATCGGGCCGGTCATCACCGCGGGCGCCTCGTGCGGATGCGGCTCGGCCTCGGATTCGCCCGCAGCCCAGCGCTTTTCACCGAAGAAGGTCAACAACATCACGCGCGTCATATAGAAGGCGGTGATCCCGGCGCCGAGCAGCGCGGCGGCGCCGAGGGTGATGCCGTTCGCACCGCCGTACCCGAACGCGGCCTCGATGATCC
Source organism: Nocardia violaceofusca NBRC 14427 (assembly GCF_963869435.1). Classification (NCBI taxonomy): domain Bacteria; kingdom Bacillati; phylum Actinomycetota; class Actinomycetes; order Mycobacteriales; family Nocardiaceae; genus Nocardia; species Nocardia violaceofusca. Next base: position 44,398 of record NZ_CAWMPM010000004.1, read on the forward strand.
GATCCTTGGAGAAGAACCCCGCGAACGGCGGCACCCCGATGATCGCCAGATAGCCGAGCCCGAAGGTGACGAACGTGATCGGCAGATACTTGCGCAGCCCGCCGTAGCGGCGCATATCCGTTTCGTCGTTCATCGCGTGCATGACCGATCCGGCGCCGAGGAACAATCCGGCCTTGAAGAAGCCGTGGGTGAGCAGATGCATGATCGCCACGGCATATCCGGCCGGGCCCAGTCCCGCGGCCAGCACCATATAACCGATCTGGCTCATCGTGGACGCGGCCAGCGCCTTCTTGATGTCGTCCTTCGCGCAGCCGATGACGGCGCCGAACAGCAGCGTCACCGCGCCGACCACCAGCACGCCGGCGCGAGCCGCCGGCGCGGCGTCGAAGATCGCGTTCGAGCGCGCGATCAGATACACACCGGCGGTCACCATGGTGGCGGCGTGGATGAGCGCCGACACCGGAGTCGGGCCTTCCATCGCGTCACCGAGCCAGGACTGCAGCGGCACCTGCGCGGATTTACCGCAGGCGCCCAGCAGCAACAGCAGCCCCAGAGCCGTGAGGGTGCCTTCGCTCGCATGCGGGACACCGGCGAACACGTGCCCGAAATCGACCGAGCCGAAGGTGGCGAACATCAGGAAAAGTGCGATCGCCAAGCCCATGTCGCCGACGCGGTTGACCACGAAGGCCTTCTTCGCCGCCGCGGCCGCCGACGGCTTCTCGTGCCAGAACCCGATCAGCAGGTACGAGGCCAGGCCCACGCCCTCCCAGCCGAGATAGAGCACCAGATAGTTGTCGGCCATGACCAGGATCAGCATCGCGGCCAGGAACAGGTTGAGATAGGCGAAGAACCGCCGCCGCGCCGGATCGTGTGCCATGTAGCCGACCGAGTAGATGTGGATCAGCGAGCCGACGCCGGTGATCAGCAGGACGAAACACATCGTCAGCTGATCGAGTTGCAGCGAGAACTCCGCCTGCAGCCCGGCCACCGGTACCCAGCTGAAGAAGTTGTGCGACACCGCACGATCGGCGCCGGCGCGGCCGAGCATCTCGGCGAACGCCCACACCGCCACGCCGAACGAGGCCACCGCCGTCGCGCAGCCCAGCCAATGCCCCCAGCGGTCGCTCATACGTCCCGCCAGCAGCAGGATCAGCGCACCGGCGGCGGGCAGGGCCGGCAGCAGCCAGAGCAGATTCCCGGTACTCACGTCAGTACTTCAGCAGGTTGGCGTCGTCGACCGAGGTCGAGCGGCGGGTGCGGAAGATGGTCATGATGATCGCCAGGCCCACGACGACCTCCGCGGCGGCGACGACCATCGTGAAGAATGCGAAGACCTGCCCGTCGAGGTTGTGGTGCTGCCGGGCGAAGGTGACGAAGGCGAGATTGACCGCGTTGAGCATCAACTCGATGCACATGAACACCACGATCGCGTTGCGCCGCACCAGCACCCCGGCCGCGCCGATGGTGAACAGCAGGGCGGACAGATACAGGTAGTTGTCCGGATTCACCGCGGAGCCTTCCTCTCGTTGTCGCCGGTCGCGTGGGCGGCGCTGCCGCCGTTGCCGTTTCGCATGCCGATCTCCGCCGCCTCGGTGTGGGCGCGGCGGCGGCGATGGCGCAGGATGGTGCTCACCGACAGTTCGGCGAACGAGCCGTCGGGCAGCCGGGCCGGCACGTCGACGGCGTTGTGGCGGGCATAGACACCGGGGGTGGGCAGGGGAGTGATGCGGTGGCCTTCGCGCAGGCGGCGCTGCGATTGTTCGCGCTGCCCGGTGCGCGGACCGAACCGTTCCCGGTGCGCGAGGATCATCGCGCCGATGGTGGCGGTGATCAGCAACGCGCCGGTGAGTTCGAAGGCCCACACGTAACGCACGAAGATCAGCTCGGCCAGCGCCGCGATCGGGTCGGCGCCGAATCCGGGCCCGGTGGCCGCCACCGAATCGTCGCGCACCCCGCGGGCGATCGCCGCGATCAGCAGCAGCCCGAATCCGGCACCCACCACGACGACGGCGATGCGGTGCCCGCGCAACGTCTCCCGCAGCGATTCGGACGAATCGACGCCGACGAGCATCAGGACGAACAGGAACAGCATCATGACCGCGCCCGTGTACACCACGATCTGCACCACGCCGAGGAACAGCGCGTCCTGGGCGATGTAGAACACCGACAGGGTGATCATGGTGGCCGCCAGACACAGCGCGGAGTGCACGGCCTTGCGAGCGCACACCATGCCGAGGGCGCCCGCCACCGCGACCACGGCCAGGACCCAGAACAGCACCGCCTCGCCGGTGGAGGTACGCGTAACCGCTTCGGCGGCAAGCACATCGACTCCCGGGCTCACTGCGCACCTCCTTGTGTGCCGGTGGCGGCCGGTTGCCGTCCCACCGCATCGGCGGCCGAGTCCGCGGAGTTCGGACTCACGAGATCGGAACCGGAACCGGATCGGCGCGGCACCGCGATACCGGTGGAGCCGAGGCCCGTGTCGCGGTCGGTGCCGGGGGCTGCGGGAACGGCGCCGAGGTAGTAGTCCTCCTCGGTGGCACCCGGGTAGGCGGCGTGCGGCGGCGCGATCATTCCGTCGCCCAGCGGGGCGAGCAGCCGGTCCTTCTCGTAGATCAGATCGGCGCGATTGTCGTCGGCCAGCTCGTATTCGTTGGTCATCGTCAACGCCCGGGTCGGGCATGCCTCGATGCACAGACCGCAGCCGATGCAGCGCAGGTAGTTGATCTGGTACACGCGGCCGTAGCGTTCGCCGGGAGAGTAGCGCTCGCTGTCGGTGTTGTCGGCGCCCTCGACATAGATCGCGTCGGCGGGGCAGGCCCAGGCGCACAGTTCGCAGCCGATGCACTTCTCCAGGCCGTCGGGATGCCGGTTGAGCTGGTGGCGGCCGTGATAGCGCGGGGCGGTGGGGACCTTCTCCTCGGGATAGAACTCGGTGTTCTTCTTCTTGAACATCGTGACGAAGGTGACCCAGAATCCGCCGATCGGTTCCAGCAGACCGGCTTTGGTCGCAGGCGGGGCGGTATCGGGCATCGGCGGCACCGGGAAGTCCGAGAACTGTTGTGCCCCGGCTGTTTCCGGGGCCGGATTGTCCCCGGCGCGCCCGGCGCGCAGCATCATCGCCAGCAGGCCAACCGAGATGATCACCCCGGAGATCACGAGGCCTCTGTTCTGCACGTCGTGGCCGTTGTCCTGCACCACCTTCAGCGTCGCCACGATCATCACCCACAGCAGCGACACCGGAATGAGCAGCTTCCAGCCGAGATTCATGAACTGGTCGTAGCGCAGCCGCGGCAGCGTCCCGCGCAACCAGATGAAGACGAACAGGAATGTCCAGACCTTCAGCGTGAACCACACCAGCGGCCACCAGCCCGAATTCGCGCCGTCCCACAGGTTCAGCGGGAAGGGCGCGTGCCAGCCGCCGAAGAAGAGGGTGGTGGCCAGCGCCGAGACGGTGCCCATGTTGATGTATTCCGCCATCATGAACATCGCGAATTTCAGCGACGAGTATTCGGTGTGGAATCCGCCGACGAGTTCACCCTCGGCCTCGGGCAGATCGAAGGGGGCGCGGTTGGTTTCGCCGACCATCGCCACCGCGTAGACGAGGAACGACGGCAGCAGCAGCCACACGTTCCAGGTGCCCCACTGCCGGTCCACGATGCCGGAAGTGGACATGGTTCCGGCCAGCAGGAACACCGCCGCGAAACAGGCCGCCATCGCGATCTCGTAGGAGATCACCTGCGCGGTCGAGCGCAGACCGCCCAGCAGCGGATACGTCGATCCCGACGACCACCCCGCCAGCACGATGCCGTAGACCCCAATCGAGGTCATCGCGAGGATGTAGAGCACTCCCACCGGCATATCGGTCAACTGCAGTGGTGTGCGGGTGCCGAAGATCGACACCTCCGGTCCGAGCGGTATCACCGCGAACGCCATCACCGCCGGAATCAGCGCGACGATCGGTGCCAGAATGTAGATCGGCTTGTCGACCATCGCCGGGATGATGTCCTCCTTGAGGAGCATCTTGACCCCGTCGGCGATGGATTGCAGCGAGCCGCGCGGCCCGACCCGGTTGGGGCCGACCCGCATCTGCATCCAGGCCACCACCTTGCGTTCGATCACCACCGCGAGCAGCGGGATGAGCAGCAGGAAGACGAAGATGCCGATGGATTTCACCACGACCAGCCACCACGGGTCGTGGCCGAAGGCGGACAGATCGGCCGGGGCGGCGACCAGCACGGCCGGCGACATCTCACTCATGGGGTTCCTCCCGTTGGATGCGCACGCGGTGACCGAGGTCGGTGGTGAGCCGGTCGTTGACCGTCGAGTCCGCCGAATTCCACGGCAGCCAGGCGACACGATCGGGCATCTCGGTGATGTCGAGCGGCAGCACGATGCGGCCGTGTCCGGTGCTGATCCGCACCGAATCGCCGGTGGCCGCGCCGATTTCGGCCGCGGTGGCCGGCGACAGCCGCAGGACCGGCCGGCGGGCGGTGCCGGCGAGATTCGGTTCGCCGTCCTGCATGCGACCGTTGTCGAGCAGCATGCGCCAACCGGCGAGGACGGCGGTGCCGGTTTCGGTCTCCGGGAGCGCGGCCGACGGATACGCCGGCGGCTGCGGCCGGGGCCCGTCCCAGACGCCCAGCGCGTCCAGTTCCGCGCGGGCCGCATCGACCGTCGGCAGGCCCAGTCGCACACCCATCTCATCGGCCAGCGAATGCAGCACGCGATGATCGGCCAGCGGCGCCGCCTGCCGCCGGACGGTCGCATCGCCGAGGGCGGCGCCGAACGGCCGCGGCCTGCCCTCCCAGGTGAGGTAGGTCCCCGCCTTCTCCATTGCCGAGGCGACGGGGAACACCACATCGGCGCGCTCGGTGACCTCGCTGTGCCGCAATTCCAGACTGACCACGAAGGCGGCGGCCTCGACGGCAGCGCGGGCGGCGCGGGGATCGGGCAGATCGGCGATCTCCACACCACCGACCAGCAGCGCGCCCGGCTGGCGGCCGGCGTCGAGAATCGCGGCGGTATCGCGTCCCGGGGCGGTCGGCAGTTCATCGACCTGCCAGACCCGCTGAACCTGTTGGCGGGCACGGGCATTGGCGATCGGACGTCCGCCCGGCAGCAGATCGGGCAGCGCACCCGCCTCGAGCGCGCCACGTTCGCCGGCGCGGCGCGGCACCCAGGCCAGTGCGGCGCCGGTGGTCTCGGCCAGCGAGGCCACCGCCGAGAGCGCGCCGGGTAGCGCGGCCAGGCGCTCACCGGCCAGGATCACCGCACCGCGACGGCGCAGCGCGCGAGCGAGTTCGTCCAGTCCCGGCGGATCGGGCGGACATTCGTATCCGGCGCCCGCGACCGCCAGCGCCTGCAGCAGCCGCGCTTCGTCGCCGGGCACGGTGGGGATCAACCGGCCCGATATCCGGTTCAGGCCGCGGCTCGCATAGGCGGCCAGCGAAAAGATCGCGGTCGCGGATGTGCGGGCGGCCTTACGCAGCCGCAGATGCAGGATCGGGCATTCCTCTTCGGGTTCGAGGCCTGCGAGCAGGACGACCGGCGCCGAATCCAGCGCGCCGTAGTCCACCCGCACCCCCAGTCCGGCGATGGCCGCTGCCAGGAATGCGGCCTCCTCCGCGGAATGGGCGCGGGCGCGGAAGTCGATGTCGTTGGTACCCAGCGCGATGCGCGCGAATTTGGCGTACGCGTAGGCGTCCTCGACGGTGGCGCGGCCGCCCACCAGCACTCCGGCGTGCCCGCGGGCGGCGGCCAGGCCCGCACCGGCTCGCGCCAGCGCCTCCGACCACGAGGCGGGAACGAGCGCGCCGCTGTCGTCGCGGATCAGCGGAGTGGTGATCCGGTCGGGTTCGGTCGCGTAGGTGAAGGCCCAGCGCCCCTTGTCGCAACTCCATTCCTCGTTGACCTGCGGATCGTCACCGGCCAAGCGGCGCAGCACTTTTCCGCGGCGGTGGTCGGTACGCTGGGCGCATCCCGCGGCGCAGTGTTCGCACACCGCCGGGCTCGACACCAGGTCGAAGGGACGCGCGCGGAAGCGGTAGGTGGTGCCGGTGAGGGCACCGACCGGGCAGATCTGGACGGTGTTGCCGGAGAAGTAGGAGTCCATCGGCTCCCCGGCGGCGATACCGACTTGCTGCAGCGCACCACGGTCCATCAGTTCGATGAACGGATCACCGGCGATCTGCTGCGAGAACCGGGTGCAGCGCGCGCACAGGACACACCGCTCCCGATCCAGCAGCACCGCGGGCGAGAGCGGAATCGGTTTGGGATAGGTGCGTTTCACGCCCTCGAAGCGCGATTCGGGCCGCCCGCTGGATATCGCCTGGTTCTGCAGCGGGCATTCCCCGCCCTTGTCGCACACCGGGCAATCCAGCGGATGGTTGATCAGCAGCAGTTCCATGACGCCGGCTTGGGCCTTCTGCGCGGCCGGCGAACTGATCTGGGTGTGGGCGATCATGCCGTCGGTGACGGCCATCGTGCAGGAGGCGACCGGTTTGCGTTGCCCCTCCACCTCGACCAGGCACTGCCGGCAGGCTCCGACCGGATCGAGCAGCGGATGGTCGCAGAACCGGGGGATCTGGATTCCGACGAGTTCGGCGGCCCGTATCAGCAACGTTCCGGCGGGCACGGCGATCGTCGTGCCGTCGATGGTGACGGTGACCAGATCCTGGGGGATGACGCCACTGCTGTCGTGGCTGACTGTCGCGGTCATCGCACTCCTTCGGCAGGCGTCGCTGCGGTGCCGGCCGTGGCGGCGGCCCAGGCGGTCGAGCGAGCGGGATCGAACGGGCACCGGCCCAGCCGGATGTGTTCGGTGTATTCGTCGCGAAAGTATTCGAGGGAGGACACGATCGGGCTCGCCGCACCGTCGCCGAGGGCGCAGAACGATTTGCCGTTGATGTTGTCGGCGATATCGAGCAGGGTGTCCAGATCGGCCTCGGTTCCGCCGCCGGACTCCAGTCGCTGCAGCAGTTGCACCAGCCAGTAGGTACCTTCCCGGCAGGGTGTGCATTTTCCGCAGGATTCGTGGGCGTAGAACTCGGTCCAGCGCAGCACCGCGCGCACCACGCAGGTGGTGTCGTCGAAGATCTGTAATGCCTTGGTGCCCAGCATGGATCCGGCCGCGCCCACGCTCTCGTAGTCGAGGGGCACATCGAGGTGTTCGGCGGTGAACAGGGGAGTGGAGGAGCCGCCGGGGGTCCAGAACTTCAGGGTGTGCCCGGCGCGCACACCGCCGGCGTGTCCGAGAAGTTCGCGCAGCGTCACGCCGAGGGGCGCCTCGTACTGGCCCGGCCGGGTGACGTGTCCGGACAGCGAGTACAGGGTGAAGCCGGGTGATTTCTCCGAACCCATCGAACGAAACCATTCGACGCCGTTGGTCATGATGGCCGGCACGCTCGCGATCGATTCCACGTTGTTGACCACGGTCGGGCACGCGTACAGGCCGGCGACGGCGGGGAAGGGCGGTCGCAGGCGAGGCTGGCCGCGGCGGCCCTCGAGCGAGTCCAGCAGGGCGGTTTCCTCACCGCAGATGTAGGCGCCGGCCCCGGCGTGCACGATCAGGTCGAGATCGAAGCCGGAGCCGAGGATGTCGCGTCCCAGATAGCCTGCGGCATAAGCCTCTTCGACCGCGGTCTGGAGCCGGCGCAGCACCGGCACCACTTCGCCGCGCAGATAGATGAACGCGTGCGCGGAGCGGATGGCATAGGCGGCGATGATGGCGCCCTCGACCAGCACATGCGGGGTCGCCAGCATCAACGGGATGTCCTTGCAGGTGCCGGGTTCGGATTCGTCGGCGTTGACGACCAGGTAGTGCGGCTTACCCGCCGCCGGCGATCCTTCGGGATCCTGCGGGATGAAACCCCATTTCATGCCGGTGGGAAATCCGGCGCCGCCGCGGCCGCGCAGGCCGGCGTCCTTCACCGTGGCGATGACCTCGTCGGGATCCATGCCCAGCGCACGGGACAGGCCTCGATAACCGTCGTGTGCCCGGTAGGTGTCGAGGGTCCACGACCGCGGCTGATCCCAGTAGCGGGTGAGTACGGGCGCCAGCGTCATCACCGTTCCCCCTGTTCGGTGTCCGAATCACGCTGCGGCGCAGCAGGTGTCGATGGCTCGGCCGCCACGCGCAGGCCGGCGAGCGTGGGTTCCCCGGGGGCGCCGTCGTTGGCGTCGGGCCGCCGGTCCGGGAATCCGGCGAGAATGCGGGCGGTGTCGCGGAAGCTGCACAGGGGCGCGCCGCTGCGCGTGCCGGTGACCGCGCGTCCGGATCGCAGCGCGTCGGCGAGCGCGCGGGCCGACTCCGGGGTCTGGTTGTCGAAGAATTCCCAGTTAACCATGACCACCGGGGCGTAATCGCAGGCGGCGTTGCACTCGAGATGGTCGAGCGTGATCGCCCCGTCCGCGGTCGTTTCGCCGGCGGCGATCTCCAGATACCGGGTGAGTGCGGCCAGGATCTCGTCGCCGCCCATGACCGCGCACAGCGTATTGGTGCAGACTCCGACGTGATAGTCGCCGGTCGGCGTGCGGCGATACATCGAGTAGAAGGTGGCGACCGCGGTCACCTCGGCGTCGGTGAGCCCGAGTTGTTCGGCGCAGAACGCGATCCCGGTGCCGCTGACATAGCCTTCGACGCTCTGTACCAGATGCAGCAACGGCAGCAGCGCCGAGCGTGACTGCGGATAGCGGTCGATGATCTCACGGGCCTCCGCTCGCAGGTTCTCCTGCACCTGCGGCGGATAGGGGACGGGGCGCTGCGACAACTGCAGCAGGATCGGGTCGCGACCGTTCGCGGTCGCGGGAATCGGTTCGGCTGTCATCGGTCGACACCACCCATCACCGGGTCGATGCTGGCCACGGAGGCGATCACGTCGGCGACCATGCCGCCTTCGCACATCGCCGCCACGGCCTGCAGATTCGTGAACGAGGGATCGCGGAAATGCACACGGTAGGGCCGAGTTCCGCCGTCGGAGACCATGTGGACACCCAGTTCGCCGCGCGGGGACTCCACCGAGGCGTACACCTGGCCGGGCGGCACCCGCATGCCCTCGGTGACGAGTTTGAAGTGGTGGATCAGCGCCTCCATCGAGGTGCCCATGATGGTGCCGATATGTTCGGCGGAATTGCCCAGTCCGTCGGGCCCGAGTGTCAGATCCGCCGGCCACGCGATCTTCTTGTCCGACACCATGACCGGGCCGGGACGGAGTTTGTCGAGGCACTGCTCGACGATCTTCAGCGACTCCTTCATCTCCTTGATGCGGATGAGGTAGCGGCCGTAGCAATCGCATCCGGTATCGGTCATGACGTCGAACTCGTAGTCCTCGTAGCCGCAGTACGGCTGCGACTTACGCAGATCGTGCGGCAGGCCGGTGGAACGCAGGACCGGTCCGGTCACTCCCAGCGCCATACACGAGGCGAGGTCGAGATAGCCGATGCCGCGGGTGCGGGCCTTGAAGATCGGGTTCTCGTTGAGCAGCAACTCCATATCGCGCAGCCGTTTCGGCATGAGCGCCAGCAGATCTCGGATCTTGCCCACCGCGTCGGACGGCAGATCCTGCGCCAGCCCGCCGGGGCGGATGTAGGCGTGGTTCATCCGCAGTCCGGTAACGTTTTCGAAGATGTCGAGGATCAGTTCGCGTTCGCGGAAGCCGAACAGCATCGGTGTCAGCGCGCCGAGTTCCATACCGCCGGTGGCCAGCGCCACCAGATGGGAGGAGATGCGGTTGAGCTCCATCAGCATGACGCGAACGATGTTCACTCGTTCGGGAATATCGCCGGTGATGCCGAGCAGCTTCTCCACCGCCAGGCAGTAGGCGGTCTCGTTGAACAGCGGGGACAGATAGTCCATCCGGGTCACGAACGTGACGCCCTGCACCCAGTTGCGGAATTCGAGATTCTTCTCGATACCGGTGTGCAGGTAGCCGATTCCGCAGCGCGCCTCGGTGACCGTCTCGCCCTCGATCTCGAGGATCAGCCGCAGCACGCCGTGCGTGGAGGGATGCTGCGGTCCCATATTGACGACGATCCGCTCCTCCGCGGCGCCGTCGAGCGCCTCGCGCACATCGTCCCAGTCCTGTCCGACGACCGTGACCGCCGGGCTTTCGGCCACCGGATCCGTTGCGGCGCCGGTGATGTCGGTGTGATTCATCAGCTGTAGGTCCTCCGCTGGTCCGGCGGCGGAATACGCGCGCCCTTGTATTCGACCGGGATCCCGCCGAGCGGGTAGTCCTTGCGCTGCGGATGTCCACGCCAGTCGTCGGGCATCATGATCCGCGTCAGCGACGGGTGACCGTCGAAGACGATGCCGAAGAAGTCGTAGGTTTCGCGCTCGTGCCAGTCGCTGGTCGGATACACCGAGAACAGCGAGGGCATATGCGGATCCGCATCCGGTACCGACACCTCGATCCGCACCCGCCGGTTGTGTGTGATCGACAGCAGGTGATAGGCGGCGTGCAGTTCGCGGCCCGTGTCGTCGGGGTAGTGCACGCCGTTCACGCCGAGGCACAGTTCGAAGCGCAACGCCGCGTCGTCGCGCAGCGCACGCGCCAGCTCGACGACCCGCTCGCGTCGCACATGCAGGGTCAGTTCTCCGGCGAAGACCACAATCTTCTCGATCGCGGCGCGAAACACCTCGTCTCCCACCGACTCCGCCAGCGCGGCGACCACCTCGTCGAAATAGGAGCCGTAGGGCGCGGGGGTGCTCCCGGGCAGCGTGACGGTCCGCACCAGCCGCCCGTATCCGGAGGTGTCGCCGGTGCCCCGGACACCGAACATGCCGCGGCGCACCCCGATGACCTCGTCGTCGGGCCGGTCGGGGGAGGGGCCGCGCGATTCGGGTTCGATCGCCGGTTCGCCGGCCGGGCCGGGTGCGCTCGTACCGGAGGAGGATTCGATATCCGCGGGGCTGTCGGGCGGATCGCCGGCGCTGCGCGGTGCGTCCAGACTCATCGCAGCAGCCCCTCCATCCGGATCGTGGGTGTGGAGGCGAGTGCGGCGGCCTCGGCAGCGCGCACGGCCTCGGCGCGGTCGACACCCAGCGGCATCTCCTGGATCTTCTCGTGCAGTTTCAAGATCGCGTGCAACAGCATCTCCGGGCGCGGCGGACAGCCGGGCAGGTAGATGTCCACGGGCACGACATGGTCGACGCCCTGCACGATGGCGTAGTTGTTGAACATGCCGCCGGAGGAGGCGCACACCCCCATCGCCAGCACCCATTTGGGTTCGGTCATCTGGTCGTAGACCTGCCGCAGCACGGGCGCCATCTTCTGGCTGACGCGGCCGGCGACGATCATCAGATCCGCCTGGCGGGGGGAGGCGCGGAAGACCTCCATCCCGAAGCGGGCGCTGTCGAAGCGACCGGCCCCCGTGGCCATCATCTCGATCGCGCAGCAGGCCAGCCCGAACGTCGCGGGCCACAGCGAGCCCTTACGCATGTATCCGGCGAACTGTTCGACCGTGCTCAGCAGGAAGCCGCTGGGCAATTTCTCCTCGAGCCCCATCTCGGATCTACTCTCACTTCCGTGTGCGAATCCTCGGTCCCGGCGGACGCCGGGACGACGGGTTGGGTATGCGGTGCCGACGGGCCGATCGGCCCGCCCGCGTTCAGTCCCAGCTCAGGCCGCCGCGCCTCCACTCGTAGGCGTAGGCCACCGAGACGTTGAAGATGAACAGCGCCATGGCCGCCAACCCGAAGACGCCGAGGGCATCGAAGTGCACCGCCCACGGATAGAGGAATACGATCTCGATGTCGAAGATGATGAACAGCATCGCGGTGAGGTAGTACTTCACCGGAAAACGTTGTCCCGCAGCATTTCCCGGCCCGCCGGCGATGGCGTGCGGGGTGGGTTCGATACCGCATTCGTAGGCTTCGAGTTTGGCGCGGTTGTAGCGTTTGGGCCCGATCACGGCCGCCAGCAACACCGATCCCAGCGCGAACGCGGCAGCGATCGCACCGAGTACAAGAGTCGGCACCTGGGTATTCACAACGACACAACCCCTCTCCCTCGCCGGCAACTGCCGAGGCGGGGCTGACGTCGTCGTCTGCCGGGCCAGTCTCACCCCGAAGCGCAGCTCGAGCGCGAGCGCGGAACGACAGGGCAGGCAGGGCGCCATTCATATCAACAGCCACGCTCGTGTGAGCTACAGCACAGCCTACAACCGCTCTTTCTGAATACTCGCGGTTCCGCCCCGGTGTTTGATCGAATTCGGAACTGTCACTTATGACCGAAACAGCGCAATGGCCTCCCCGCGGCCGGGCGCGCCGCGCCTGCCCGGGCACACGAAAACGGCCGGCCGACGAGATGTCGGCCGACCGTGAAAAGCGCTGATCAGGCGGCGGGGCGAGCGTTCAGGGCAGTGGTGACCGCCGAGGTGAGCTGGAACGGATCCAGCGGATGGGCGGCCGCGGCCTCGGCCCGGGACCAGGCGGCGAGCCAGGCATCGTCGGCCCTGCCGGTCAGCACCACGATGGGCGGGCAGTCGGCGATTTCGTCCTTGAGCTGCTTGGCCAGCCCCATCCCACCGGTGGGCGTGGCCTCACCGTCGAGAATGGCCAGGTCGATCGCGCCGGCGTCGAGCTGCTCGATCACCACCGGCGCGGTGGCGGTCTCGCGGTAGTCGAACGGCGGCAGGTCGGGATGCGGATGTTTACCCAGCGCCAGCATCACCTGGCGGCGGGTGTCGGCATCGCTGCTGTAGACGAGAACCCGCAGCGCGGGACGGTTCGCATCGGCCACCTTCTGGATGCTACGTCCATCCGGGCAGGTGCGGTGGCGGCTTCGGCGGCAACGGTCCCCGCGCCGGGCGTGGCGCCCGCCTGGCGGCTTCACCGCGAGGTTGATCGTGCCGATCGGAATCGTTGCTGGTCACCGCGGAGAAAACGCGCGATCCTTATAGGCGGCGGCAGTTCGTCGGCAGAACTGCCCCGGCAGGGCGAAACGACGACAGCTCGACAGGGCGGTGGACGATGCGAATTTCGGAGGTTTTGCGCAACAAAGGGGCCGATGTGGTGACGATCGCGCCGGAGGCGACGGTCGGCCGATTGCTGGCGGTGCTGGCCGAACACAACGTCGGCGCGGCGGTGGTGTGTGGTGCGGGCGGCGCACTGGACGGGATCGTGTCGGAGCGGGATGTGGTCCGCTGCCTGCACAGACAGGGCGCACAGCTGCTGACCCGGCCGGTGTCCGACATCATGACCGCGATCGTGCACACCTGTTCGCCGGAGGATCGGGTGGAGAGTTTGCGCGCGACGATGACCGAACATCGGATCCGGCATCTGCCGGTCGTCGATCACGGGCGAATGGTCGGAATCGTGAGTATCGGCGATGTGGTCAAGAGCGCGATCTCGGAATTGCAGGACGAGCGCGAACACCTCGAGCACTATCTGCAGGGCTGAGCCTCCGGGACGAGCCGTGACATGTCCGTGCCCGGGTCCGGCGGGACCCGGGCACGAGCGGTGCCGGTGAATCATGCCGATTCGGCTGTCGTGCCGAATCCGCCATTGCCGCACGGTGATTGGATATTCACCGGTTCGTAACCGTGAAAGTGGTAGGTACGCGGCATTTTCGGAGCAGAATTCCCACGGGCGGTTCGTTCGGAACCACGAGGTCGCCGATGCCGGAATCGGGTGTATCGGGTGGGGTTCGAGACGTGCGCTGTCCCTCGGAACTCACTGCCCGGCGTCCGCGCTGTGGAGCGTTCCGAACGGCCGCCGACCACGTCGCATTCCGAGTTCTGGATCCAGCCGATTCGATCGGCGACCGATCGCGTATTAGGGTGCGTGGCACGCGCGCCGGATCGCTGGTCGGCGGCGCCGGAAACGCCGCTCGATCCGAAGGACATTCATGCGCCGCATCGCATTCGCCGCGTCCCTGCTCGCCGTCGCCTGCACCGTCGGAGCCTGCGGCGGATCCTCCGACGACCACGCGGCGAGCACGACCACGACATCGGCTGCGGCGCAATCGAGTTCGGTTGCCGCGGCGGGCGCTCAGGACTGTGGCGCGCAGCCCTGGCCCCGCCCGCTACCCGACTTCCGCGGGAAGCCACTGGGACAGACCGTCGTCGGTGCGGCGCTGTGCTTCGCCATCACCGATATCACCACCGCGGACGGCCGCGACGTGATGCACGATCCGGGCGCCGCGACGACGCCCTGGACGGTCACCGCCCAGCAGCCGGCGGCGGGGACGCCGGTCGCCGCGGACACTGCGGTCACGCTGACGGTCGACGTCCCGCACTGATCGCTACTTGCCGGCGGCGCGGGCCAGGTGCTCCGGGTAGCGCGCCCCCGCGAAGGCCTCGGCCGGGGCGGCGGCCTCGATCCGCGCCAGATCCTCGGCGCTGAGCTCGATCTCGGTGGCCGCCACATTCTGCTCGAGGTACGTACGGCGCTTGGTGCCCGGGATCGGGACCACGTCGTCGCCGCGCGACTGGACCCAGGCCAGCGCCAACTGTCCTGCGGTCACGCCCTTTTCCTCCGCCATCGCGCGCAACTCGGCGACGACGGCGAGGTTGCGGTCGATGTTGTCCTCGGCGAAACGGGGCAGCGCGCGGCGCAGGTCGTCGGCGGGCAGATCGGCGGTCGAGGTGATCGAGCCGGTGAGGAAGCCGCGGCCGAGCGGGGAGAACGGCACGATCCCGATGCCGAGTTCACGGCAGGTGGGCAGGACCTCCTCTTCGATACCGCGCGTCCACAGCGACCATTCGCTCTGCAGCGCGGTCACCGGATGCACGGCATGCGCGCGCCGGATGGTCTCCGGCGAGGCCTCGGAGATGCCGAGATAGCGGACCTTACCCGCGGTGACCAGCTCCGACAGCGCGCCCCAGGTCTCCTCGACCGGAACGTTGGGGTCGACACGGTGCTGGTAGTACAGGTCGATGTGGTCGACGCCGAGCCGCTTCAGCGATTCGTCGCAGGACTGCGCGACGTAGGCCGCGTCGCCCCGGGCGCCCATACTGCCGCCCTCGCCCCATACGATGCCGAATTTGGTCGCGAGGATCACCTGGTCGCGCCGATCGGCGATGGCCCGGCCCACCAGCTCCTCGTTGTCGCCGGCGCCGTAGACGTTCGCGGTATCGAGCAGGGTCACCCCGAGCTCGAGCGCGCGGTGGATGGTGGCGATCGACTCCGCGTCGTTGTCGCGCACACCGTAGGCTTGGCTCATTCCCATGCAGCCGAGTCCCTGTGCGCCGACGGTCAATTCGCCGAGTTTCCTGGTCGCGATCATGCGAGCGGTCCTCCTGAGGTGCCATCGGTTCGAATGGTGAGTCCCTGCGAACTCACGGCGCCGACGCTACGACTTGGAGTGCGCTCCAAGTCAACCCGTCAGCGGGAACCGTCGTCGTCGAGCCGCGCGACCAGCACGGCCAGTGCGTCGCCCAGGGTGCGCCGCTGCTGCGCATCGATATCGTCGAGGGCGGCGGCGAAGCGCTGGATGCGGGCCGACGTGAGGCCGTTGACCAGAGATTTCGCCTGTTCGGTGACGGTCAGCAACTGAGCTCTGCCGTCGGCCGGGTCGGCGGTGCGTTCGAGATAACCGTACTTCTCCAAGCCCGATACGATGCGCGACATCGTGGGGGCGGTGACGTGTTCGGCGGCGGCCAGATCACCCAGGCGCATCGGGCCGCTGCGGACCAGGGTGCCCAGCGCCGCCGCCGAACCGGGACTCAACGAACCCAGGTCACCGGAACGCCGCAGCAGGCGAGTGATCCGGCCGAGCGCGAAGTACAGATCCGCCGCCTCGGCAAGCTCCTCCGCGCTGCGTGCGCGCTCCTGCTGGATCATGGGCGTTGTCGCTCCTACGCGTGTGCTGGGACCGTCGGCAGCCGCACCGTCGGCGATATCCGATTCAGTAAGTATGCCCTGCCCGTCTATCGGGAAGCGTTCGGCCTGCTCATCGGCGCCGCGTCGGTGTCCGCTGCGGAGATTGTCGGCACCGGCCCGGTGGGATGATCGGTCACCGGGCGGAAGGCTCGATCGCCCACCCGAGCCGGGTCGACCATATGCGCCACGAACAGGCGCGCGGCCGGCGTCGGTGTGCCGGTCGTCACCGCATGCCACGGCCGGTCCAGTGGCGTGCCCTCGACCGGGACGACGACCAGATTGCCCTGTGCCACATCGGCTTCCACCGCGTCGCTGTGGATCAGCGTGATCCCCAGCCCCTCTCGGGCGGCGGCGAGGACGGCGCCGTGGGTGCCGAGGGTGAGGGCGGGCGGGCGGATCTGCAGCCGGTCGAGCAGTGCCAGCGTGGTGTCGCGGGTGCCCGAGCCGGGGCCGCGCAACAACCAGGTGGTGGTGCGCGGATCGTGGGACCGTCCCGGCGCCCCCACGACG
Source organism: Nocardia violaceofusca NBRC 14427 (assembly GCF_963869435.1). Lineage (NCBI taxonomy): Bacteria > Bacillati > Actinomycetota > Actinomycetes > Mycobacteriales > Nocardiaceae > Nocardia > Nocardia violaceofusca. The sequence continues at coordinate 60,734 of NZ_CAWMPM010000004.1, forward strand.
ACCAGGCGACTGGGCCGGCGCGCCCGCACCACCAGCCCGGTGTCGCGCGGGGGACGGCCGGCGATCACGAGATCGGTTTCGTGGTGCTGTAATTCGACGAACAGCAGATCGCGCGGATGGATCGAGAGCCCCAACTCGATCTCGGGATACCGGTCGCGAAACGAGACCAGCAGCCGCAGCAGTACGTATTCCCCGGCGGTCGCCACCACGCCGATCCGCAACCGGCCCGTTTCGGCGCGGCGGACCGCGGCATGCGCCTCTTTCATCAAACCCAGGATGCTGCGGCAGTATTCGGCATAGACCCGCCCTGCCTCGGTGAGTGCGATACCGCGTCCGGATTTCGCGATCAATTTCGCGCCGAGCTGCTTTTCGATATGCGCCACCGCCGCCGACGCGGCCGCCTCGGTGATGTGCAGTTGCGCAGCCGCGCGCCGAATGCTGTTGTGCCGGGCCACAACCAGAAACGTTTCCATTCGGACCGCACTCACCGTTCCCATCTACAGACGGTAGCAAACTCAACGATTCGGTTGAGCGAGACCGGAAACAATCGAATTGTCCCCGCCGGGCGGTGCCCGCATCCTGAATCTGCGCACTCGCCGCACCGACCCGGGAGGTGTCGTGAACGAGAATCGCGCAGCGGCTCGCGACGCCGACCGGTTGCGGGTGTCCCGCAAGATACAGGAGGACCGATGACCGACGAATCGACTCGTGACCGCTGGGATCCGGGCGTGCACTCGTATGCGTCGATGGGTTATTACGACGCGGATTACCAACCGTCCGATACCGATGTGCTGGCGGTGTTCCGGGTGACGCCGCAACCGGGGGTGGACCCGATCGAGGCCGCCGCCGCAGTGGCCGGTGAATCCTCCACTGCCACATGGACTGTCGTGTGGACCGACCGGCTGACCGCGCACGACCGCTACCGCGCCAAGTGCTACCGGGTCGAGGAGGTGCCGGGGCGGCCGGGGGAGTATTTCGCCTATATCGCCTACGACCTGGACCTTTTCGAAGAGGGCTCGATCACCAATCTCACCTCCTCGGTGATCGGCAATGTCTTCGGTTTCAAACCGCTGCAGGCGTTGCGGCTCGAGGACATGCGTATTCCGGTGGCCTATGTCAAGACCTTTCAGGGCCCGCCGCACGGAATCGTTATGGAACGCGAGTATCTGAACAAGTACGGCCGGCCGTTGCTGGGTGCGACCGTGAAGCCGAAACTCGGTCTCTCGGCGCGCAACTACGGGCGGGTGGTGTACGAGGCGTGTAAAGGCGGCCTGGATTTCACCAAGGACGACGAGAACATCAACTCGCAACCGTTCATGCGATGGCGCGATCGCTATCTGTTCGCCATGGAGGGCGTGAATCGCGCGACCGCCGAAACGGGAGAATTGAAGGGTCATTATCTCAATATCACGGCCGCCACGATGGAGGATATGTACGAGCGCGCGGAGTTCGCGAAATCGCTCGGCAGCGTGATCGTGATGATGGACCTCACCGTCGGCTACACGGCGATGCAGTCGATGTCGAAGTGGGCGCGGCGCAACGGCATGCTGTTGCATCTGCACCGGGCCGGTCATTCGACCTTCACCCGCCAGAAGACCCACGGCGTCAGCTTCCGGGTGCTGGCCAAGTGGTGCCGGCTCATCGGTGTCGACCACCTGCACGCGGGCACCGTCATCGGCAAGCTCGAAGGTGACCCGCACACCGTCAAGGGTTTCTACGATACGTTGCGCGACAACCACATTCCCGCCAATCCGCGCAACGGGATCTTCTTCGACCAGGATTGGGCGAGCCTGCCCGGAGTGATGCCGGTGGCATCCGGCGGAATCCACGCGGGCCAGATGCATCAACTGCTGGATCTCTTCGGTGACGACGCGATCCTGCAGTTCGGCGGCGGCACCATCGGACATCCGATGGGTATCGCCGCGGGCGCCGAGGCCAATCGGGTCGCGCTGGAGGCGATGGTCAAGGCGCGCAACGAAGGCCGCGATCTGCTGAAGGAGGGGCCCGACGCGCTGCGTGCCGCGGCCCGGATCTGCCCGGCGCTCGATGTGGCGCTCGCGACCTGGGGTGATGTCACCTTCGACTACACCTCCACCGACGCCCCCGACGCCGTACCGACGGTCACCGCCTGACCGCCCGCCCCGACGACCTACAAGGAGACGCAATGCATCTGCGGCAAGGGACGTTCTCCCATCTGCCCGACCTGTCCGATACCGAAATCGGCGCTCAGATCCGCTACGCGCTGCTCAACAACTGGCCGGTCTCGATCGAATACACCGACGATCCGCATCCACGCAACGTCTACTGGGAGATGTGGGGGCTGCCGCTGTTCGACCTCGACGAACCCGACGGCGTGCTCGCCGAGGTGAACGCCTGCCGTTCGACGTTCCCGCACCACTACATCCGCGTCAACGCCTACGACGCGAGCTACGGCCGGCAGACGACCGCGCTGAGTTTCCTGGTGCAGCGGCCGGCCGACGAACCGGGCTTCCTGGTGGTGCGCACCGAGACCGAGGATCGACGGCAGCACTACGGCCTGCGGTCCTACGCCACCGATGTGCGCGCGGGCGCGCGCTACCGGGACTGACGCGATGGTGGACGGGAGGCAGGCGATGTCCGGCGGCACACAGGGCAGCGGATCGGGGTTCCGGATGTACCGGCCGGGAGCGGGCGGCGCCGCGGGTCCGGGTGCGAATCACACCGAAGCGCACGCGGATTCCGATCCGTCGGAGATCGCGCTGCCCGACGACGCGACGGTCGATCTGTCGACGGATCTGGCCGGCAAGAACGTCGAGGACACCCTGGCCCGGCTCGATGCGGAGCTGATCGGACTGGCCACGGTCAAGAAGCGGGTGCGCGAGATCGCGGCGCTGCTGCTGATCGACCGGGCCCGGCAGCGGTTCGGATTACAGGCCGACCGTCCCACCATGCATATGAGTTTCACCGGCGGCCCCGGCACCGGAAAGACGACGGTCGCGCTGCGGATGGCGGAGATGTTGCACGCCCTCGGCTACATCCGGAAACCGAAGGTGCACACGGTGACCCGCGACGACCTGGTCGGCCAGTTCATCGGCCATACCGCGCCCAAGACCAAGGAGGCGCTGGCCAAGGCCGCGGGCGGAGTGTTGTTCATCGACGAGGCGTACTACCTGTTCCGGCCCGAGAACGAGCGGGACTACGGACAGGAGGTGATCGAGATCCTGCTGCAGGAGATGGAGACCGAACGTTCCAGTCTGGTGGTGATCTTCGCCGGATATCCGGACCGGATGGAGACGTTCTTCTCCGCCAATCCCGGGTTGTCCTCGCGAGTGGCCCACCACATCGAATTCCCGGACTACACGCGCGAGGAACTGCTGGCCATCGCGGAAGTCATGGTGGCACAGCAGAATTTCCGTTTCGGCGACTCGGCGACGGCGGCCTTCGACGAATATCTGGCGGTGCGGATGGCGCGGCCGCGTTTCGCGAATGCGCGCAGTGTCCGCAATGCCGTGGACCGGTGCCGGCTGCGCCAGGCGAATCGCCTGGTGCAGGAGCATCGCCCGCTCGGCAAGGCCGATCTGATGACGCTGACGACCGAGGACATCTACGGCAGCAGCGTTTTCGGCGACCGCGTCGGCGCCGCGGAGGAGGCGCCGGCATGCCCGACGGAATGAAAACCCTCACCCGCTACACCATCGAACAGGAACATCGGCATCCCGGTTCCTCGGGAGAGTTCTCCGCACTGCTCAATGTGGTGTCGACCGCGGCGAAGATCATCGCCAATCAGGTGACTCGCGGCCGCATCGTGGGGGCGCTGGGTGAATCGGACGGCGCGGATCCACCGCTGAGCCTGCATCGGCGCATGGACGCCATCGCCAACGACATCATGGTGGAGCAATCCGAATCCAGCGGGCCGCTGTCGGCACTGCTGTCGGAGCAGATGAACGGATTTCATCCGGTGGCGGGGGAGGTGCGGCGTGGCAAATACATGCTGGCCTTCGATCCGCTGGACGGCTCCTCGAATATCGATGTGAATCTGCCCGTCGGCACGATATTCAGTGTGTTGCGCGCACCGGAGGACGGGCGGGCGCCGCAGGCGGCGGATTTCCTGCAGCCGGGAGTACGGCAGGTCTGTGCGGGATTCACGCTCTACGGCCCGGCGACGATGCTGGTCCTCACCACCGGCAGCGGGGTCGACGGATTCACCCTCGACCGGGAGATCGGCGCGTTCGTCCTCACCCACCCCCGCATGCGCATTCCCGAGGACACCTCGGGATTCGCGATCAATGCCGCCAACGAGCGGTTCTGGCAGCGCCCGGTGCGGCGGTATGTGCACGAATGTCTCGACGGGGTGGACGGGCCGCGCTCGCGCGATTTCAATATGCGCTGGGTGGCGTCACTGGTCGCCGACGCCTTTCACATCCTCACCCGCGGCGGGGTCTATCTGTATCCCTACGACACCCGTGATCCCGGCCGGCCGGGCCGGGTGTCGCTGCTGTACGGCGCCAATCCCATCGCCTTCGTGATCGAACAGGCCGGCGGCGCCGCGACCACCGGCCACGAACGGGTGCTCGAGGTGGTTCCCGAGCATCCGCATCAGCAGATCCCGCTGGTTTTCGGATCGCGCAACGAGGTGCGCCGGATCGAGCGCTATCACCGTGAACCCGATGCCGGGCCGCCGTTCGACGCGTCGTTGTTCGGTACCCGCACCCTGTTCCGACCGGCGCGCCATTGAACGCCGGCTGATCGAATCGAGATGTCATGTCGCGCAAACATCCCGTGGTCGCCATCACCGGTTCCTCCGGCGCCGGAACGACCAGCGTCACCCGTACTTTCCAGGAAATCTTCCGGCGGGAGGGCATCAACGCCGCGATCGTGGAGGGGGATTCGTTCCACCGCTACGATCGCGGCGGCATGCAGGTGGCGATGGCCGAAGCCGAAGCCGATCTGAATCTGCATTTCTCACACTTCGGCCCGGAGGCCAATCTGCTCACCGAACTGGAGAGCCTGTTCCGCGATTACGGGCAATCCGGGGTCGGGCTGGTGCGCAAATATCTGCACGACGAGACCGAGGCCAAACCCTACGGACTGGAACCGGGCACCTTCACGCCGTGGGAAGAACTCGCCCCCGGCAGCGACCTGCTGTTCTACGAGGGGCTGCACGGCGCCGCGGTCACCGGCACGGTCGATGTGGCGCGCTATGCGGATCTGCTGGTGGGCGTGGTGCCGATCGTGAATCTGGAATGGATTCAGAAGGTCATCCGCGACAAGACCGAGCGCGGCTATTCCAGCGAAGCGGTGATCGATACGATCCTGCGGCGCATGCCCGACTACGTGAAGTACATCTGCCCGCAGTTCTCGCGCACCTACGTCAATTTCCAGCGGGTGCCGACGGTGGATACCTCTAATCCGTTCACCGCCCGCAGCATCCCGACCGCCGACGAAAGTTTCGTCGTGATCCGCTTCGCCGATCCGAAGGTGATCGATTTCCCGTATCTGCTGTCGATGCTGCACGATTCGTTCATGTCGCGTCCGAACTGCATCGTGGTGCCGGGCGGCAAGATGGATCTGGCGATGCAGCTGATCTTCACACCGCTCATCCTGCGGTTGATGGACAAACGGCCCGGCCCGCGCGCATAACCCGCCCCGAGAACGGGTGTTTCGACGCTCGCGCACGGCGATGTCGCGGAGTTGAATCGACGCTATGTGGTCGATGAATGTGAGCGCCACGTGGGCCGCGGCGCGCCGGAATGCACCTGATGCCGGATCCGGGCCGCTCCGGCAGGTGCTCGAGGAATTCGCCGATATCGAAATCGTGGACCGATCGATGACGCTGGCGGCCAAGATCTTCACCTGCGTACTGCCCGTGATCATCGCCGGGTCCGTGTTCTCCCAGCTCGATCTCGCGACCCGCGCCATCGACGATCAGCTCGGGCTGAACCGGACGACGTTCCGGTCCGCCTTCGGAGTCGTCGCGTCGACCGATCCGACATTCGCGGCGTTCGGGGTCGTCGGACTGCTGATGGTCGTGATTAGTGGCGCCTCGTTCGCCAAAACACTCGCGCGGATCTACGGCAAGCTCTGGGACGTGCCGGCGATCGGCCTGCGCGACGCATGGCGCTGGCCGGTGGTTCTGCTCGTCGTCGCATTCTCGGCCGCGACGATCGGGGCCGTGCGCGAACTGGCCGGGCTCCGCTATTTCGGACTGCCGCTCACCCTGGCCGGCGAGTTGCTGGTGTGGATGATCGTATGGACCCTGTGCGCGTACCTGCTCACGATGGGCACGCTGCGCGGGCGGGCACTATGGGTGACCGGAGCGCTGACGGCTGTCGGATTGACCTCGGTCCGGGCCGGAGGACGCCTGGTGCTGCCGAAGATCACCGCCTCCGCGCAGGCGAAGTTCGGGCTGCTCGGCCCGGTGTTCACCGCGATCAGTTGGCTTTTCGTGCTGTCGGTCGTGGTGGTCGGGGCGGCGACGATCGCCAAGGTGCTGGTTCCCGGCCCGGCGCCCACCGCGGCGGAGGGCGCCGAGCGGTGACGGGTGATCCCCGCCCGCCACTGCGCTACTTCACGGTGACCGAGATCGTCGCCTGGTCGATCTGCACGTTGGACTCGATCGGATTGCCCTCCGCGTGGACGGTGATGCGCGCCTTGTCGATCCCCTCGTCCTGCAGCGCCGTTGCGACGTTGTTGCCCCGTGCCTCGGCGAGCGAGTCGGCCGCCCCGGAATTCGAGTCGACGGCGTAGGTTTCGATCTTGACCGCTGTGTCGTTGCCCTTGAGCGGGAGCGCCACCGCCTTGATGGTGGCGACATCGGCCGGGCTCAGATCGGAGCTGTTCTTGTCGAAGGTGATCGGCGCCGCCGACAGCACACTGTTGATCGCGTTCTGCACGGCCTGCTGCGCGGAGTTGAGGGCCGAACCCACCACCGACGACGCCGTGGTGGCGAGACTGCTTCGCATATCGGTGTGCTCGCCACCGTGCGCCGTGGTCGTCGTGACCACGGCCGGACCACTGTTGTTGTCCGAGGAACATGCCGCGATCGGAATCAGCGCTGCCGCACCGGTCGCCAGCACCGCTACCGCCTTGACGAGTTTCATGCTGCTTCTCCTGATCTCCGTCCGGATGGGCCCGGTGGTCACGACGCGAGAATGCGCGCCTTCTCCGATTCGAACTCCTGCTCGGTGAGCACCCCCTGAGCTTTCAACTCGCCCAACTGTTTCAGTGCCGCGATGCGGTCGGTTCCCCCGCCGGCCGGGGCGGGCGGCGGCGGTTGCTGCTCGTACTGGTATTCCTCCTGCGCGGCCCAGCGCTGGCCCTGGCGTCGTGAGACGCGATTGGATACGGCCGTGGCCGTTCCGGCGACCACCGCGGTACGGGCAACGCCCCGTAGTAACCCGGGCATGGTGCTTCTCCTTAGGTGTCGGCCTCGAGGCTGTCGAGGGTCGAGAGGATGGCTTGAACCGGAATGCGACCCGATGCGACGAGTTCGGCGCCGTTGCGCCGCAGCGCGACCGCCAGCGGGGCCGCCCACGTGTTCTCGTAGAGGAGGACGGCGGCGGAATGGCCGGGCTCCAAGGCGCCCCCGGCCTCGCGCAGATCCCCCTCGTCGAGCAGCCCGGTCGCCGCCTCGGCGAACAGTGTCACATCCAGGTCGCCGGTCAACCCGACATCGGCGATGTCGATCCCGGTCAGCGATCCGTCCGCATCCTTGTGCACGAAGGCCAGATCCAGGACCCGGATGATGCCGCGGTCCACCAGATCCCGCAGCATCGGCAACGCCGAGCCGTCCGGTTGGCGGTCGGCGGGGAATTCGATCACGAGATAGTCGATCGGTCCCATCTCGTCGATATCGGCAGCACTGTTCACCGGACACCCCTTTTCTCCGACGCCTGACCCAACGACAGGAACCCATCGACACGAACATCCACCGCAACCCAGGCCCGGGCGGGTCGGCGACAGCGCGAACGCGGCCGACGAGACGACCTGACACCTTATGATTCGGTGCCGCCGGTCCCGCAGATATCACCGCCGCCGTACCGGAGTGAATCGCCCGGCGCTCCGGATCGAGCCGACCGGTCTCGCCACCGCTATCCACACAAGATGATTGCTGAATTTTCGCCAGAGCGGTCCGCAAGATTCTCGGCGCAGCGCACAATGAGAAACGACCGCGCCTCATGTACACCGGCCTCCAGGATCCGGCCGGATGCGTCGCCAGATGGGTCCGCCACCTCCGGGAGTGCCGATGAACCCCTACCCGCCCATCGCCGAGCACGGCATTGTCGGTGATCTGCAAACCGCGGCGTTGGTGTCGTCGGCCGGAACGGTGGATTGGTGGTGCACACCGCGATTCGATTCCCCGAGCGTTTTCGGGTCGCTGCTGGACCACGAACGGGGCGGGTACTGCCGTGTCGCGGCCGATTTGCCGGAGGGTTCGGTGACCATCCGCCAGTTGTATCTGCCGGATACCGCGGTGCTGGTCACTCGTTTCATGGCACCGGACGGAGTCGGGGAGGTCGCCGACTTCATGCCGCCGATCGACGACGACGCGCCTACCGATCGGCATCGCCTGGTTCGCATCGTGCGTGTGGTGCGCGGCAGTCTGCCGTTCACGCTCGCCTGCCGGCCACGTTTCGACTACGGCCGCGCCGAGCACACGACGGTGGCGCACGACAACGAATGGATTATGTTCGAGGGTCCGAAAACCACCCTGCATCTGCAGGCGTCCGATCCGGTCGTATTGAGCGTAGCCGACGGCGACGCGATCGGTCACTTCACTCTGGACGAGGGGGAGACGGCCGTCATCGTGCTGACCACGACCGCGGCGGGCGGGGAATTCCCGGCGCCACCGCAGCGCGGCGAGGTCGCGGCCGAATTCGCGGACTGCCGGGAATGGTGGCAGGGGTGGCTGCGGAACTCGACCTATCGCGGCCGCTGGCGCGATATGGTCAACCGCTCCGCGATCACGTTGAAACTGCTCACCTACCTACCGACGGGCGCTCCCATCGCGGCGGCCACCATGGGCCTTCCCGAACAAGTCGGCGGGGAACGTAATTGGGACTATCGCTACACGTGGTTGCGCGACGGTTCGTTGTCGGTCCGGGCGCTGCTGGATCTGGGGTTCACCGCCGAGGCCTACGCGTTTCGCCGCTGGCTGCGTGAGCGGCTGCCGGGCAGCACCCCCGCGGGTGAGCCGTTGCAGATCATGTATCGCATCGACGGTGACCCGCGACTGGACGAGGAGATCCTCGACCACTGGGAGGGATATCGCGGATCGGCGCCGGTGCGGGTCGGCAACGCCGCCGCGGATCAGTTGCAACTCGACATCTACGGCGAGGTCGCCGATGCGCTGGCACAGACCTCCGATATCGGCGGTATCTCGGGGTGGCGGGTGTTCGCCGAGTTGCTGGACTGGCTGGTCGACAAGTGGGATCGGCCCGACGAAGGCGTGTGGGAAACCCGCGGTGGCCAACAGGATTTCACCTACAGCAGGTTGATGACATGGGTCGCGTTCGATCGCGGCATTCGCCTCGCGACCGACCATGCCCGGCCGGCCGACCTACAGCGTTGGACCGATGCGCGCGACGCGGTGTTCGCCCAGATCCTGGAACGTGGCTGGAGTGAGGACCGCCGCGCATTCGTCCAGCACTTCCGCACCGACGTCTTGGATGCCGCTTTGCTGCTGATGCCGCGCATGGGCTTTCTGTCCCCCCGCGACCCGGACTGGCTGAGCACACTCGACGCGATGGACGAGGAACTGGTCAGCGACAGCCTGGTCTATCGATACGATCCCGCCGCATCGCCGGACGGATTGCGTGGCTCCGAGGGCACCTTCAATCTGTGCAGCTTCCTCTACGTCGAGGCGCTGGCACGGGCGGGGCGAGTTCACCACGCCCGCTACGCGTTCGACAAGATGCTGACCTATGCCAACCACGTGGGGCTGTTCGCCGAGGAGATCGGTCCTTCGGGTGAGCAGCTGGGCAACTTCCCGCAGGCGTTCACGCATCTGGCCCTGGTGGCGGCGGCGATGGCACTCGACGACGAGCTCGATCGCCTCGAGTCCGGAAAGCCCTCGTGATGAGCGAGTCTCGTGCTCCGGCCCGCCCGCGCGGCGTGCTGGTGCCGCTGGCGCTGGCGCAGTTCATCTGCAGTTTCGCCGGTACGAATATGGCGGTGATGATCACCGACATCAGCACCGATCTGGACGCCGACGTGGCCGGGGTGCAACTGGTCATCACCCTGTTCCTGCTGATCATGGCGGCGTTGATGATTCCGGGCGGCAAGCTCACCGACCGCTACGGCCGCAAACGCTGTTTCGTCGTGGGGCTTTCGGTCTACGGGCTCGGCGCGATACTCAGCGCGCTGGCACCGGGACTGGGCGTGCTGGCCCTGGGCAACTCCGTGCTGGAGGGCGTGGGTACCGCGCTGCTGATTCCGCCGGTCTACATCCTGACCACGCTGCTGTTCACCGACACTACCTCGCGCGCACGGGCTTTCGGCGTCGTGATGGCGATGGGCGGGATCGGCGCGGCCGCCGGACCACTGCTGGGCGGGCTGATCGCCTCCGGGCTGGGCTGGCGGGCGGCGTTCGCCTTTCAGGCGTTGGTGGTGGCGGCCATCCTGCTCTCCACGCGCCGGGTCCGTGACCCGCTTCCGCCCGATCCGCACCGCACCCTGGATCTGACCGGAAGCGTGCTCTCGGCGACCGGTCTCGTGCTGCTCGTGCTCGGAATTCTGGCCGCCGACAACGATATACGGTGGTGTGTGGTGCTGATCGTGCTGGCGGTGGTGGTGCTCGCCGGGTTCTTCCGGCACGTGCGCGCCACCGAACGAGCCGGCGGCGAACCTCTGGTGTCGCTGAGTCTGTTCCGCAGCCGCATCTCGAATTTCGGCTTGGCCACGCAATTGTTGCAATGGCTGATCCTGATGGGGACCTCGTTCGTGGTCTCGGCGTATCTGCAGGTGGTGCGCGGCTACGATCCGATCCGCACCGGCGTGATCTTCACGGCCGCCACCGCCGGACTGCTGGTGTCGTCGCTGACGGCCGCCCGGCTGGCCCGGCTGTTCACCCAGCGAACCCTCATCATGGCCGGCTTCGTCGTCGTGGTCGCCGGCATCGTGGTACTCATCGCCCTGGCCGGGCGCACGCTGAACCCGTGGGCGTTCGCGCCCGGACTCCTGCTGATCGGACTGGGACTCGGCTCCATGCTGACTCCGTCGGTGAACGTCGTGCAGTCGGCGTTCAGCGAGGAGCGCCAAGGCGAGATCTCGGGACTGTCGCGGTGTGTGTCCAATCTCGGATCGTCGCTGGGCACCGCTATCGCCGGCACCATCCTCGTCGCCGGACTCAGCAGCCATGCCTACGCGGTCGCGATGCTCGCGCTCGGCGTGGCCGGTGTGATCGGACTGTTCGCGGCCGCCGGACTACCGCATCGTTCGCCGATCGCGCAGCCCTAACCCGCTACTCCGAGGAGGAATGGCGCTGCACCCAGCTGAGGTCGGCGCGCCAGGTGTAGGCGGCCACGATGGCGGAGGCGATGACGGCGGTGTAGAGCATGTCGCCGCCCTCGACGACCAAGGAGACCAGGCCGCCGATCAGGGCGCCGGCGGCGAACGACAGCCATTGCACCGCGTATCCCAGCCATTCGCGATGGGTGCCGCCGGCCATATGCCGTTCCACGCCCTGCGCGAATTTCACCAGGGTTCCGGTGACGTAAGTGACCGGAATGGATACCTCCCCCTTCTTGACGAAGGAGGTGTTGAGCGAACCCATCGCGAACGAGACGAGCAGGATCGGCACCAGGCCCAGATCGGCGTCGTGCCGATAGAGAATCGTGTCGAGGACGGCGGCGACGGTGAGAGCGGCGGTGGCGAGCATGGTCGCGCCGTGCGGGTGATTGCGCCACCAGTGCCGGCGACAGAGCGAGGCCACCAGCACGCCGGCGAGAAAGAACACGATCAGGGCGAAGGCGCCGGCCGCGAGGGTGTAGTCGCCGAGAAATCCGCCGATCACGGCGCGCTCGGTATTGCCGGTCATGAAGGTGACGAAGTAGCCCTCGGAGTGCGTGTAGGCGGCGGCGCCCACGAACCCGGCCAGGATGAGCAGGGCCGAGGCCAGGCGGGTCTCCAGCGTCCAGAACGGCTCGAGGGAGTCTTCGGATTTCGGAGTCACCGCAACAGACTAGCAATACATGCATGGGTATGCATGTATTGGCCATGTGGTGTGCGAGCGGTCACCGCCGGGGACGGGGGTTGTCGGTGACGAGCCGTAAGGTGAGCGCGCGGATCGGCGGGTGTCCGGATACGGGAGGTGCGGTGGAGGTCACATGGGGTCAGGTGTTCGCGTGGCGCCTGCGCAGGGGATTCGTCGAAGGGCGGGACGGCGGCAGCGCGGTGGCGGTGACGCGGCGACTGGCCGGCGTGCAGGCGCAGGTGACATCCGCGGCGGAGACCGCGGTGGCGGTGCGGCGCGGGGGAGCGCCGGGTGAGCTGGTCCGCGCGCTCGACGCCGGTGAACTGATGAAGACGTGGGCGATGCGCGGAACATTGCATGCGATGACGCCCGATGCCGCGGCCGCCGCACTGGCCCTGATCGCGTCGGCGCGGACGTGGGAGAAGCCGGCGTGGCAACGCAATTTCGGCGCCGATCCCGGCGAAGTGAAGGCGCTGACCGACGCGGTGGCCGAACTGCTCGACGGCGGTGCCGTGCTGAGCCGGGCGGAACTGGTGGACGAGCTACTGCGTGACCGCCGCTTCGCCACCATGGGCGAGCAATTGCGCTCGGGCTGGGGTGCGCTGTTGAAACCGCTGGCCTGGCAGGGAGTGCTGTGCCACGGACCCGCCCGCGGATCATCGGTGACCTTCACCGCTCCCGCGCGTGCGGTGACCGGATGGACCGGCCTGCCGCCGGCCGATGTGGCGGCCGCACACCTGATCCGCGCCTATCTCGGCGTCTGCGGCCCGGGCACACCGGAGGCGTTCAATGCCTGGCTCCTGCGCGGAGCCTTGCGCAAAACCACTGTCCGCCAATGGTTCTCCGAGCTGGGGGCCGAACTCACCGAAGTCGATGTCGAGGGCCGCCGCACCTGGATCCGCACCGAGGACGCCGACGAGCTGGCCGCCACCGATCCCACCGACACCGTCCGCCTGCTCGGTCCCTTCGATCAATACGTTCTCGGCCCCGGCACCACCGATCCGATCCTGCTGCCCCCGGCCCATCGCACCGAGGTCAGCCGGACCGCCGGCTGGATCTCGCCCCTGGTCCTCGTCGGCGGCCGGATCGCCGGGACGTGGGAAACCGTCGACGACACCCTCACGGTCAGCATGTTCGACGGCGAGCGCGTCGACCCGGAGCGGCTCCGAGCCGAAGCCGTCCACCTCGCCCGCGCCACCGGGCGAGACCATCTCGACGTCGGCTGACACCGCCGCGAGTGCGCGCCGAGGCCGGGTCGCTGCATAAGACTCGGTTGCCCTTGCCGCACAGCCGATTCAGCTCGCGATGTCTCCCGTTGATCGAACGGATTCACCGAGCGCCGCCAGGGTTGCGGCGCGGCCCAGGTCCAGAGCGCGCAACAGCACCGTGGAATCCCGGGCCACCCGGCCGATCGTGGGTGCGCCCAGCGGCGGGCGGATCTGCAGAATCGACGGGTCGCTCGCCATGCGGTGTTCGTCGGCGGCGAACTGCGCCGCACGGGCGAACCAGCTCTCGGCCACCGTCGGGCCCGAGGCGCCGAGTACCCGTGCCACCACCCGCCGTTCGAAATCCGAAGGAATGCTGGGCTTTTCATCGACCCGCCGGGTGCGCAACACCACGATGTGGGTGGCGCCCTGGGCGCGGGCGGTGGTGACCGGTACCGATTCGGACAGCCCGGCATCGACATAGCGCCCGGCGCCCACCGCCACCGGACGTCCGGCCAGCACCGGCATGCAGGTGCTGGCGCGCAGCGCACGCTGCAGGGACGGGATATCGCTGATGTGCGGGCGCAGATCGACAGCGCTGCCGTCGGCGATATCGGTGCCGATCGGGTGGAAGGTGACCGAATTGCCGAGGATCGCGGCGAAATCCATCGGCACGATCCGCTCGTAGACGGTGTGCACAAGATATCGGGTGTCCACGACCAGACCACCGCGCAGCGCCCGGGCCGGTGAGATCACCCGGCGCACCACATCCGAATGCCAGGCCCGCCGTGCCCGCGCCGCCCGCCCGCACAGCAGCCACGCGCCGTTCAGCGCGCCGGCCGAGGCGCCGTAGACGGCGTCGAAACAGCGCAGCACGCCGAGTTCTTCCAGGCCGGTGACCATGCCGTGCGAATAGACCCCGCGTGCCGAGCCGCCCTCGATGACCAGCGCCAGCCGGAAACCGTCGCCATGCTCACCGGCGATGCTGCCGCCGTGGAAGCGTTGCGCGATCAGCTCCACCGGGCTCATCGGCCGCGTACTGTCCGGCATCGCACCACACCTTCCGATCACTGCGTTCAGCTCTGTCTATCACGCCTCGCCGGACGCCTCGCCGAGACTCAGGCGGTCGGGCAGCGCCCGGGTAGGCTGCGCGGATGCGGATCGAATCGTCGCGGCGCCTCATCGACACCGTGGCCTGGGTGCTGATCGAGGACGGACGGATCCTGTGCGCCCGACCGGACGGCAAGGACGAGTTCTATATTCCCGGCGGCAAGCGCGAGGGCGAGGAGACCGATCGGCAGACGCTGATTCGGGAGATCTCCGAAGAGCTCACCGTGGTGCTGATTCCGGAATCGATCGCCCACGTCGGCACCTACGAGGCCGAATTGCCCGGCGCCACCGAGGTTTCGGTGCGCATGAGCTGCTACACCGCCGACTACGCCGGAACGATCGAACCCAGTAGCGAAATCGCCGAGATCGCCTGGTTCAGCTATGCCGACCGGGCCGCGGTGCCGCCCGTCGACCAGGTGCTCTTCGATGATCTGGTGGCGCGCGGACTGCTGCCGGCGCACTGACCTCCGGGCTCGGGCGAATCAGTCGGGGAGCAGCGGCACCGACAGACCTTCACCGCGCCCGAGCAGTGCGGCGCGGGTGACGGTTCCGGCGCCGAAGCGGTCGCGCACCGCATCCAGCGCCGCGTCCAGTGTGGTGTCCGGGCCGGCGTCCAACGGCAGCATCAGCTGTCTCGGGTCCGTATTCTGCAGGTTCGTCAGGGCGAGGCCGATGAGGGTGATGCCGCGTTCCTCGATCAGTGGGCGGGCGGCGGCGAGCAGGGTGCGGGCGGCCTGCAGGATCGTCGCACCGTCGTCGGTGGCGGTGGGCAGAGTGTGCGACCGGGTCGCGCGCCCGAAATCGGCGAAGCGTAAGCGCAGTACCACCGTTCGGCAGATCCGTCCCGCGGCCCGCAAGCGGTGCCCGAGCCGATCCGCCAGGCCGTGCAGGTAGGCCTCGATCTCGGCATCGGTGCGGGGCCTGTTACCCAACGCGCGTTGCGCACCGATCGAGCGGCGGCGGCGACCGGTGTCGACCCGGCGCGGATCGCGTGCCCAGGCCAGGGCGTGCAGATGCCGTCCGGCGGCGCGACCGAGCAGGCCGCACAACTCCATCGGATCGGTGTCGGCCAATTGCCCGATCCGGGTGATGCCGTGTTCGTGCAATGTCCGCGCCGTCACCTCGCCCACGCCCCAGAGCCGTTCGACCGGCAGTGGATGCAGGAAGTCGAGTTCGGCGTCGGGCTGCACCAGCAGCAGGCCGTCGGGTTTACAGACCGCACTCGCTACCTTGGCGAGGAATTTGCTCCGCGCCACGCCGACCGAGATGGGCAGGCCGACCTCGGCGCGCACCCGAGCCCGCAATCCGGCCGCGATGTCGATCGGCGCGCCCGAAATACGGTGCAGCCCACCGACATCGAGAAAGGCCTCGTCGATGGAGATTCCCTCCACCTCCGGAGTGGTGTCGTGGAAGATCGCGAATACGTCCCGGCTCGCCTGCGTATAGGCCGACATTCGCGGCGCCACCACGACCGCGTGCGGACACAACCGCAACGCTTGCCGCGCGTTCATCGGCGTCCGCACCCCGTACGCCTTGGCCTCGTAACTCGCCGCCAGCACCACCCCACCCCCGACGATCACCGGTTTGCCCCGCAACTCCGGCGCGTCCCGCTGCTCGACCGACGCATAGAACGAATCCAGATCCGCATGCAGAATCGCCGCCCGCCCCCGCCTTTCCGCTGCCGCCCCCTCATCCGATTCGAACACATGTGCGATCTTACCGCGTCGGCCGATCGCGGTGATGCCGGTCAGTCGGCGTGATCGCCGGATCCGGCCAGCGCGGCGTAGAGCCAGTTGTGGGCTTGTCCGACCGTGACACGGCTGCCGAGGAAAACGATGACGAATCGATCGAGTTCGCTGCCGCGGTGCCGGACTTACGCAGGAAGAAATCGTCGCCGGCATCGCGGAGATCATCGAGGAGGTGACCGGCATCGATCCCGCGGACGTGACCCTCGAGAAGTCGTTCGTCGACGAGCTGGAGATCGACTCGCTGTCGCTGGTCGAGATCGCCGTCCAGCTCGAGGACAAGTACGAGGTGAAGATTCCCGACGAAGACCTGGCGAGCCTGCGCACCGTCGGTGATGCGGTCGTCTACGTCCAGAAGATGGAGGCCGAGCAGCCGCAGCTCGCGGCAGAAATGGAAGCAAAATTCAAGGAAGACTCGGCGGATTGAGCTGCGGTGGAAAGTTTCGAAAAAAGATCTCCGCCGATGTCGAGAACGGCGAACCGGCTCCGTCCCAGGGGTACGAGCAACCGAGAACGGCCCGCTCGCGGACATCGACACAGGAGCGTCAGCAATGGAACAGCACACGATCAGCGAAATCCTCAACCGTCCGATCAGCCAGGAATTGCTGGCGCGCGATCTGCTGCGGCTGGCCTACGTCGCCAAGGACGGCACGCCGCGCAACATCCCGATCGCGTTCACCTGGAACGGCTCGCAGATCGTGCTCTGCACCACGAAGAACGCACCGAAACTGCACTCCCTGCGGCACAATCCTCAGGTCGCGCTGACGATCGACACCGAGGTCCATCCGCCGAAGATCCTGCTCCTGCGCGGACGTGCCGAGCTGGACGTCGTCGACGGCATCCCGGAGGAATACCTGCAGATGAACGGCAGCTACGAAATGACGCCCGAACAGCGCGTGGAGTGGGAGGCGGAAGTCCGCTCGCTCTACGACGGCATGGTCCGGATCGTCATCACCCCGACCTGGGCGAAGCTCATCGACTTCGACACCACTCTGCCCACCGCGGTCGAGGAGCTGGTCCGGCAGCGGGCCGAACGTCAGCAGGCCTGATCACCACGGCCGGCACCGTGCCGCCGACACCGAGGAGACGATGATGCCGAAATATCTGTTGCTCAAGCACTATCGGGGTGCGCCCGCGGCGGTCAACGACGTGCCGATGGATCAGTGGACACCGGAGGAGATCACCGCCCATGTGCGGTACATGGAGGACTTCGCCGCGCGGCTGCAGACCAGCGGCGAGTACGTCGACCATCGGGCGCTCTCGCCGCAGGGGACGTTCGTCCGGTCCGACGGGGAGGGCCGCCCGCCGATCACCGACGGTCCGTTCGCGGAGACCAAGGATCTGATCGCGGGCTGGATGCTCATCGATGTCGAGACCTACGAGCGGGCGCTCGAACTGGCCGCTGAGCTGTCCGAGGCGCCCGGCGCGGACGGGAAACCGATCCGGGAGTGGCTCGAGCTGCGCCCGCTGCTCACGGCGATGCCCACGGTGACCGAGTGAACGAATCGCTGCTGCGGGAGTTGGTGCCGGCGGTGATCGGCGTCCTCGTCCGGCGCGGCGCGGACTTCGCGTCGGCCGAGGACGCCGTGCAGGAGGCTGTGATTCGGGCCCTGCAAACCTGGCCTGACGACCCACCGCGCGATCCGAAAGGCTGGCTCGTCGCGGCCGCGTGGCGAAAGTTCCTCGATGCCACCCGAGCCGAGACATCGAGGCGGGAGCGAGAACTCGCGGTCGAGCACGAGCCGCCGACCGGGACGGTCCCGGGAGCCGACGACTCGCTGTGGCTGTACTTCCTGTGCGCGCATCCGTCGCTGTCACCCGGTTCTGCCGTCGCGCTGACGCTGCGCGCGGTCGGCGGCCTGACGACGCGGCAGATCGCGACGGCCTACCTCGTCCCGGAAGCGACCATGGCGCAACGGATCAGCCGGGCCAAGCGGCGTCTCGCCGGACTGCCGCTGGACCGGCCCGGCGATCCGGCGACCGTGTTGCGGGTTCTCTACCTGGTATTCAACGAGGGCTACGGCGGCGACATCGATCTGGCGGCCGAGGCGATCCGCCTCACCCGCCAGCTGGCCGCGGCGAGCGACGAGCCGGAGGTCGCGGGACTGTTGGCCCTCATGCTGCTGCACCATGCCCGCCGCAGGTCCCGCACGGGTCCGGACGGGCGCCTCGTGCCACTGGCCGAACAGGACCGAACCCGTTGGGACACAACGCTTATCTCCGAAGGTGTCACGATCCTGCAAGCCGCATTGGCTCGTGACCACCTGGGCGAATACCAGGCGCAGGCGGCGATCGCCGCCCTGCACGCCGATGCCCCGACCGCCGCGGAAACGGACTGGGTACAGATCGTGGAGTGGTACGACGAACTGCTGAATCTCACGGGCAGCCCGGTGGTGCGGCTCAATCGCGCGGTCGCGGTCGGCGAATCCGACGGACCCCAGGCCGGGCTGGCGGAATTGAGCAAGGTGGACCCCGGCCTGCCTCGGTACGCCGCGGTCCGCGCCTACCTGCTCGAACGCGCCGGCGACCTCGAACAGGCCGCCGACCTGTATGCCGCGGCATCCCGCACCGCCACCAGCGTCCCGGAGCGCGACCACCTCACCCGCGAGGCCGCGCGGGTGAGGGGGCTGCTGCGCCGGCGAACCGACCGACCGACGACATTCACCGAGTGAGGTGCCGAACTTCCCGCACGGGCGGTGAACCTGACGCGCGGCGATCTGGTCAACTATGCCGGGGTCTCCGGGGACGTGAATCCCATCCATTGGCATGCCGAGATCGCCGCGCTCGCAGGACTTCCCGACGTGATCGCCCACGGCATGCTCACGATGGGCTTGGGAGCCGGCTTCGTCACCGGATGGCTCGGGGACCCGGGCGCGATGATCAGGTACGGCGTGCGGCTGTCGAACTACACGGTCATCGAAGCCGCCTCCGCGGGAACGGTGGAGTTCACCGGGCGCATCAAGTCGGTCGACCCCGATACCAGGACCGCCGTCGTCGTCATCGTCGCGAAGTCGGCCGGCCGCAAGGTTTTCGGTCTCGCCACGGCGGATGTCCGCCTGGCCTGACCTGCGCCACGACCACCGGGCGAATCAGTACTGGTTCTTGATGACGAAGTAGGAGCCGCGGATTGTTCCCGCCAGCTTCGACTTCTGCCGCGCGAACTTGAACGACGAGAGTTCGGTGGGGATTTCCATCCCGTCGGACAGTTTGAAACCCACGGCCCGCTTACCGGAATCGTCGATCGAATACATCACGTTGATCGACAGGCCGCTCTCGTAGAAGACGTAGGCGAAGCGAATTCCGTCCGCTTCGAAGGCCGTGGCCTCGAGCGGGCGGGAGGAGATGACGATGCCACGCTCGTCCTCGAGGATCCGGCTGACCCAGTCGACCGTCGACTGCGCCTCCTTCGCGGGCTCCACGGTGAAGACGTGGTCGTACTTGTTCTTGAAGTACCGGGCCTCGTTGGCCCGCAGACCGGCCAAAGCCTGCGCGACGGGCGACGATTCGAGGCCTTCGGTCGATACCGTAGTGAAGTCCACGGCGTAGGTCATGGCGAACTCCTCTGCGACTGGGTCGGTCGAACTGTACAACGTCGTGCGTCGCGAATCGGGCAGACTCGGCCTCACTCCGCGCGCGAGAACACCGCCACCAGAAAGTCCGACTCGTCGGTGAACGGGCGCAGATCCCACGTCGAAAGCCGCAGATCGACCCTGAGACCGGCGTGTTCGGCGTCGGCGAGGAACTGCGGGAACTCGTATCCCCGGTCGGCGCCGAACCCGACCACCACCCGGCCGGCCGGAGCCAGATGGCGGGCGAAACCGGACAGCACCGCGCCGCGGGTGGCCGGCGCCAGGAATGTCATCACGTTGCCCGCGCACACGAGCACATCGAAGTCGCCGGCGACCCCGCGGCTCGGCAGATCCAGTTCGGCCAGGTCGCCGACCAGCCAGGTCGGGCCGGGATGGTCCTGTTCCGCCGCGGCGATCAACACCGGATCGACGTCGACGCCGACGACGACATGACCGGCCCGGTACAGGTAGCCACCCAGCCGCCCCGGACCGCATCCGGCGTCCAGGATTCGGCTGCCGCGCCCGACCATCGCATCGATCAGGCGTGCCTCGCCGACGATGTCCGCGCCTTCGGCCGCCATCGTCCGGAAGCGCTCGACGTACCACGTCGAATGCGCCGGATCGGCGGCGGTGATCTCTTCCCACTGGCTGGGCGTGCGTCCGCTCATGGCCTGTTCCTCTTCTCTCGGTCCGGTGCGTGTACTTGACCTTGCCATCGTGACAAGGTCTTCACTGACTGCCGGAGGTGGTCCCGATGAACTCGACACACAGGAACCCACAGGACATGCGACTACTCGACGCGCTGGCGGCGAACAACTCGTCGACACGGCTCGAGGCGGCGTTGGCGCTCGGCACCCGTCCCTCGCCCGGCTTCGCCGATGCGCTGATCGAGCGGTGCGGGATCGAGCCCGATTTCTTCGTGCGCGACATGCTGACCTGGGCGCTCACCCGGCTTCCGGCGCAGGTCACGGTGCCGAAACTGCGTGCGCGACTGGGTTCGGACCGTCCCCAGGCGCGCAGCCAGGCGCTGCACACCCTGTCCAAGATCGGAGACCGCAGCGCGTGGCCCGCGATCACCCGATCGTTGCTGCACGATGCCGACGACGACGTCGCGCGCAGCGCGTGGCGCGCCGCCGTCGTCCTGGTGCCCGACGGCGAGAAGCAGGCCCTCGCCGACGCGCTGGCTACCCAATTCGGCCGCGGCGACCGCGAGGTGCGGTTGAGTTTGAGCCGCGCTCTGGTAGCCCTGGGTGAGATCGTCGAGCCGGTCCTGCAGACGGCGATGACGAACCCGGACCCGGTGGTGCGCGCCCATGCGCGTGCCACCGGCGTGCTGCTGCGCGACCCCGATGCCGGTTTCGACCTCGCGATCGGCGAAGCCAGGCGGGTTCGCGCCCTCGGACCGGATCGAGAGGAGTCGACCGCGTGCTGATCGGCGAGGTGGCCCGCTACTCGGGAGTGAGCGCCCGGATGCTCCGGCACTACGACTCCCTGGGGTTGGTGCGGCCGACCGGCCGCACCAACGGCGGCTATCGGGAGTATTCCGTCCAGGACATCCGGCGGATCTTCCACGTCGAGGGTCTGCGATCGCTGGGACTGTCGCTGACCCAGATCGGGCGGGCTCTCGACGATCCGGGCTTCACGCCGTCCGCGCTGGTGGGCGACCTGGTGCGCGCAACCGAGGAACGGCTGAGCCGGGACCGTGAGCTGCTCGAACGGCTGCGTGCGGTCGAGGCGGCCGAACCCTCCGGCTGGCAGGACGCGCTGCGTATCGTGGAACTCTTGCGCGGACTCGGTTCGTCCAATGCCGCCCGGCGGCAGCAGGCCGTACTGGCTCCGGCGGAGGAGATGCCGGCCGAACTGCTCGCCGAGGCGGTGCTCGCCGAATCCGATCCGTATGTGGCGGGGGCGCTGCGCTGGGCGCTGGCCCGAGCCGGTGCGGACGGAGTGCTGAACGTGGCCTCCGGCCTGGACTCCGCCGATGTCGAGGTCCGGCGGCGGGCGGCGTCGGCGCTCGCCGAGATTGCCGGGACGGAGTCGAGTGCGGTGCTGCTGGACGCCCTCGGCGACACGGACGCGACTGTTCGCAGAATCTCCGCGCTCGCCCTCGGCGCCCGCGGGCAGACCCGCGCGGTGCCGGAACTCGTCGCCACCGTGATCGAGGGCCCGAACGATGTCGAGGCGGCCGAACTGCTGGGATCGCTGGCCCGGGACACGCAGTGGGCGGATCACATCCTGGGTGCACTCGCCGGCGAGCTGGCCGCCCACCCGCCCGGTTCACCGGTGCGGCTCCGGCTGACCCAGGCGTTGGCGGAGCTGCCCGGCTCCCTCGCGCTGAATACGTTGCGGCCCTTGGTAGATGACGACGATCGGGCCGTCGCGCTGCTCGCCGCGGCACTCGTCCGCACGCTCGAACCCGGGCCACCGGCGGATCCCGGGTCCACCGAACCCGCATGATCGCGTCCCGCGCGGGTATCACCCGATGCGCGGGACGAGAGGAGTGACGTGATGCGGTTGCGGCGCAGCACGCCCTACGGTGCCGGAATACGCCGGGTGCGACGAGGCAGAGGCTTTTCCTATGCCGACGAGAACGGCGTCCCGGTCACGGATCCCGAAGTGACACAACGCATCGACGCACTGGTGATCCCGCCGGCCTGGCGGAAGGTGTGGATCTGCCCGCATGCCCAGGGCCACATACAAGCGGTCGGGGTGGATGCGGCGGGGCGGCGGCAATATCTGTATCACGAACAGTGGCGGCGAGAACGCGACGAAGAGAAGTTCGACCGCATGCTCGAGGCGGCGGCGCAACTGCCGAACCTGCGCGAGCAGGTGCGCGCCGACCTGGGGCGTTCCGGCTTGGACCGGCGACGCGTGGAGGCGGTGGCGATCGGACTGCTCGACCGCGGCGTCTTCCGTATCGGCGGTGAGGAATACGCCGAGGAGAACGGCACCCGTGGTGTCGCCACCCTGCTGCGCGAACAGGTCCGGGTCTCGGGGGAGGAGATGCGGTTCGACTACCTGGCAAAGGGCGGAATCCGCCGGCAGGTGCGCATCGTCGACGCCGACCTCGCGCGGGCCGTGCGGTCCCCGCGGCGCAATCGCAGCCCCAGCGGGCGGCTGCTGGTCTACCGCGAACGCCGGCACTCGAGCGAACTGCACTCCGGCGACATCAACGCCCGGTTCAAAGAGCTGGTCGGAGACGACCACAGCGCGAAGGACTTTCGCACCTGGCAGGCGACGGTGCTGGCCGCCGCGGGGTTGGCGGCCACCGAATGCCCGAACTCGCAGCGCCGCCGCAACAGCGCCGTGCGGGAGGTGATGACCGAGGTGGCCGAGGCACTGGGCAATACCCCGACCGTGGCCCGCAACTCCTACGTCGATCCGCGCGTGATCGAGGCGTGGGAGCGGGACCGGACCATCGCGGCGGCTTCGCAGCGGGCGCGGCGCGCGCCCAGCGAGGACGAGCGTCGAGCCATCGTCGAGCGAGCCGTGCTGCGCCTGCTGCGCTCGACCGCGAACGGAAAGTGATCGTCGCACCGCAATCCCGGACCGAGAACAATGTCGGCCGGACAAGTTTGCCCGAGAACGCCGGGGTACTCGGAGCCCATGGCCGAGATCGACAACGCGACCCGTATCGAGGCCGACTCGGTGACGGGAAACCTGGACCTCATGACCATCGTGGGCACGGCGCACACCGCGCAGTCGAGCTGGGCGCGCACGCCCGCGGCGAGCCGAGCCGAGGCGCTGCGTGCCGGGGCGGCCGCATTGCGCGAGCACGCCGGCGAACTCGCCGCCACGCTCGAAGCGGAGACCGGCCGCCCCGCCGACTCGGGGCGAGAAGGGGTGCTCGCCGGCGCCGGCACCCTCGACCAGTACGCCGAGCTGGGGCCGGTCCATCGCGGGCACACACTCCAGGGCAGCTGGGACGCAACGGATTTCATGATCGCCCAGCCGCGCGGCGTAGTCGTCGCCGTGACGCCGTGGAACGATCCGGTCGCCGTCGCGGCGGGACTGGTCGGCGCCGCACTGGCGACCGGAAATGCGGTGGTGCACAAGCCCAGTGAGCGGTGCCCGCGCACCGGTGCGCTGTTCGGGCAGCTCCTCGAACAGCACTGCCCCGACGGTGTGCTGCAGACCGTGCGCGGCGACGGCCGGGTGGGTGCGGCACTGGTCGGGCTGCCCGGCGTGGACGTGGTGGCGCACGTCGGCGGCACCGCCACCGGGGGCACCATCGCCGTGGCCGGCGCGCGCACCGGGGCCAAGGTGCTGTTGGAGAACGGCGGGAACGATGCGCTGATCGTCGACGCCGACGTGGACCCGGTATGGGCCGCCGAGCAGGCCGCGCTGGGCGCCTTCGCCAATGCCGGGCAGATCTGTGTGTCCGTGGAACGGATCTACGTCCATCGCGAGGTCGCGGACACGTTCGTGTCGGCACTGTGTGAACAGGCGCAGCGCTGGAATCTCGATCCGCAGCCGCTGGTGGACGAGCGGCTGCGCACGCAGGTGCACGCCCAGGTGCGGGAGGCGATCTCGGCCGGCGCGAAAGCGCTGGTGGGCGGCCGGATTCCGGCGGGCCCCGGCACGACGTATCCGGCCACGGTCCTCACCGACTGCCGGCCCGGAATGCGCGTCATCCGCGAGGAGACCTTCGGGCCGATCGCCCCCGTCCAGGTGGTCTCGGATTTCGCGACGAGGCTCGATGCCGCGTGCCGTGACGACTACGGCTTGGCGGCGACGGTACTCACCGGCTCGATGGACCATATGCAGCAGGCGTGGCGCACACTTCCGGTGGGCACGGTGAAGATCAACTCCGTCTTCGGCGGCGCGCCCGGCGGTGCGGCCCAGCCGCGCGGCACATCGGGCACCGGATTCGGTTACGGCCCCGAACTTCTCGACGAGATGACCACCACCAAGGTGGTGCACATGGAGCCCGCGCCGCCGCGGCGCTGATCGTTCCCGGCACCCGCGGGGTCAGGATTCGGCCTCGTCGAGCACCTCACGCAAGCGGTTCAAGGTGCCCCGCCATCCCCGCTCCATCGCATTGCGGGCCATCTTCTGCCGCCGATCGCCGATGTCGAAACCGGTCTGGGTCAACAACACTCGCGTCCCGCGTCCCTGCGCCTCGAGCACCCAGTCGACCACCCACCGGGCCGGGAACTTCGCCCGCAGGTCGATCCACGTATACGTCAGTTGTTCACCCGCGCGGGCCGCGAGCACCTCACACGCGATCTCCGCGCTCGGCTCGGTCGGGACGGCGAAGATGAAATGCGTGCCCACCACGGGTTCGAGCCCGATCGACCGCATCAGCCAGCGTTCGACCAGATCCGGTTCGGTCAGTGCCCGCCACAGCAGCGCCGGCAGGTGCGGGAAGAATCCGCCGATCTCCACCGCGGCCGGATCCAATTCCGATTCGTAGGTCACCGGCACACCCCCGGCCCGAACACATCCATGCCGACGAGCATTCCACGTCGCCGGGCGGCGGAGGCGGAACCGGCCTCCCAGCCTTCAGCCCGAAGGCCGCACGGTGAGCGGCGGGGCGGCGCCCCATCCCGCCGCTGGAGTTCGAGGCGACCATCGACGACACGAGCGCCGTGTGTCCGCTTTCGCGTCGCGGTGATGCGCGCGGCGTTACCGTAGCGATCGTGAAGCTGCAGCCGGGTCTGTCGGCGGAATTCAGTGTGGAGGTCGGAGCCGCCGATACCGCGGTCGCCGTGGGTAGCGGTGACGTGGAGGTGCTCGCCACGCCGCGGGTGGTGGCACTGGCCGAACACGCGACCGTGCTGGCATTGCGGGGCAAGCTGTCGTCGGGGCAGACATCGGTGGGGATCGAGGTTTCGGTGCGGCACCGGCGGCCGAGCCCGCCGGGAACCGTGCTGACCGTCGCGGCGCGGCTGGCCGAGGTCGACGGTCCGCGGCTGGCATTCCGCGTCGTCGTGCACGACGGTGATGTGCTCGTGGCCGACGGCACCATCCGGCGCACGATCGTCGACCGCGCATCGTTTCTCGCCCGCGCCGGTGAACGCTGACTCGTCGCGCGCAGGATCTGCCACCGGATCGCCCGTGCCAACTAGAACATGTTGTCCACGCTGATTGCTGAAAAAGGGTCGATGCCGCCGTCGGCGGTGATGGTGTGTTACCCCCATCGACCGGCAATTTCGGCGCTTCTCTCGCTTCCTGACCGTTGAGTCACTAGTCTGAATATGAAACGTGTTCTAGTGTTGTGGCGAAGTTCCAGCGCCGGAAGACCAGAGGAGTCACCCCGCCATGCATACCGAGATCTGCGAACGACTGGGCATCGATGTCCCCATCTTCGCTTTCACCCATTGCCGCGACGTGGCCGCCGCGGTGAGCAACGCCGGCGGGCTCGGCGTCCTGGGTGCGGTCGGTTTCACCGCCGAGGAGCTGGAGGTCGAACTGGCCTGGCTCGATGACCATGTGCACGGCGTGTACGGTGTCGACCTCGTCATCCCGTCCAAGTACGAGGGCAAGGGCATCGACGGCCTGAGCCCGGCGCAGCTGGAAGCCGAACTGGCCAAACTGGTTCCGCAGGGCCACCGCGATTTCGCCGAGAAGATCCTCGCCGACCACGGCGTCCCGAAACTGCCCGAGGACGAACATCACGAGCAGCTGCTGGGCTGGACGGCCACCACGGCCGGTCCGCAGGTGGACGTCATCCTGAAGCACCCCAAGGCGAAGCTGGTCGCCAACGCGCTCGGCACCCCGCCCGACGACATCATCAAGAAGGTCCAGGACTCCGGTCGTCTGATCGGCGCACTGTGCGGTTCGGTGAAGCATGCGCTCAACCACAAGCGCGCCGGCCTGGATTTCGTGGTCTGCCAGGGTACCGAGGGTGGCGGCCACTGCGGTGAGATCTCCTCGCTGGTGCTGTGGCCGCAGGTGATCGACGCGGTGGGCGATCTGCCGGTGCTCGCCGCCGGTGGTATCGGCAACGGCCGCCAGGTCGCCGCCGCTATGTCGATGGGCGCGGCGGGTGCGTGGACCGGCTCGATCTGGCTGACCGTCGAGGAGGCCAATGTGCCGCCCGCGCAGATGCAGACCTACATCGACGCCACCAGTCATGACACCGTGCGTTCGCGGGCGTGGACGGGTAAGCCCGCCCGCATGCTGCGCAACGACTGGACCGAGGCGTGGGAGCGTCCGGACACCCCGGATCCGCTGGGTATGCCGTTGCAGATGATGGTCGCCCTCGACGGCGTCAAGCGCGGCCACCGCTATCCCGAGGCGGCCAAGGACGTCAACTTCAACCCGGTCGGCCAGGTCGTCGGCATGATGAACAAGGTCGAGCGGACCTCCGACGTCATGCAGCGCCTGATGGAGGAGTACCTCGAGGCCTGCGAGCGGCTGAACAAGCTCAACAGCTGACAACGCCTGTCCGGCAGGGCCGCCGCGCCCTGCCGGACAGTTCTGTCCGGGTATCGAAGCGGATACGGAAGCGGCTGGTGCACTTGCGGTTTGCCGGTGCCGGTTGACACTCTGTATTCGCGATGAGAAGTACATATGATGAACGGCCCGAATGCGGCCGGCAAGTTGATCAGTACCCCACCGTCCGGATGTTTGCCCGGATTGCGCTCGAAGGCACCGGATTCCGGTCTCGGGCACTCCGCGGTCCCCGGTGCGCGCCCGACGACACGATCGGGGCGCGGCGGTGAAGATATCCTCTCCCGGCATGCGCCGGTTGGTCGCGATAGTGGCGCCCGTCCTCCTCGCCGTCGTGCTCGCGGTGGTGTACAGCTTCATCGACGAAGGGGGCAAGAAGAACGATCCGAAACCCGATTCCGCTGCCGCCGCGACCTTTTCCGGCAAAGAAGTCAACGCGCTGCTGGGGAAACTCGTGGTCGCACCGGAAGCGCCGATGACCGGATACAGCCGCGAACAATTCCCGCACTGGGATCAGAACACTTCCGACCACGGATTCGGCGACAAATACGCCCAGTACGCGAAATGCACCACCCGCGATGTGATGATGCTGCGCGACGCCACCGGCTCGGTGACACTCGATGCCGCGACCTGCAAACTGAGTCTCGGCAAGGACGGCGGCTGGCGCGACCGCTACGGCGTACTCGACGCCAAGACCGGAAAACTCAAGCCCTACAAATGGATCACCGATCCCGCCGGAGTCGACGCCGAACATATCGTCCCGCTGGCCGAGGCCTGGCGTTCCGGCGCGCAATCCACCGACACCGATACGCGCCGCAATATCGCCAACGACGCGATCAATCTGGTCGCCTCCGATCCGTCGGCCAACCGGTCCAAGGGCGATCAGGATGCGGCGAATTATCTGCCGCCCGGCGTGTTCCGCTGCGAGTACGTTCAGCGCTACATTCGCATCAAGGTAAAATACGGTTTGACCATCGACACGGCGGAACAGACCGCATTGCGTACCGCGGTCGACGACTGCCTCCACCGAGGAGAGTTCACATAGGCGACATCATCGAAATCACCGGTAAGGCCGCCGTCATGACCGACGAGGAAGGGACGGTGTCCGGCGAACTCGATGTCACCGTCGACGAGCAGGGCAGGGGACTGGTTCGCTATCGGGATACCGAAACCTGGTATCACATCGGCAATCTCGATGGCGAGCCCGCCCGCACCTGGACCGACGTCGCCGAACTCGTCAGCGCGATCGAGGCCGGTCGCGGCAACCGCGACGCCGCGGGAAACGTGATCCCGTTCGAGGCCTGAGGGCCCCGGCGCCGGCATGCGGCGCCGCGTTGCTCAGCGCAGCGATTCCGCGCGCTCCTTGACCGCCGCGGTCATGCCGCCGAAGCCGGAATGCAGTGCCTTGCCGAGCGCCAGCGTCACGACCGGCCGCAGCAGGCCGCCCAGTTCGAAATGCGACCGGTACCGGGTGCGGCCGTTGTCGAGGGGCGTCACGGTGTGCGAGCGCAGGCTGTGCAGGATCCCCAGCGGCACCGGCTTCATGCTGTAGCTGAATTCGGTTCCGGGTGTGTGGGTCCGAATGTATTCGACCTGCTTGCGCGGCTTCGGCGAGCCGAGCCGCACCTGCATCTCGATCGGATCGCCGGGTTCGAGCGTGCTGCGGCATTCGGCGACGAACGGATTCCACTCACCGTAGCTGCCCAGGTCGGTCAGCACCTTCCACACCACCTCGGCGGGTGCGTCGATCTCTACGGTGTCATCGATCACGAAAGCCATGGCGGCAACAATACTGAAACTTGTTCCATCAGCGATACCGCGGGCCCGCTCATCGGCCGGCGCCGGGCTCGGGCAGCGTGAGCGATTGGGTGATCAGCAACCGCGCCGCGCGCGAGACGCGGGCGGTATCGCCGGTGACGAACCGATCCTGCAGCAACCCGCGCACACCCGAAACGAGCAGGGTGGCGGTCGATTCCGGATCGGCGACGGTGGGATCGAAGCTCTTCAGCACATCGGTGAGGGCGGTGACCAGGACGTGCACGGCGTCCTCGCCGTAGGAACGGAACGGACTTCCGGGCACCGCGGCCACCCCCATCACCTGCAACAGCACGCGCGTGCTCGATACCCACTCCGTGGTGATGTTGACGCTGAACGATTCGATGAGACGGCGGCGAAGAGCCGGGAGGTCGGGAACGCCGGCGAACATGCCCGGAATGTCGGGGCGCTGGGTCTCGAGCGCCGCGATCAGCATCTGCTCCTTGGTTCCGAAATAGTGGATCAACATGCGCGAGCTGGTTCCGAGATACTCCGCCAGTGGACGCAGCGAGAGTTCGGTCAATCCGTATTCGCCGATGTAGGCGATCACCCCGGCGAGTAGTTCCGCGCGCCGGGCCTGGTCGAGTGGTCGAGGCACGTGTTGACTGTAGCGGTCGCTACGGGTATCCATATCCGCATGAGTGTAACGACTGCTACACAAACGTCGCGAAATGTCGTCGTCACCGCCATGGCGGCCACCACCTGCCTCGGCCCCGACCTCGACAGCACCTGGTCGGCGCTGCTGGCGGGCAAGAGCGGGATCGGGCCGCTCACCGACGAGTTCGTGACCCGCTACGACCTGCCCGTGCGGATCGGCGGGCGGCTGACCGAACACCCGGGCGCTCACCTGACCCGCATCGAACAGCGTCGGCACTCCTATGTGCAGCAGTTGGCGCTGGTGCTGGGCCGCCAGGTGTGGTCGCAGGCGGGGGCGCCGGAGGTCGACGCCGAACGGCTCGCGGTGGCGATCGGCACCGGACTCGGCGGCGGCGACGCCTTCCTCACCGCGGTCGACGCGATGCGCGAGGGGGGTTATCGCAAGGTGCCGCCGCTGACGGTGCCGATGGTGATGCCGAACGGGCCGGCCGCCCGGGTGGGACTCGAATTCGGCGCGAAGGCAGGTGTTTACGCGCCGACCTCGGCGTGTTCCTCGGGTGCCGAAGCGATCGCGCACGCGTGGCGGCTGATCCGCACGGGGGAGGCCGACGTGGTGATCGCCGGTGGCGTGGAGGGATATATCGAAGCCATCCCGATCGCCAGTTTCGCCATGATGCGGGCGATGAGCACCCGCAACGACGAACCGGGGCTGGCCTCACGGCCTTTCGACCGCGACCGCGACGGGTTCGTCTTCGGCGAGGCGGGTGCGCTGCTGGTGCTGGAATCGGAGGAGTTCGCCAGGGCCCGCGGGGCCGCCGTGCACGGCCGGATCCTCGGCGCGGGAATCACTTCCGACGGCTACCACATCACCGGTACCGATCCCGACGGCGCGGGCGCCGCCCGGGCGATGCGCAAGGCCATCGACGCCGCGGATCTGACCGCCGCCGATATCGACCACATCGACGCGCACGCCACCTCGACCCCGATCGGTGACGCCTCGGAAGCCAATGCCATTGCGGCCGTGGCGAAGCACGCCTCGGTGTACGCGCCGAAATCCGCGCTCGGCCATTCCATCGGTGCGGTGGGCGCGCTCGAGGCCATCCTCACCCTGTGCACACTGCGCGATCAGACCGTGCCTCCCACACTGAATTTCGACAATCCGGACCCGGGTGTCGACCTCGACATCGTGCACGGCATCGCACGTCCACAGCGAATCTCACAGGCGCTCAGCAATTCCTTCGGCTTCGGAGGACACAACGTCACACTCGCATTCGGGCGAGCCTGAGGTCTTCTTCCCCAACTGTCTCCGGGGATGTGGAACAACCGCTGTTCACGCTTGTCCACCGGTCGCTGTGGATGACACGCCGACTGTGGAAAACATCGTGGAACTGCGGTAATGACAGGACATTTCACCCATGCGGCCGCGGAAAACTCTGACCGGCAGTGCCCTTCGAGCGAGTGTCGAGGGAACGAATAGCCGGAGCTGTTCGAGCAGCGGCGCTGTCGCTTCTGCCACCACTGCCCGGCGAGAAGGCGCGCCGACGTGTCGCGCCGCCTGCGCTTGTTTCATTCAGCCCGTCGCGGTGGCCGCGCCGGTCGATTGGCGGCCGAGACCGCGCACCGCGAGTCCGTCCTACACGGCTGCCCGCTCACAACGAGGGGCGCGTCAGCGGACAGCGAGCAGCCTCATTCCCAGACAACGGCTCGGCGGCACCCCAGGCCTGGTAATCCGAGTCGTACCGCGGTCTGCCGTTGGGCTGTGATCTACACCCTCACGCGCAGCGCCGGGCTGCACGCGGTGCACGTGTGCACACACTGCCATTCAGGGGGTGTCCACGACCGTTACCCGCAGGTGCGGGATCGGATCCCGGCGAGGGTAAACCTGGTGCGAGCCGGTGACCTCTGATTCGCTACCGTTTGAGATGAGGGGTCAGCCGGGTCGAGTGGTGAGGGTTGTGCGCGCAATGGGTGAAAGTTCGATCACGTGGGTCGACGGCGCCGTGGTGACGATCGATCAGCGCGCGCTGCCGCACGAGGTGCGCACGCTGCGGCTGACGACGGTCGATCAGGTGATCGACGCGATCGCCACCCTGGCCGTGCGCGGTGCCCCCGCGATCGGGGTGACCGGGGCCTTCGGGGTCGCGCTGGCCGCGCTCGCCCATCCCGGCGAACCCGCGCGGGTCGAGGCCGAGGCCGCCCGCATCGAGTCCGCCCGGCCCACCGCGGTGAATCTGTCCTGGGGCGTGCGGCGAGCCCTGGCGAAATTGGCCGACGGCGGTGCGCCGGGGGTGCTGGCCGAGGCACAGGCACTGCTCGCCGAGGACGGCCGGGTCAACCGGGCCGCCGCCGAACACGCGGCCGACCTGGTTCAGCGGCTGTGTCCGGGGCGGCCGTTGCGGATGCTCACCCACTGCAATACCGGCCGCTTGGCCACCACCGCCTTCGGCACGGCGATCGGGGCACTGCGCGTTCTGCACGCCCGCGGCGTGATCGACAGCGTTCTGGTCGACGAAACCCGCCCGCTGCTGCAGGGCGCGCGCCTGACGGCGTGGGAACTGGCCGAGGCCGGCATTCCGCATCGGCTCACCGTCGATTCCGCCGCCGCCTGGGCGATGGCGACCGGGCAGGTGGATTGCGTGATCGTCGGCGCGGACCGCATCACCGCCGATGGTTCGGTGGCCAACAAGATCGGCACGTACGGACTGGCACTGGCCGCCCGCCACCACGGCATCCCGTTCATCGTGGTGGCGCCCGAATCCACGCGCGATGCGGCGACCGCGACCGGCGCCGATATCGTCGTCGAACAGCGCGGGTCGGCCGAGATCACGCACTTCGGCGACTATGCGGCCGCACCCGAGGGCACCGCGGTCTTCAACCCGGCCTTCGATGTCACACCGCCGGAACTGGTGACGGCCGTGGTGACCGAGAACGGGTTGGTCGACGAGGCGAATCCGCTTGCGGCGCAGGCGATCGCCGTCGCCGATCCGCGCACCGCCGATTCCGGCGCACAGGACCCCGCCGACTCCCCGAACGCCGCCGCGATCGCCGGCCTGGCTCGCGACCTCTACGGTCGCGGCTGGATGCCGGGGACCGCCGGCAACATCTCCGTGCGTGACGGCGCCTTCCGGGCGGCATCGGACAACGGCGCGGACACCGAGGGGCCCACCGCAGTGGTCACCGGCAGCGGTCTGTCCAAGGGGGAGCTGACCGCCGCCGATATGGTCCGGGTGCGGATCGAGAACTCCGAACCCGTTGCCGGAGACCGGCGGCCCTCCGCGGAGACCGCGATCCACACCGCGATCTACCGCACCACCGAGGCCGCGGCGGTGGTGCACGTGCATTCGCCGCGGGCTACCGCGGCCTCCGTCGGCGCCCCGAATCCGCTGCGGTTCACCGGTTTCGAATTGATCAAGGGTCTGCGCTCCGGCGATACCATCGACGTTCCGGTCTTTCCCAATCACGCCGATGTGTCGCTGATCGGCGCGGAGATCGAACAGTATCTACGCGCGCATCCGGCGGCCCCGCCGGCGCTGTTCATCGCCGGCCACGGCATCACCGCCTGGGGCGCCGACCTGGCGCAGGCCCGCGACCGTGCGGAATGCCTGGAGGCCCTGTGTGAACTGGTGTCGCTCACCGGACGCCGCGACATCTCCACCGACCACATTCTCGAGGAGCAACCGCAGTGACCCTGTTGCATATCGCGGCCGATACCGATCCGGCCGACGTGCGTCTGCACACCACCGATCCGGAGCGTATCGCGGCCGAACTGGCCACGCGCGGCATCGAATTCGACCGCTGGCCCGCCGAGGCCGTGACCGCCGACATCGCGTCCGAGGAGATCCTCGGCCGATACCGGGATCGGATCGCCGACCTCAACGCCGACGGCCGCTACCGTCATATCGATCTGGCCCGGCTGCATCCCGACGACAGCGATCCGCTCTGGCCTGAGCAGGCGAGTGCGGCGCGGCAGAAGTTCCTGTCCGAACACCGCCACGCCGAGGACGAGGTGCGCTTCTTCGTCTCCGGCCGCGGCTGTTTCTACCTGCACCTGGAACCGGAGGTCGTCGCGGTGGTCTGCGAGGGCGGCGATCTGGTGTCGGTGCCCGCGGGGACGCGGCACTGGTTCGATATGGGCACCCGCCCGGACTTCGTGGCCATCCGGTTCTTCGAAGAGGCTGACGGCTGGATCGGCGATTTCACCGGCGACCCCATCGCGCAGGGCTTTCCGACCCTGGACGAGCTCGTCGCCGCATGAGCGACCGACGAGATGGCGAAGCCCTGACGGTCCGCGCGATCGTCGTGGATATCGAAGGCACCACCAGCCCCACCAGTTCGGTCCGCGAAGATCTCTACGGCTACACCCGCCGACGGCTGCCGCAGTGGTTGGCGGACGCTTCCGACGACGCCGCGAAGACCGTGATCGAGCAGACGCGCGAACTGGCCGGGCGGCCCGAGGCCGATCTCGACGAGATCGCCGAGATCTTGCGTGGCTGGCTGGATTCCGACATCAAGGCGGCACCGCTGAAGACCGCGCAGGGCGTGATCTGCGCTCAGGGCTTTCGCGAGGGCGCCCTGTTCGGCGAATTCTTTCCCGACGCGCCCGCGGCTCTGCGTGCCTGGCATGCCGCCGGACTCACCCTGTGGGTGTATTCGTCGGGTTCGATTCGCAATCAACAGGATTGGTTCGCCCACGCGCGTGGAGGCGAGCTGGCATCGCTGATCGGGGGGTGGTTCGACCTGGTCAATGCCGGGCCCAAGCGCGAGGAGCGGTCGTATCGCCGCATCGCGGCCGAGATCGGCGTGCCGGGGGGAGAGATCCTGTTCCTGTCCGATCATCCCGACGAACTGGACGCCGCGGTGGCCGCTGGTTGGCAGGCCGTCGGCGTCACCCGCGCCGGTGAGCCGAATTCGCCGCGGCCGCCGCACCGGTGGATCGGCAGCTTCGCCGAGCTGGATCCGGTCGCGGTCGCCCGCTGAGCGGCCGCGCCGGATACTCCGCTCACGACATCGGCGGTCAGGCCACCGAGCTGGTGGCGCGGGCGATGAGATGTTCGACCAGCGTCATCAGCACCGTCTTGCAGGAGCTGCGGTCGCGCGCATCGCAGAGCACCACCGGGATGTGGGCGTCGAGATCGAGCGCCTCGCGTACTTCCTCGGTGGTGTAGACCGGGGCGTTGTCGAAGCAGTTCACCGCCACCGCGAACGAGAGTCCGCGCCGTTCGAAGAAGTCGATGGCGGCGAAGGAGTTCTCCAGCCGGCGGGTGTCGGCGATGACCACCGCTCCGAGGGCGCCGCGCGCCAATTCGTCCCACAGGAACCAGAATCTGTCCTGGCCGGGCGTGCCGAACAGGTACAGCACCAGGTTCTGGTCGATGGTGATGCGACCGAAGTCCAGCGCCACGGTGGTGGTGGTCTTGCCCTCCACGCCCGACAGATCGTCGATGCCGGTGGACAATTCGGTGATCAGTTCCTCGGTGCGCAGCGGCGTGATCTCGCTGATCGAGGACACCATCGTGGTCTTCCCGACGCCGAAACCGCCGGCTACGAGGATTTTGACCGAGGCAGCCAGGTCGGCCGAGGACGAAATATCAGGCACGGTGTTCTACAGCTTTCGGATTCCATCGAGTACTGCTCGCAAGATGTTCAGTTCGCCGGTCCCGCCGGTATCGGTGTCGGTCCGGGCGGGAGCCCGGAAGTTCAGCAGACCCTCGCCGATCAGATCACCGACGAGGATCTTGGTCACCGCCAACGGTAGCTTGAGTCTCGCCGAGACCTCGGCTACCGATTGCGGGGTCCGGCACAGCCGGACGATTTCCGCGTATTCGGGTTCGACGCGCCGCAGCGGCGGACCCGGTGACACGGTCACCACCAGGGTGAGCATGTCCAGATCGTGTCCCGCCCCCATCGTGCGGCCCCGAGTTACGGCGTACGGACGGACCAGGGGACCGGCCGCATCGTCGAACCACGGTTGACCGAAGCGCGTCATGACAATCTATGCTCCACGTGCTCGGCCAGACCGTTACGCGGATCGGTGGACAGGTAACCGCCGACTCGCTGCACGGTCAGGTTCATTTCGTAGGCCACCATACCCAGATTCGCGTTCTCGTTGGCCTGCAATGCGATACATGCGTTGTCACCGGCCGCGGTGACGAACAATACCGCACGGTCGAGTTCGATGACCGCCTGGCGCACGCCACCACCGTCGAATCGGTTCCCGGCGCTGCGCGCCAGCCCGTAGAGGGTGGCCGACATGGCGCCGAAGTGTTCGGCGTCCTCGCGGCTCATCGATGTGGAGCGGCCCAGCAGCAGCCCGTCGGTGGAATGCACCACCGCGTAGCGCACCCCGGCCAGGCGATCGACCAGATCGTCGAGCAGCCAGTTCAGATCACCTGCGTTGGAAGAAGTCACCTTCGCCTTCCTGTTCGTCCGGGGTGTGGCCGGGCTGCGATCGCCGCCCCTGCCTGGTTCCGTTCTCGATGGCGGACATCAGGTCTCGTGCCTGTTCCGCCGAGCGCGGCCGCTGCGGGGACGCAGCGTCGGGTTGGGGGTCGTGCGCCAATTCCGGTGCCAGACTGGCCTGTCGGCGACGGCGGGGCAACGGTGGGCGAGCATCGCTGCCAGTGTAGGACGGACGCTGCGGGCTGCGACGCGCCGGTTGGTCGGTGGGTGTCGCGGGCAGCTCGTGGCGCGGCGGCGCTTCGCGCCGGGCCGGGGAGTCGGCCCAGCTCCGCTCGTCGGTGCGCGGCACGCTGTCGGTGCGCGGGTAATTTGACCAAGCCTGCGGTTGCGGCGAGGTCAGGGTCGCCAGCGACGTTGCCGCCGAGGTCGTCTCGGCCGCCGGGATGGCCGGCATCTCACCGGTCATCGCGGGTTCGGGG
Source organism: Nocardia violaceofusca NBRC 14427 (assembly GCF_963869435.1). NCBI lineage: Bacteria > Bacillati > Actinomycetota > Actinomycetes > Mycobacteriales > Nocardiaceae > Nocardia > Nocardia violaceofusca. The sequence goes on from NZ_CAWMPM010000004.1 coordinate 97,223, forward strand.
CGGCGGCCGCCGAACCGTTCGGGCAGGTGGTCGGCCAGCGGCGCATCGGCGGCGACGACGGCGGTCGGCACCAGCACGATGGCGCGGATGCCGCCGTAGTCGGATTCCGACAGCCGCACCGAGATGCCGTGGCGGGCGCCCAGCTGGGCGACCACGAACAGGCCCAGACGCGAATTGGCCGACAGGGTGGCGACACCGAAATCCGGTGGGTTGCGCAGCATCTCGTTGGCGCGTTCGAGTTCGTCGGCGGGCATGCCCATGCCCTGATCGCTGATCTCGATCGCCACACCCTTGCCGACCACGTTGCTGGTCACCTCGACCCGCGACTGCGGCGGAGAGAAGGAGGTGGCGTTGTCGACCAGTTCGGCGAGCAGGTGGATGAGGTCGGCGACGACGTTGCCGACGATGAACACCTGCGGCATGCGATGCGCGCGAACCCGCGCGTAGTCGAGGGTTTCACCGATCGCGCTGCGCACCAGCTCGACCAACGGCACCGGGCGCCGCCACTGCCGGCCCGGTTCGCCGCCGCCGAGGATGATCAGGTTCTCGGCGTTGCGGCGTTCGCGGGTGGCCAGGTGGTCGAGCCGGAAGAAGGTCTCGAGCAGGGCCGGATCCTCCTGGCGCTGTTCGGCTTCGTCGAGAATCTCGAGCTGGCGGTGCACCACGATCTGGCTGCGGTGCGCGATGTTGAGGAATACCGCGCGCACGCCCTCGCGGGTGCGTGCCTCGGTGACCGCGGCGGAGACGGCCGCGGTGTGAGCGCGGTTGAACGCGTTGGCCACCGAACCGATCTCGTCGTGACCGAAGTCCAGCCGGGCCGCCTCGGTCTCGGCGTCGATGTTCTCGCCCTCGCTCAGGCGGCGCATCGTCTCGGGCAGGCGGACCTCGGCCAGTGCGAGGGTTTCGGTGCGCAGCCGCTTGAGCCGCCCGATCAACCGGTTGGCCAGCCACAGCGACAGCAGGAAGGCGATGATCGCGATCGCCAGCACGCCGGCGCCGGCCCACAGCGAATTGGTCGCGGTGCGGTCGCCGTCGTCGACGGCGGTCTGGTTGGCGTGGTCGTTCTGGTACTGCCAGGCGGCGAGCAACTGGTCGCCGAGCTGTTCGGCCGAGGTGCGCCAGTCGGTGAAACTCATGGGGGGCGGCGGCAATTCGCCGTTCTTGCCCGGCGCGGGTGGATGGATGAGGTAGTCCTCCATCGCGGCCAGCTGCTGCCAGGCCGGGGAGGCGAGAACGGTCTTGATCTTGTCCGCCGGGGGACCGGTGAGATCGGCGGCGAGCTGGGGGAGTTCGGTGCGGTAGTAGCCGACCAGGTTGCGGTAGTCGTCGCGCATCTGCCCGGCGAGGATCTGGCCGTTGAGTTCGGCGGCGGTCAGGGCGGCGCTGCGCGACATGCCCTCCATCGCGTGCAGAGTGCGCAGACCGCCGGCCAGCTGCTGGGCGACCGCCGCGTCGGGCGCGGTCGGAATGGTGAGATTGGTGCCGACGACGACCGCATCCAGAATGCGGTTGTAGATGGCGTAGGTTTCGGGAATCGGCAGCGCGCCCGCATCGATGCCGCCGCGGATGGCCGGAAGTTGCTTCTTGAGGGTTTCGAATCCGCCGGTGTCGTCACCCATCGGATTCGAACCGCTGGTCATCAGTTTGTTCTCGGTGGCGGCCAGGGCCTGCAGGGCATTGTCCACTCGCGTGCGGGCCGCGCCGAGAGCGGCCGGGTTGCCGTGCTCACCGGCCAGATGCCACAGCGACAGCATCCGCTCCTGTTCCACCGCGGCGATCATCTCGCGAGTGTGCACATTGGCGTTGCCCAGGATCGATGCCCAGTCCTTGGCGTGTTGCCCCTCCCGTACCAGATAACCCGCTGTGCCCACACCGATTCCGAGCAACGTCAGACTTGGAATCACTGCGATGGCCAGGATGCGGGTCCGGATACCGAGCCTCGCTCTCAACATCGGCACAACATAACGGGCGATGTTTCAAACTTCAGGTCTGATACCACTGAGCGAGACCCGTATTGACTTTCATTGCCCGATATGAGTTTGCAGGTCAGGACGTGAATTATGGATGTGGTGAAGGTGACGGTCACCGAACGATTGTGGCAAGTCACACGTTTGAACAGTGTTAGGTATAGCCGGGCTCGAATATCGCTGTGAGGCAGCGCGTTCGGTCACCGGCCGGCCGGTGTGCGCCCGCGCGCGGCGAGGACGAACAGGACGACCACGGCGGCACATTCGACCGCTACCACCGTGGCGACCAGTGCCGAATACGATGTGTCGGACAGAAATCCGGTGATCGCTCCGCCGGCGGCGGTCGCGGTGCCGAGAACGGCGGCGTAGATGCCGTAGGCGGTGGCGCGGCGATCGCCCGGCACCAGGTCGGCCACCACGGCACGCAGCGTGGATTCCTGCACACCGACCGTCGCGCCCCACAGCAGCGCCCCCGCCAGTACCGCGCCCATGCCACCGGCGAAACCGAAGACCGGCACCAGTGCCGTCGAAACCGGTAGAACGAGGAGCGTTTTCGCGCCTACGCGGTCGTACAGCCACCCGGATGCGAGCGCGGCCAAGGCGTCGGCGGCCATGGCCGCGGCATAGACCACCGGCACCGTCGCCATCGTGAACACCCCGGCCGCCACCATGTGCAGCGACAGCACGCCGTAGGTGGTCGCGCCGACCATCGAGACCGCGGTGAACAGGCAATACAGCCAGAACCTGCGGGGCAGGGGAACTCTCGCGATTCCGGGCCGAGGCGCCGCGGCCGGTTCGTATCGCACCGGATCGGGGACGCGAATGCGGATGCGCCACAACAACAGCAGCGTCGCCGCACCCGGTATCGCGAGCATCGTGAGGGCGGGAGTGAAATCGTCGCCGGTCGCGGCGAGAACCGCCGCGACGGTCAGCGGCCCGGCGACCGCGCCGACCTGATCGAGTGCCTCGTGGACGGCGAAGCCCCGACCGCGCCCGGTGACCGCCGTCGCATGCGAGAGCAACGTGTCCTTGGCCGGGCTGCGCACCGCCTTGCCGACACGTTCGGCGATCACCAAGGCGGCCGCCACCCACAACACCCCCGCCACACCCAGCAGCGGGACGCTGACCACGGTGAGCACATACCCCGAGATGGTCCACGCCCAGAACCGCCTGGTCCGGTCGGCGAGCGGGCCGGACACCAGACGCAGCACCAGCGCCGCCGCCTCACCCACCCCGGTCACCACGCCCACGACGAACCCGGAAGCCCCCAGCGACCCGAGGAGCGGTCCGGTGATCGACCGCGCCCCTTCGTACACGAAATCGGCCAGCAAGCTGACGATGCCGAACCGGACGACGAAACCCCAGGCACTCAGCGGCGCAGCCGCCTCTCGTGCCGCCCGCCGAGTCGCCATGAACCGCCTCCGGTCGTCGCCGATCTGCCGCCGCCCCGAACGGCTCCATGATCGCATCGGAACGCGACCGCAGCAGGCGAACGACCGGAAGGACGTCAGCGCGGGTCGGAGGGCAGCGAAGAACTCGGCGCGGCACCCAGATGGGTGGCCGTCCAGCTGGCTAGCAGGCTCAGCGCATCGGCGGCCGGGCCGCCCGGCTCGGCTACCGGCGTACGCGCCGTGCGCCTTCGGGCCACACCACGTCCACCGGCACACCTCTCTCCCGCGCGAACTTCACCACAGAACCAGTTCCGCTGCGCTCGCCAGGCTGACCGTCCCACACCGCCACGAGACGATCGCATGTCCCCACCACGGCCTCATTGGCGGCCTCATACGCTTCCGGTCCTGTGTCATCGAACGGCATCACGCTCACCACTTCGGCGCGCTTGGACAGCTCATCGAACACCGGCGCATGGTCGGGTTTGACCTTCTTCTCGCGATAGTTTCGCGACGGTATCACCACCTCGAGCTGGCCGCCCGCGTCCAAAACCGCCTCGGCAAATACGGAATCAGCGCCCCTCGCAATACAACTGATGCCCGTCACGTCATCGTAGCGAGCCAGCAGGCTGGTGATCTCCCCGTACACCAGACGCCGTGTGTCGTCAGTGATGTCCATATGTCCGGTGACACCGATTCGAACCATGCAAGATTTCTACACCGTGTCGATGATCAGTGGACGCACTCGATCCCTCAGCTCGGCGACGCACCGCACCCCTGCGAGTTGGTCGGTGCGGCCGTACACGTTCCACAGCTTCTTTCGAACGCGATCGGACGCGGTCTGCTCAACCATGTTCAAAGCCTCGTGCCCGAGCCGTGCCGCCTCGTCCAACTCGCCCTGGAGTAGGCGCGCCTCCACGATCCCCAGTTTGTCCAGAGCCGAGCTGCGCAACCGTCCTGGCACCCTCAACTCGATCGCACGCTCGATTTCACACGCGGCCTCCGCAGCGAAACACGAGTCGTGGCGAGCCATCTCGAGCAGCCTTCCGCCCAACGTCCCAGAAAGCTCGGCCGCATCGAAGTACCGAATCCAGTACGGATCACTGGCGGTGTCGGCGCGGGCAAATGCCCGGTAGGCCTTATCGCATGTCCGGCGGAACGCCGACGGTCGTTCGAGTTTCCCGTACGCCCACGCCTCGCGGGCGTAAAGCATCGCCTGCACCCTTGGCGTCACCACATCACCGAATTCGTCCTGCGCCAGCCGGATTATCTCCAGCGCATCCATCGCGCGCTGATGTACGAGGTTCCTGCGCCTGGACACTGTGCCGTAATGGTCCAGAGACAGAAGCTGTCTGGCCATGCCTGCCATCGCGTTCGCGCACAGAGCTGGATCGCCCGCAGCTTTCGCCGCCCCCACGGCCAGCATGTAGTACTCCTGGGCCGCCGTCTGCAGCCCTGAATCCCAGGACATCGTCGCTGCCGTTTCGGCAAGCAAGGCCAATACACGCCGCAGTCGGCGCCGGATCTCTGTTGGATGGCTGTCTTGCAGCAGTTCATTGACCTCGCTCAATTGACCGATCACGGCCTTGCGGCGCAACCCGCCGCCGAATTGGTCGTCCCACTCGCGAAACATCTGCGCCGCGTTCTCCAGCTGCTCGACCTCTTGACGGCCGATATTGCCGCGGCCGATAGCGGCCACCGGCTCGTCGCTTACGCGCTGTAGCCACTGTTCCAGCGGTTCGATCAGCTTCGCACCGACCACCACGCCGATCAGGGCGCGGGTTGCCTGGCGTCGGTCCAACATCAAATCTCTCCTGGTCAGTTCTGCCGTCACGGTGGCGCAATCGGTACTCCACGATGTCGGATCCCACTCGGGGACATCCAGACTCTTTTCGGCAACGCCAGGTTCAGGCGTTGCGACCTGTTGGCGTCTCGCATAGAAGTGCCCGCGTTGTTCCTGGGTAGCGCCGTCGAGCAGTGTCGTCATCAGACCCGCGTAAAACTCGTCCAGTCGGATTGTTGTCCCTCGGCTGGCCCATTTTTTCACTGTCTGCACATGAATCCCGAGCCGGTCGGCGAATCGCTTCTGGGGGAGTCCCAGGGCTTTCCGCAACGCGGTTGCGTCGGCACCTGTCCACGTGACATGCATACCCAATCCTGGCCCCTCGGCGCTGGGTGCGTATACCACCGTGAACCCAGCGTATACCGCCATGTACCGCGTGCACCTTCTGTCGCGGAATTCCCCGAGCCACGCTTGGTTCCAGCTTCCGATGCCCAATGCCTCAGCCCCACAGGGGTTTCCGGCACCGATCGAGTCCATAACTTCGAATTGGTCGGCGGGCCAGGCATCGGGAGAGTCCATCCGGCCGACACACAAACCGAAGGTTCCGGTGCTGACGACATCGCTCTTGATCGGCGGTCTCGCCGCCGTACGGGTAGGGCTGGCCGCCGCTGCCTACCTCATGCCGGCACGACCGCGTCCCACCACATTTGCCTGCGACAACCCGCAGGATCCGGAGTGTCCACACCACGCACCGCTGATGCTGTTCACCGAGGCCCAAGCGCACCTGGAGATGCAACTCCATCGCGAGTGCCGCCGTGGTGATTGTGCGCGCAAAGACGCGGCCTGGATGGTCCTGGTCGACGCGGGTCGCATTCATCCGCGTGTGCCCCTCATCGGAGGCATCCGGTGAGCCCGAGTGTCGCGCATCAGCTCCCGCAGTCGGACATCATCCACCGGTTCTGCGAAGACTGCCTTGCTCCGATCAACAGTCTGGAAGAGGCTCGTCGCGTTCTGACAGTTCATGCCGATCACGGGGCGCGATGCCCCCAGTACCTGGCAGCCCTGTCGTGGGCATCGGAGGTGACGGCGTGAACGCCACAACCGACGACGAGTGGTGCGACTGGTGCGCCCTCGAGATCCCCGGCGAACCCCTTCGCGCGGACGGTCGTGTCTTCTGCACCCCAACGTGTCTCGGCGAATACCGCAATCGTTCGGACTCGTCCTCCGTGATCGACATGCCGCAGCGTCGTGCCCCTGGTGCCGGCTCCGAAACCGCTGACAGGTTGGCACGGTTGGAAGCCGAGGGGCCGTCGCGATGACCGAGCAGCTTCCACGGCGCGAGCCCGGTGAATCCGGGTTCCTGCGCTACCCAACCACGCTGGCGTCCGCAGCGCTGCTGATCCGCGTCGCGCAAGGGCTCGATGAATGGAGCGAACGCGACCGCCACGAATCCAGGCCGCAGGAGCCGTAGCTCCGCCGAGAGATTCCCCTGCACAATTCTCCGTTCAGGAAGAACCGATGCCTACAGTGAATATGTTTGCCCATCAACAGAAATCGGATGCTGGTTACCTCGACATCGCCGCGAACGATCACGGCGACGAGAAAGGCGCACTCGTCCACCATGCCATCACACGTCTGCAGACGGCCGAACCTGACCTGGTCGAAATCGGACCTGGTGGGGGCGCAGCCGTGCGATACCTTGCCTCGAGACTCACCGCCGACAGTCGGGCACGGCTCACGTTGATCGAGGCCCCTGGGGTGACATCACATTCGCTGGGAGAAGCCATGGAAGCATTCGCGGCTGTGGGCACCTGTCATCTTGTCCAAGGCTGGGCGAAGGACCTTTCTACACTGATCGCCGACCCTGTAGATGTGATCAGCGCCTCGGCGCTCATGCACGAGGTGTACTCCTATGGGGGTGCGTACACGGGGCTTCACACGATGATGCGGGTGCTGCCGACCGTGATCCGGCATCACGGATTCTTCGTCTACCGCGACGTTTATGCCGTCGACGCGCCGACTCTGCACGAACGTGTCGTGCATTGCTACAGCTCGCAATCCTGGCTGCAGTTCCTGCGGATGTTCGTACCTCATTACCTCGTCGAAGGTGCGCATCCCTACCATCACCACGACGACGAGGTCGTCGCGCGACAGAACTCGCGGATAGTGCCCGTCGCAGAACTCGACACCCACGTCTGCGCCGTCATCGAGGCACCGGTTGGGGTGTTCCGGGAGGTGCAGCGCCACTACATCACCCTGCGCGACCATGTCTGGAGGTCCGGGATACTCGGGTTCACGCCGATACTGGACGGCGAGTTGTCGGTGGACTGGGTTGATTTCCGTTCCGGTCACAAGCGCGTTCACTACACCCTCACGGACTCGGAAATGGTCTCACCGCATCCGGACGCGCTGCTCGCGGTCAGTGAGCGGTACAGCGACCATTACGTGATCGACGGCGACATCTTCGATGCGGTCACCGACGCTGCTCTCATGGCATTCCTCTCTGGTGCCGAACTCGCCGACTCCCGGTGTGAACCGACATGGCGTGCATGGCTGGCACGCGAAGGCCACGAGACCTACGCGTACCTGACCGCAGACGACCTACTCACCGCGTTCGCCGTGAACTCGCTGGAAGGTCGGCCGGATCAAGACACGGTGTTGATGCCGGTCTCCGTCGAGGACGTGATCACGCGAGATCGCCTCTACTACAATCGTTTTCTCGCCAAGCGGCTTGCGAACCCTCTGGTCGACGCGAAACAGCTGATCTTGTTTCAAAACATCCCGACCCACGACCACACCATGCAACGAGCGCTGGCCACGCTGCAACAGCTGTGCTCCAAGCCCAACGTCGCCCGGCTGCATACTGCCATCCATTGGAAAGGCTGAACCCCAATGCATTTGATCGAGGTCGAGCGCAAACGCGTCCTCACCGACGCTCCCGCCCTGCGCGACCGGCTCATCGCGCTGGGTTACTGCGAGAACGCCCGAGTCACCGAGACCGACGTCTACTACAGCAGGCCCGATGTGGATTACATGCAGACCGTCGAATGCCTTCGAGTACGCCGCCGTGGCGACTTCTGCGAGATCACCTACAAACCGCCGTCGAATTCCGGCACTCACGGCGCGAACCACATCATCGCCAAACGGGAAATCAATGTCGCTCTCGCGGGAGTCGCGGACAGCGACGCGGCACGCGCGCTGCTCGAGGCTGTCGGGATGCGAGAACTCGCGGTCGTGGAGAAGAACCGGTGCGTATTCCGCCATCCCGATCGCGAGGACACAGTGGTCGCTCTCGACAGTGTCGCCGGTGCCGGCGAATTCGTCGAAACCGAAGTCTGCGCGAGCGACCCGCACGAGGCAGCCACGCACCTCGAGCAGGTCGAGCTCGAGTTGAGTATCGATACATTGCCGGTTGTCACGCTGCCATACCGCGACCTGGTGATGATGGCTGCGCGATGATCCTGGCCTCGAGCGGCGAGGAAGCACCTGCCCGGCGGACCCGCCCCGGTGCGGCGCTTGCTGACCCTGTGAGCCGTCGGGCTCGAGGGCGTCGCACAATATCCGTCCCAGGGCGGAGATATGCCCGCGCGGCGCGCGGTAGATTATGTGTATCGGACGGTTACATTACTCACAAGTAGGAGGCGACGATGCCCGTGCCGGAAGCTGCGGTGTTCGAGCGTCTGCGGGCGTTCGCGTCCGTCGACGGTTCCCGTGAGCGCGCGAACAAGACCATCGCCGAGACGTTCACCGGGCGGCCGCTGGGCGAGGTGCCGGTGGGAACCGCCGACGATGTGAGCGCCGCGTTCATCCGCGCCCGCGCCGCCCAGGCAGAGTGGGCGAAACGCACGCCGAAGGAGCGGGCGGCGGTGCTGGAACGCTTCCGCGAACTGATCATCAGCGAGCGCGATTACCTGATGGACGTCATCCAGGCGGAAACCGGCAAGGCCCGGTGGGCGGCGCAGGAAGAGATCCTGGGCATGATGTTCGCGGCCCGCTACTTCTCGCGCGTGGCGCCGAAGCTGCTGGCACCGCATTCGGTACCCGGCGCGTTCCCGGTGCTGAATCGCGCGCAGGTGCGCACCCAGCCCAAGGGCGTGGTCGGCGTCATCGCGCCGTGGAACTATCCGATGGTGCTGTCGATCGGCGATGCGATCCCGGCGCTGCTGGCCGGCAATGCGGTCGTCGTCAAACCCGACAGCCAGACCCCGTTCTCGTCGCTGGCGAGCGTGGAATTGCTGCTGCGCGCGGGTCTGCCCCGCGATGTACTGCAGGTGATCCCGGGACCGGGCGGCGTGGTCGGCACCGCGATCGTCGACCAGTGCGACTACCTGATGTTCACCGGCTCCTCGGCCACCGGGCGCGAGCTGGCCCAGCAGTGCGGTAAGCGGCTGATCGGATTCTCGGCCGAACTCGGCGGCAAGAATCCGATGATCGTGACTCGCGGCGCGAATCTGGACAAGGTCGCCAAGGCCGCCGTGCGCGCCTGCTTCTCCAACGCCGGCCAGCTGTGTATCTCGATCGAGCGGATCTACGTCGAGCAGTCGATCGCGGCGGAGTTCAGCGAGAAGTTCGTGAAGGCGGTCGGTGCCGCGAAACTCGGTGCGGCCTACGACTTCTCGACCGACATCGGCAGCCTGATCTCACCGGCGCAGCTCGAGACGGTCACCAAGCACGTCGCCGACGCCACGTCCAAGGGCGCCGAAATTCTCGCCGGTGGCAACGCCCGGCCCGATCTGGGGCCACTGTTCTTCGAGCCGACCGTGCTGAGCAAGGTCACCGACGAGATGGAATGCGGCCGCAACGAAACCTTCGGCCCGCTGGTGTCGATCTATCCGGTCGCCGACGTCGAGGAGGCGATCGCCCGCGCCAACGACACCGAATACGGGCTCAACGCCGGCGTGTGGGCGAGCAGCGCGTCCGAGGGGCAGGCCATCGCGGCCCGGCTGCGGACCGGAACCGTCTGTGTCGACGAGGGTTACGCACCGGCGTGGGGGAGCACCGGCGCCCCGATGGGCGGTATGGGGATCTCCGGGGTCGGTCGCCGCCACGGTCCCGACGGACTGCTGAAGTTCACCGAACCGCAGACGGTGGTCGTCACCCGCGGAATGAATCTGGATGCGCCGCTGGGCATTCCGCAGTCGAAGTGGCAGGCGTTGCTGATGGCGCTGGCACGCAGCTTCCGCTTCCTGCCCGGACGCTGAGCCGGACGGGTCGGTCACCGGGCAACGGTGACCGACCCGCGCGCTCACTGATTGAAGAAGATTCCGGTCAGATTCGCGTTCTTGATCGGAGTATCGGCGTTGCGCTGGTTGGCGCACAGGAAATCGACCGCCGCCATGGTGGCGTCGACCTGGGTGCCGGCGGGTTCGTGATCGTTGTTCGTCTGCTGTTTCACGAATTTGGTGATCGTGACCCGCTTGGTGTCGGCGTCCTGTTTGACATACTCGCTGCACGGGGTGTCGCCACCCTTGTTGATCGCGCGCTGCACGTCCGAGCATCCACTCAGCAGGCCCGCGGTCACCGTGGCCGCTGCGATGGTGCCGAACAGCGCGGCGATGCTGCGATGGGCCCTGGATGTCATCTGTTCTCCTCGTCGAGGCCGCGTGCCGGGCCGATCCCGGCAATTCGACCGCAAGCCTAAGCGTTCACCGGCCGAATACCCCGTCGTATCCGGCCGAATCGGGCGGACCGCTACCCTACGGCGGTGCAGCTGTCTCGAACGGCCGATGCGGTGTCGTCGGTAACCGATAGATTGACGACGATATCTCCGCAACCGCCGGTGTGGGTGGTGCTGGCGACGGCTGCCGTGGCGGTGGCGGTGGTGCTCTACCGGCCGGTGTGGCGCGTGCTGCGGACATGTGTGACGATCGCCCACGAGATCGGCCACGCGGTGGTCGCGATCTGCACGGGCCGCACCCTGAGCGGTATCCGCCTGCATTCGGACACCTCGGGCGTGACCGTATCCCGCGGCAAGCCACGCGGTTTCGGGATGGTGCTGACCACCCTGGCGGGTTATCCGGCTCCCTCGGCGGTCGGGCTCGGGTTCGCGATCCTGCTCGGCACCGGACGCCAGACGTTGATGCTGTGGATACTCATCGCGGCACTGGTGGTGCTGATCGTGGTGATCCGCAACCTGTTCGGCTTCCTCGCCGTGATCTGCGCGGGCGGGGCCGCCTTCGCCGTGTCCTGGTACGGAACGGCGGTGTGGCAGGGCGTCTTCGGCTATGTGGTGACGTGGTTCCTGCTGTTCGGCGGGGTACGCGCCGTGATCGAACTGTGGCAGGTGTCGGTGCGCGGCGACGGGTCCGATGCCGACCAGCTGGCCTGGCTCACGCGCATTCCGGCGCGGCTGTGGGTCCTCGTGTTCGGCCTGCTCACCCTCGCGGCACTGGTCGTGGGGGCCGGTGAGCTGCTCGGAATTCAGCTCGGCGGCACAGCCGCCTGAAAGGTTCGGGGTAGCGCCGCACGTGCGGCGGCGGTTTCTGCGGTGGTGATGGTCTGCCGCAGAACGTCTCTGGCTGTGTTGATCTCGGCCGATCGCTGGTCGAGGACGCGCAGCTGGGCGCGGAGCGCGTCCAAGACGCCGGGGCAGGGCAGTACCGCGGCCGCAGCGTCGGTGCAGGGAAGGATGTGGCGGATGATGCGGGTCGGGAGGCCGGCCGCGAGCAGAGCCCGAATCCGCAGGACCGTCGTGGTGGCGGTCTCGTCATAGGTCCGGTACCCGTTGGACCGGCGCTCGGACCGGAGCAGCCCCGCCCGTTCGTAATAGCGCAGGAGCCGTTCGCTGGTTCCGGTCCGCTTGGCCAGTTCTCCGATGAGCACCGTCTTTCCTCTCGCGCTTGACCTTCCAACAGTGTCAAGGAGCAACAGTGGGCCTGCCCTGCCGCATTCCAGCGGCCCCGCTCACTCCTGGAGGAACCCTTGATCATCGATGCCCACAGTCATGTCCACGACCCGGTCGAAAGCCACCTCGCCGCTCTGGACGATGCGGGAGTGGATCGCGCCGTGCTCTTCGGGACCAGACCGCATCCGGAGCGGGCCGTCGATCTTGTGTCACTACGTCGTGAGATGGGCGTCCTCGACAGCGCTCTGGCAGGCGGCGAGAACAGCCTCGACAGCTATCGCACCGCCTGGGCAGAGCTTCACGAGGCCCTGGCCGCGCACCCGAGCCGGTTCATCGGGTTCGGCTCCATACCGGTGGACCTGCCCGAGGACGACATCGCGGTTCTGATCGACCGGGAGGTGGTGGGACGCGGACTGCGCGGCATCGGGGAACTTACACCTCCCGCGGGTGAGGCAGCCCGGATCGAGCCCGTGCTCGCCGCGGCGCACGACCACGGCGGGCTGCCGGTCGTGGTCCACGGATCTGCCCCCACCACTGGCGAAGACCTGCGCACGTTGTCCCGTCTCGCGGCGCGATACCCGGCGGTTCCGCTGGTGGTCAGCCAACTCGGCGGGACGAACTGGATGGCGGCGATCGAAATGGTGAAGGACACACCGAGTATGTATGTGGAATTGTCCACAGCCAACATCATTTTCGCGGTGCGGCTGGCCATCCGCGAAATTCCGGAGCGAACGTTGTTCGGCTCGGATGCTCCCTACGGCGATCCGGTGCTCGCCCGCACGACCGTGGAACGGGTCACCCCTCCCGGTGCGGTGCGTGACTTGGTGCTCGGAGGAAACCTGGGACAGCTCTTGGGCCTTCTCTGAACCGCCCAGCCGCCCGGCGAGCGTGCGGGGTACCGACCAGGTGTCGGCGGCGGCGCGGCGTTCGACGGCTCAATGCTCCTGAGCCTGCGCACGCCATCGCCGGGCCGCATCCGGATCACCCCGGCGCTCCAGCACTTCCGCGAGACCGGCCATCGCGCGTGCATCGCCCTGTTCGGCCGCCAGGCGCCACCAGCGTTGCGCCTCGTCGAATTCGCGTGTCCGATAACCGAGTACGCCCAGATCATAGGCCGCCGCGGTATGTCCGAGATCGGCCGCCTGCCGCCACATCCGCCGGGCCTGGTCGAGGTCGCCGCGAGTGTGCGCCTCCACTCCGAGGTGGTAGAGGGTGGAGCGGATGCGGTCCTGCTCGCCGCCGGCGTCGACGGTGACGGTCATCGCGACCACCAATTCATCGAAATCGGGTTCCCCGACTCCTGTGCTGCAGCGCAGCAGCATCGAACCGGCCGCGCCGCGTTCGATGACGAGTCCGTAGTTGCCCGTCCAGGATTCGACCGCGCCCGCGGCCGTCATCCAGACCGGGGTGAGGGTGTACGCGGCGGCCGGTCCGGTTCCCGACAGGTGGAGATCGGCTCCCTCGGCGAGGGCATCGCTCCATACGTCGACGCCCGGCAACCGCTGCCCGCGCAATGTCACGTATCCGTCGATCACCGATACCCCGATGCCCAGTCCGAGCAGTCCCGGCGGCGATGCCGCGGCGTGCAGCACCAACCGCACCACCGTCGTTTCGCCACCCAGGCGCTGCGAGTACATCGGGTGGACCGTGACACCGCGCCAGCCGACCGGCTCGGTGCCCGGATATCGCTCGGCCAGGGGACGATTCGCCTCACCGGTATCGGCCATCGCGCCGCCTTTCGCCGTAGCTGTAAGGGAATCGATGCGTTGCCGCGCACACCGTAGTCCCTGCGACCGGAAAATGGTGGCGAACTGTCGGTTTCAGTCCTCGCTGCCCGCCCGCTGCCCCACGAACGCCCGCAAGGCGGGATCCGCGGAGACGATGCGGTCGATCTCGTCGCCGCCGGTGCATTCGAACAGTCCGATGGTCACGTGGGCGCCGCGCCGGCCCAGCACTCGCCAGACGCCACCGCTGTCCTGCCAGCGGATCAGCGCGGCGACGGCGGGCGAGGTCGTCGAATCGGGCACCTCACCATTGTGACGGCCGAAACCGGTCAGGCGAATTCGTGGTACAGCTCGGGCAGGAAGCGCGCGAGGTGGTTCATCTCCTGCCCGCAGTGCAACAGCAGATCCCGCGCGAGGTCGAGTCCGGGGAGGAGGTCGCCGACGTCGGCGGCGGCACCGCGCTGCACCGCACGCGCGGCGTGCACCGGATCCAAGGTGTGGACTCCGTAGATGCGCAGGTAGAAGCGACTGCGCATCTCGCATCCACCGGGAATGGGGCGGACCTGGTGGGCCAGCCAGCCCAGATCGACCGGCGCGATGCTGCTGCCGACCCGCCCGAACACCACGGTGTGAGCGTCGGGCACGGTGAATCCGTAGACGACCGGATCGTGGAAGGCGATGGCGAGTTGCTGCAACTTCGGGCCGATGTATTCGTCGACGTAGGAGATGTTGCCGATATACCGCTGCCGGTCCGGCATCGCCCCATCGGTCCGATCGGCCGCCACCTCCGCGTACCGGTGTGCGTCCGGATGCCACAGCTTGTACCGGGCCGATTCGACCAGATGCCACCCGAACCACCAGTCCCACATGGCGGCCGTCACCCGCGCCATCTCGGTCCGCACCGCGACCCAGACGATTCCGGAATCGGTCTGCCCGTAGCCGGTTTCGATCGGCGCGTAGCCGGACGGCCCCAGCTCCGCGGGGAGGGCGGAAAAGGGAGGAATGCGATCGGCCGGGGTGGGCGGCCCCGCGTACGCCGCCGCGACCGCCGACTGCGGCGGGGCGGTGTGTTCGGTCATGAAATGGGCATACGGCGCGGCGCGGTCCTGCGCGGAATATCCGCCGTAGCGTGCGTTGTCGGGCCCGTCGGCGCGAGCCAGTGGCGATCGGGCCGCGGCGAACGCACCCGCGCCGGCGGCCGCGAGCGTCAGCGCCCGGCGCCGCGACAGGGCCGATGGTCTCACCATGCGACGAGGCTACTGCCCGGCACGGCGAGCAGATGCGCGAATGTGGTGGCTCCCAACAGCATTCGTGAACGGCGGCGGGTGTCCGGGTGCGACGAACGCGACGATGATGACTTTTCCCAGTGCGGCCGCACATCGAGTTCATGCGGCCCACCGCGGGCCGTGCGGGTTCGCCGGGCGATGGGCCGCACGGCCGCGCGAGGTACCGGCTACGGGGTGGAGTAGCCGATCAGGGCTCCGATCCCGGCGCCGATCGGGATGGTGATCAGGGCGCCGACGCCACCGAGGAAGAAGCCCAGGACCGCACCGATTCCGGCGCCGACCAGCGCACCGACACCCGCGTTGTACTGCTTGCGGGCGAGGGTGTCGGAGGCTTCGTCGATGGCCTGCGCGGTGCGCTCGGTCGCCGACTGCGGTGTCAGCGTCAGCGTGCGGCCGGCGTTCTCGATGCGCGGGGTGAGGCCGACGGTTCCCGAGGCCGTGCGCAGGCCGAGCGGAACCGAGGCGACGGCACGACCGGCGGCATCGGTGAGCGTGACCGAATCACCGGTGACGGTGAAGGATCCGGCCTCCACGGTGGTGGTCAGACCGGTGTGATCGGCGGTCGGCGCGGTGACGAAGCCGACGCCCTGTTCGACACCGCGCACCGCGATCTCGGAGGCCGTGGCCGGTGCGGCCTGCACGACGCCCGCGGCCGCGGTGGTGGCGCCGACGGCCAGAAGCGCGGTGGCGGCGAATTTCTTGGCTCTCATGATCTTTCCCCACAATCCGTCGGCCCGGCCGGGCCGACATGTCCCCTGTGGCCGGATCTCGGCCGCTCCCATTCTTACCCAGATACCGCTCCGGTGTTCGGTTTCCGATTCGTGAGCGCCGAAACATGCTCCCGCGCAACGGGTTTGCCTGCCATTCGCCGAGAAGAGCACGCTGTCGGGGCTGGTTTCGGGCGGCGACGGCGAAGGGTCCGATTGCCGGCCGGATACTGCGATATTCCCGACCGCCGATCGCCACCGCCTTCGCCATCGATTCGACCGACTGCGCCCGCACGTGCCGGACCGGCTCGTCATCACTCGGGGCGTCGACGAGAAGGCCTCGGAACTGCGCCGATGGTGGCCTTCCGACTCGGCGGCCGGACCGCGACCACCACCGTATCCGCCTCCGCTACCCGTATCGTCGACCGATGTGAGCGATGACGACGGTGCGACGCGCCCGCGATTGCGGCTCTCCGTGATCGGCGATCCCGGCGCCTTCGCCGAACACGTCTGCGCCCGGCTCCAGCGCGAGATTCCGGCGTACCGGGGGATTGCCGCATCGACCCTGGTGCCCTCGATCGCGGACGCGGTGGATCGTCTGATCAGCGCCACTTCAGCCGATCGGCCACTCGACGAACAAGAATTGGCCGACTTCCGTGAGTACGGCGCACTGCGTGCCGAACTGGGTGTGCCGCTCGATGCGATGCTGCGCGGATGGCAGATCGTGGTGGGGGAGGTGATCGAACGTATCGGCACCTCCGAACACTGGGCGACCCGGCCGGGCGCGGCACTGATGTCGGTGCTGGCAGCTCTGTTGCGCGCCTCGGACGCGGCCACGGTCGCCTACAGCTCCGGCCATCGCGAGGCCGAGGCACAGATCACCCGCCGTCTCGACACCCGGCGCGACGATATGGTGCGCGCACTGGCCGAGGGCGCCCTGCCCGCCGGGGAACTGCGCCGCCGCGCGCAATACATCGGGCTGCGCCTCGACGGCGCGTACGCGGCCTTCCGCGCGATCACCGATGAACCGGAGCACACCGAATGGGAGTTGCGGCAGCGGCCGGGGTTCCGTCCGCCGCGCGGCGTGGTGGCGATCCTGGACCGCGATGTGGTCGGCATCTGCGACCCGCACGACGATTCGGGGCCCTCGGCCGGAGTATTCCTCGGCGTCGGCCCCGCCTGTCCGCTCGAAGGGGTTCCCCATTCCCTGCGTATCGCCGGCCGGGTCGCCGAAACCGCGCGGCTGTTCGGCCGAGCGGGCCGCCACACCCTCACCGAGCTGGGCGTCCTACCGGCCGTGGTCGGCGACAGCGATGTGGGCAGCGCCCTGCTGCTTCGCTACATCACTCCGCTCGACGACGCCGAAGCCGGCTCGATACTCGACACCGTCGACGCGTATCTCGCGGCGGGCCTCAATGCGAGCGAAACCGGGCATCGGCTGTATCTGCACCACAACACGGTTCGCTATCGGTTGTCCCGATTCGAGGAGTTGACCGGGGCCTCGCTGAAGGATCCGCACGTGGCGCAGCAGGTGTGGTGGGCGCTGCGCTATCGGGAGCTGAATTCCGGCGCCGCGGAATCGTGAGCACAAGGTCACAAGTGCACGCCCCGCGATTTTGTGAACTATTACGAAACCAACCGGCCGTGCCGGCGGTTGATCGATACAGGGACTCGATATGGCGGCCGATATCCGCCGGTCACCGTCCCGGCATGTCCGTGCGACGCTCGAAAGGCAGAACCGGCATCATGACATTCGCCGATCCGTTCACCGCGGTCTTCGCCGACGCTGTGGAGATGGCCGTGCGTGCACCCTCGGTGCACAACACCCAGCCGTGGCGGTGGTCGCTGCGCGAGGAGACCATCCACCTGTACGCCGACGAGTCCCGGCAGCTGACCGTGACCGATCCGGCCCAGCGCGCACTGCTGCTGAGCTGCGGCACGGCGCTGCACCACATGCGGGTGGCGCTGGCGATGCTCGGCTGGTCCGCGCAGGTCACCTACCTTCCCGACGACACCGATCCCGACCACCTCGCGGCGATCACCATGAGCCCGCGGACCCCGTCGGCGCGCGATATCGACCTGGCCGCGGCGATCGCCCACCGGCAGTCCGATCGCCGCCGCTACAGCGGCCGCCCGGTGCCGCAGGCTCTCGTGCGCGAGGTGTCCGCCGATGCCCGCGCCTACGGCGCCGCCGCGCGGCAGGTACCGCCGGAGTTGCGCCCGGAATTGGCCGACGCCGCCCGGGTCGCGTCCGTGCGGCACGCCGCCGACCCCGCCTATCTGCACGAGCTGGCGGTCTGGAGCGGGCGGCACGGAACGACCGACGGTGTCCCGGCCGCGAACACCCCCGCACCACGTTCCGACGACGAGATCGCCAAACGCCGGTTCGAGTCGCCGGAGCTGGCAGATCCGGCCACCGAGCCCGAGGCCGCCGAATGGCTGGTGGTGTGCACGACCGGCGACGACCGCCTCGCGCGGCTGCGCGCGGGGGAGGCCGTGAGCGCGTTGCTGTTGTCGGCGACCACGCTGGGCCTGTCGTCGAGTCTGCAGTCCGAACCGCTGGCCATGCCGGATCTGCGCGCCGAGATACGCCGCCACGTGCTCGCCGAATGCGCGTATCCGCAGACGATGGTGCGGCTGGGCTGGCTGTCCTCCGGCGCCGCACCGCTGCCGCATACGCCACGGCGGCCGGTCACCGAGGTGATCGCGGCCGCCGTCGCGTACTGATCGACGCCCGTCAGAGGCCGGCCTCGGCGGCGATCTCGCGGGCGTGGGCGATGATCGCGTCGATGCGTTCGACGGTCGGTGTGCCCGCGGCGGCCTTGTTGCCCGGCGTATCGGCAGCGCGCCGCATGACACCCTCGGCGATGATCGCGAGTTTCCACAATCCGAGCACATGCCAGAACGTGAGAGCGTCGCGGTCGCGTCCGGTCTCGTCGAGGTAGGCGCGCGCCATCTCGGCTCGATTCGGGAAACCCGGCAGTGCCGAGGCCGGGAAGTCGCCGCCGATGTCCTCGCCGGGCTCGACCCAATAGGCGAGCAGACTCCCCATATCCGCGAGCGGATCGCCGAGGGTGGACAGTTCCCAGTCCAGTGCGGCCACCACCGCGCCGCTGTCTCGCGAGGTGATCACGTTGCGCAGGTGGAAATCACCGTGCACCAGCGTGGTTTCCCGTTGCGGCGGAACCGATTCGGCGAGCCGGCGGGTGAGGTCGTCGAGTTCGGGCACCTCGCGGGTGCGCGACTGCTCCCACTGTCGCGACCACCGATTCAGCTGCCGCTGCGCATACGGTTTGTGACTGGCCAGATCCGCCAGCCCCACCGCCTCGAGATCGACCGCGTGGATGCGCGCCAGGGTGTGGGTCAGGGATTCGGCGATGGACAGGCGTCGCCGCGGGGTCAGCGACTCCGCGACCTCCATGGTGTCCACGACCTGTCCGTCGACGTATTCCATCAGCACCACCGGTGCGTCACAGACCTCGGAATCGGTGGTGACAGAGACGATTTCGGGCACCGGGACATCGGTACCGGCCAGCGCGGACATGATCCGCGACTCGCGCACCACATCATGGGCGGAGGCCAGCAGCCGGCCGAGCGGCGGACGCCGCAGCACCCAGCGGTGCCCGGCGTCGTCGCGCACCAGATAGGTGAGATTGGACTGGCCGAGACCGATCCGGGTGAAGGTCGGGGCGCCGGTCAGCCCGACTCCCAGCCCGTCGATCCACCGGGTGATCGCCGCGGTGTCGATTCCACGGGGCTGCTCCGGCGTCATGGTGCCGTCCGGAATGCCGCCGGGTGGCCGAGTCGCTGCCCGCCGTCGATGACCATCACCTCGCCGGTGATCCAGTGCGCCGCGTCGGATACCAGGAATGCGATGGCCGACCCGATATCGTCGGGTTCGCCGATGCGGTCCAGGGCGGTCGCCTCCGCCACCAGATTCTCGTGTTCCCGCCACAGCGCCTCGGCGAGCTTGGTCCGCACCACGCCGGGCGCGACGGCGTTGACCCGAACCCGCGGGGACAGCTCCAGCGCCATCTGTTTGGTGAGGTGGATGAGCGCCGCCTTGGAGGCGTTGTAGAGGCCGAGATTCGCCTCGAAACCCATACCACCGATCGAGGCGGTGTTCACGACCGCGCCGCCGTGTTCACCCATCCACGCCTTGGTCGCCAGCGAGGTCCACAGGATCGGGGCCCACAGGTTGACGTCGAAGATCTTGGCGAACCGGCCGTGGTCCTGATCGATCACCGGGCCGAACGCCGGATTGGTGCCGGCGTTGTTGACCAGGATATCGACGCTGCCGAACCGCTCGAGGGTGCGGTCGATGCAGGCGCGCGCGGCGCCCTCGTCGACGGCGTGCGCGGCGATACCGAGCGCGCTGCCCTGTACCTGTGCGGCCGCGGCGTCGGCCGATTCCTGATCCCGCGAGGTCAAGACCACGTTGGCCCCCGCCGCGGCGAGAGCCTGCGCGGTCGCGAGGCCGATACCGCGCGAGGCGCCGGTGACGATCGCGGTGCGGCCGGTCAGATCCGCATTCGCCATATCAGTTGTCCGCCTTCACATCTCGATACTTGCGCAGTTCCTGCCGGGCCAGCGTGCGCTTGTGCACCTCGTCGGGCCCGTCGGCCAGCCGCAGCGTGCGCAGATGCGCCCAGGCCATGGCGAGCGGGAAGTCGTCGGTGACACCGGCGCCGCCGTGGACCTGGATGGCCCGGTCGACGATCTTCAGCGCGATATTGGGCGCGGCCACCTTGATCGCGGCGATCTCGGTGCGCGCCTCCTTGTTGCCGACGGTGTCCATCAGATACGCCGCCTTCAGGGTCAGCAGCCGGATCATCTCGATATCGATGCGCGCCTCGGCGATCCAGTCCTGGATATTGGCGTTGGCGGCGATCGGCTTGCCGAAGGTGATGCGGGTACTCGCGCGCCGGCACATCAGTTCCAGTGCGCGCTCGGCCATCCCGATGGCCCGCATGCAGTGGTGGATGCGGCCGGGTCCGAGCCGGGCCTGGCTGATCGCGAAGCCCTCGCCCTCGCCCTTCAGCACGTCTTTCCGCGGTACCCGGACATTCTCGAAATCGATTTCGGCATGACCCTCGCGGTCCTGATAGCCGAAGACCGGCAGGCCGCGCAGCACGGTCACACCCGGGGCGTCGATGGGGACCACCATCATCGACTGCTGCCGGTGCGGCGCGGCCTCGGGATCGGTCTTGCCCATCACGATCAGCACGGTGCAGTTCGGATGCAGCGCGTTGGAGGCGAACCACTTGCGGCCGTTGAGGACGTACTCGTCGCCGTCGCGCACCATCGACAGTTCCACATTGGTGGCGTCGGAGCTGGCGACCGCGGGTTCGGTCATCGCGAACGCCGAGCGGATCGTGCCGGCCAGCAACGGCTTCAGGTACTTCTCCTTGTGCTCGTCGGTGCCGAAGAGCGTGAAGACCTCCATATTTCCGGTATCCGGCGCATTGCAGTTGCACGCCTCCGGCGCCAGGTGGCTGCGGCCCATGATCTCGGCCAGCGGTGCGTACTCGAGGTTGGTCAGGCCCGGACCCCATTCCGCGTAGGGGTGGAACAGATTCCACAGACCGCGCCGCTGCGCCTCGGCCTTCAGTTCTTCGAGGATCGGCGGCTGGAAGTGCGGATCACCGGCGGCGCGCATCTGCTCGTCGTAGACGGCCTCGGCGGGGTAGACGTGCGAATCCATGAACTCCAGCAGCTGGGCGCGATACTTCTCGGCCCGCTCGGAGATGTCGAACATCGACATGTGATCTCCTGATCGTTGTGAAATCTGGTGGGCAGCTTCAGTTCTCGTCGAGCAGACTGTGCTGGTAGCGGCGCATGCCGGCCAGCCAGCGGTCGTAGTCGGATCCCTTGCGCCGGTACATCTCGAGCACGCTCGGATGCGGCAGGACCAGGAACTGCTCGGTGTCGATCGCGGCCAGCACCGCGTCGGCGACCTGTGTGGGTTCGAGGACCTCGCCCGCGGTGGTCACCGCCCGGGTCGAGGCCGCGCCGAGCCGGTCGCCGGAGTCGCGCCCGGCGTACAGCAGGGGCGTGTCGACCCCCATGGGGCACAGGCAGCTGACTCGAATTCCCTTGTCGCCGTAGGTGACCGACAACCATTCGGCGAAACCGACGGCGGCGTGCTTGGTCACCGAGTAGGTAGCCGACCCGATCTGGGTGAGCAGTCCGGCCGCCGAGGCGGTGCTGACGAAATATCCCTCGCCGCGCTCGAGCCACTGGGGCACGAGTTGAGTGGCGGCGCGGATGTGCGCGCGCACGTTGACGTCGAAGGAGCGGTCCCAGTCGGCCTCGGCGACCTCGAGCCCGACCGCACCGGCGATGCCGGCGTTCGCGAAATACAGGTCGACCGGGCCGAACGTCTTCTCCGCCAGCGCGATCAGGCTCGCGATCGCCTCCGGATCGCTGACATCGGCACCCGCGCTCACGCAGGCGCCGGGATGCTCGGCCGCCACCGCGTCGGCGACGCTCTTCGCGGCGGCCTCGTCGAGATCGGCGACGACCACTCGCGCTCCCGCGGCGGCGAGGCGGGCGGCGAGCGCACCACCGATACCGCCTCCGCCGCCGGTCACGATGGCCACCTTCTGCGCAACCTGCACTGCCGTACCCCTGTCCCTGTCCGTGATGTCACCTCACCGTAGTTGAGGTCGACGTCAAGTTCAATTGCGGGTGCGCGCGGACGCCGCACTCCGCTGTTGTAGCAGGTCTGCGCCGTGCCGAAGGGCGAAACGGCGAGTCAGGACTTGGCCGGGATGCGCAGCGCGTTGACCCACAACCGGGTCGCGGTGTAGGTCAGCTCGTCCAGGTCCACCGGACGGTCGGTGTCGTCGCCGCCCACGAAATGCCCGAAGGCCAGACGGCTCACCATCCCGGAGAGGGCACGCGAGGCGAGGAGGGGATCCAGCTCCGGATCGGCCAGTCCCCGGCGTTGCAGCGATTCGATACTGCGCGCGTTGCGGTCGATGAACGCCTCGGCGCGGCGCTGGCGCAGCACCCGGAATTCGGGGTCGATATTGGCGACCTGTTCCAGCAGGCCCATGAGTTTGGCATTGCGCTGATAGGCCTCGAAATAGGCCCGGTTGCTCGCGGCGACGACCGCGGCCGGATCGTCGGCCTCGGGCACATGCGGCATCCCCGGATGCAACATGTCCTCCTGGGCGATCTCCAGGACCGCAGCGAAGATCTCCTCCTTGCTGGAGAAATAGGTATAGAACGTGCCGGAGGAGCAATGGGCCGCGGTCGTGATGTCGACCAGCCGGGTGTCGAGATAGCCACTGGTCTCGAAGACCCGGCGGGCGGCGGCGATCAGCGCCGAGCGAGTGCGCAGCCCGCGTTCGGTGGTGGGCAATTCCCGCAGCAGGGAAGTTCTGGCCATCGACGGCGCCGTGTCCGTACTGCGACCATCCTCGCCGAACTTTCCCATGCAGCAGTTATAGCCGACGCGGCCGATTCGGTAGCAGGCAGCCGGATTTGTCGTATTAGGGTCTGTTGATCTTGGAAGTCATCGGAGTGGAGAGTATGTCGAGATTGAGGAAGCTGCTGACGCTCGGGGCGGCAGCGGCGGCGGTTGTGCTCACCGCGGTGCCGGTGCACGCGCAGCAGCAACCCGAGTACGCGCCCACCATGCTGGTGCTGGACGCTTCGGGATCCATGCGGGCCCCGGATCCCGGCGGCGGCACGAAACTGGATGCGGCCAAGGCCGCTGTACACAGTTTCGTCGCCGCGGCCCCGCCGCGGTCGAGAGTGGGACTGACGGTGTACGGGACCGGAACCGGATCCTCGGACGCGGAGAAGGCCGCCGGATGCGCGGATGTGCGCACGCTACGCGGCGCCGACATCATCGACAGAGCCGCCGTGAACACCGCCGTCGACGGTATCGAGGCCAGCGGATACACGCCGATCGGCGCCGCGCTGCGGGCCGCGGCCGAGGCGCTTCCGAAGGAGGGCCCGCGCTCGATCGTCCTCGTCTCCGACGGCGAAGACACCTGCGCGCCACCGGATCCCTGTGAGGTCGCCCGGGAACTCGAGCGCCAGGGCGCCAGGATCGTGGTGCACGCCATCGGATTCGGTGTCGACGGGCCCGCGCGCAAACAGCTCACGTGCATCGCGCAGCAGACCGGCGGCACGTACACCGACGCCGCCGACGGCACCTCGCTCGAACGCGTTCTGCCCAGGGTGAGCCAGGCGGCGTTGCGCACCTATACGCCGATCGGCGCACCGATTTCCGGCGCCGCGGCCTATCGAGACGCGCCGATCGCGGCGCCGGGTCAATATCTGGACACGATCGCCCAGCACGAGACGAAGTACTACGCCCTGGACGTGCCGCAGGGGGCGATGGCGTACTTCAGTGCGACGGTTGCCTTCCCGCATGTGCGGCAGAAACAGTCCGGCAACGACAACAGCGTGTTGTACCTGCGGGTCTACGGCGAGGACGGCAAGGACTGCAACGTCTTCGGGTTCGAGCAGGTCGTGAACACCAGTGACGGTGTGGCCCTGACCGTCACCAAGGCGTGGGACGGCGCGACGAAGACCGATTCCGGGTCCGACAGCGCCGCGAACGCGTGCCGCGGCGGCGGTCGCTACTACTTCGCACCCGAATGGCACGGCGTCGCCGACAACATGCCGCAGCAGATGCCGATGGAGTTGCTGTTCGGAATCGAGCCCGCGGCCGGCGACCCCGGCCCGCCCGCGTCGACCACACCGACGGCATTCACGCCACCGGCCGGCAGTACCGTCGCGGTGACGGGAGGTGGATCATTCAATGCCGCAACCACATTGGAAGGTTCCGGCGGCTATTCCGACACCCTGCAGCGTGGCGAGTCGGTGTTCTATCGGGTGCCGCTCGGATGGGGGCAGGGTCTCGCTTACCGGGTGAACTTCCTGGATTCCGACAAGCACGGACTCGACGGGCTGTCACGGGTCACGACCACGCTGTACTCGCCGATTCGCACCGAGATCGATCACGACTTCGCCGGCTACAACGGAGAATCCGCGACGATGCCGGCCGGCGATCCGCTGGCCACGCTGCCGGTGCGCTACAGCAATCGCACGGCCGGGGCCGGTAAGGGCACCGAACAGAGCCTGGCGGGTTGGTACTACATCGCCGTCTCCGTCAGCGCCTCGAATGTCGAAGGGCTCGGTGCGCCGGTCCCGATTCGCCTGGATGTGACGGTCGGCGGGGCCCCCGAACCCGGACCGCATTACGAATCCGCCACGGCGAAGGGCATATTCGGTGAGCACGCGACGCAGTCACCGGACGCGTCGTCCTCGGCGAACAGCGACGGCCGGTCGCCGGTATCGGCCGCCCCGGAATCCGGCGACGGGGTTTCGCCGACGGTCCTCGTCGCCATCATCGCCGGTGTCGTCCTGCTCGGACTGCTTCTCGGCGCGCTGGTGGTGATACGGAGCCGCCGCAAGAACTCGCGCCCCTAGGGCGCCGCTGCCGAGGAACCGCCGGAAATCGAGGGCCGGTCCGTGATCGCTTGCCGGTGATCACGGACCGGCTCACCTGTTTCGCCGGACCACCACGTGTGCCAGGGTTTCGAGATCACCCCGGGCGACACCTGACGGCAGCCCGGCCAGTGCGGAACGCAACGCCCGGTCGGCGTAATCGCGGGTGAGTTCACGGCCACCGGCGGCAGCGACCAGCTCCGCCGCGCGCGCTACATCGGCCGTCGTCATCGGCCGTGGCTCGCGGTACAGCCGGGCCAATTCGCGGCCCGCGTCGGTATCGGAGGCCAATGCGCACACCACCGGAAACGACCGCTTCCGTGCGGCCAGGTCGCTGAGCGCGGGTTTACCGGTCACCGCCGGATCGCCCCAGATGTCGATGGCGTCGTCGACCAGTTGGAACGCGAGCCCCAGATTGCGGCCGAAGGTGTTGAACGCGGCCACCGTCCGCGAATCCGCACCCGCGCACAACGCGCCCAGCGCGCACGAACAGCCCAGCAGCACAGCGGTTTTGCCCGCCGCCATGGACAGATAGTCCGCGATGCTCACATCCGGCCGGGTCTCGAAATCACAGTCCTGATATTGGCCGTGGCACAGCGTCGCGGCGGTGCGGGCCAGCCGGATCACCGCGGCGGCGCCGGTCTCCTCCGGCACTCCGCCGTCGGAGAGCACGGCGAACGCCAACGCCTGCAACGCGTCTCCGAGCAGCGTGGCATTGGTCGTGCCCCACAGCCGCCAGACCGTGGGCCGGCCGTGGCGCAACGGGTCGGCGTCCATCACGTCGTCGTGCACGAGGGAGAAGTTGTGCAGCAGTTCGACCGCGGCACCGGCGTGGACGGCATCGGCGGCCGGTGCGCCGCAGGCGGCCGCGGCGGCCAGGGTCAATGCCGGGCGCAGACCCTTGCCGTGCGCGCCGGTGCGCGGATTGCCCTCGGCGTCGCACCAGCCGAAGTGGTAACCGGCCATCCGGTCCAGGGGATGACCGAGTGTCGCGACAGCGGCCCGCAGGACCGGTGCGATCGCCGCGTGGGCATCAGTGAGCAAGGCTCCCGCAGTGCGCGTACCGGGTGTGGCATCGCTGGTGGTGCGTGGGCGGCGCCCGGGTTCGCGAGGGAGCGCGCAGTCCTTGCGGTCCGCTGCGGGAAGACGTTGTTCCGGAGGGTAGGTGGTGGGTTTGGATGATCGCATTACCGGCCCCGCTCGCTAGGGCACAGCCGCCGCGCCCGCTCCGCGTCGCGGTCGGCGGTGCGTGAAGTATTCATCGTCGCACCGGAATCCGCGGGCCGGGCGGTGGCCCGGGTTGCGTTTGCGCAACGCCCGCGGGTTCGCCGTCAGGTCAGGGGTGCGCCGTGCTCGAGTGCCTCGCGCGGCGCACTGGTGTAGCGCGCGGCCTGATAGTGGTAGTCGAAGTTGGCTCGCACGTAACGGGTGTAACAGGTTGCGGTACTGAGGATATCGGCGCGCTCGCGGCCGGACAGCCCCGCCGCGTCGAGTTCGGCGGGCAGCGCATCGATGCCCGTCAGCATCCGGCGCACACATCCGGTGAGCATCCGGTCGACCACCTCCACCGCCTGTTTCCGGTCGAGGCCCTGCTGCCGTTCGGCCAGCAGCACCGAGTTGTACAGGTACTCCGAGGCCTCGTCGGAGTCGATGGACAGGATGTCGTTGAACAGTCCCATATGTTCGACCGACGCCTCCCGTATCGCACGCAACGCCGGCAGGGCGCGCGCAGCCGCGCACAGGTCGACACCCTCCGCGATCTCGCTGATATCGAGAAATACGTACAGGGCCACGGAATCGCGCCGGTGGGCCCGATAGTCGTCCAGATCGGGATAGCGATCGGTGAGACGCCCGATGCTCTCGGTGTAGTAGGTCCACAGCCACGCCGAGAGTTCGGTGCGCACGGCATGGCGCCACTGGCTGGAACGTCCGGCGCGCAGTTCGCGCCAGAGTTCGGCGAAGGCCACCGCGAGCACCCCGCGCGGTTGCGCACCGTCTTCGAACACCTCCTCCAGTTCGGTGATGGTCGCCAAGGTCCGTGCCGGGTCGGGAATTTCGATGTCGAACTGATCGTCGACGATGAAAGCCCACGCGGTGAAACGGCTCAGCAATCCCAGCGCGTCCACCCCGGCGTACGGGCACCACAGCGCGTACATACGAGCCGGCCGGGTCCGGCGCATGCGCCGGCGAGTCGGCTCCGAGGGAACCAGATCACAACGTTCGAGCCAGGCCCACATGACCTGCTCGGCCTCCGATTCGGCGGGATTGGCCCCCTCCGAATCGAACGGCATGAAGAACTCAGTTACATGCATCGAAACCGCCTATCTCGCAAGCAGTTTAACGTGGAGGCGGCAATCCGGGCATTCGGTTTGCCATATCGGGTCGAACCGGCGTGGCGACAAGACGAAGTGCCACAACGGATTCGGATCGATATCGCGCCTGCCGGTGGTCGACCTACCGATTCGACCGTGCAGGCGCCGCACCGTCGGATATCCATGGCGGGGCGACATTCGTTACCGGAGCATTCGGCGGGCGATCGCCGGCGAGCCGCGCGGAATACCATCGGTGCCCGCGGCCGGGATCGGCCCGTCGGGCGGCTGTGGGGAGTAGGCAGCGGGCAGGCAGGGCACCTCCGGCCTCTAGGCCGTCGCGTGTGGCATGGGCTCAGCGGCGATCCGCCGCGGCCACCGCGTCAGCACGACCATGGCAACCAGGAAGCGCCTGCCGCCGGCAACAGCCGCTCGATGCGGGCGCGGACTCACGAGTACATTTCATGCGTGCTGGAGTGCCAGCATGCCGGCCAGCAGCGGGTCCCAGGTCGAGGCCGGAAGTTCATGCCCGATGCCCGGCAGCGGGAGCAGTTCGGCGCCCGGGATCGCACGAGCCATGGCCTGCCCGTTCCCGTACGGGAAGAACGGGTCGTCGGTGCCGTGCACCACGAGGGTCGGCACGGTGATCTCGACCAGACGCTCCCGCCAGCGCCCGCCCGCCTCGACGAACGCCAGATTGAGCACGCTGGAGCCCATATCGGTGGTGCGTTCGACCGTGCGCTTCGCCTGGCGCCGTGCCCGCTGTTCGTCGAATCCGTGTGCGCCGGAGAGTGTCCGGGCTTGTTCGACGCGATAGTCGATCACCGCGGCTCGGTCGGACCAGTCCGGAGCGGGTGTCGCGGCGAAGAAGCCCATGATCCGATCGGAGTGTTCCGGCAGATCCGGATCCGCCGGGCCGGGCGCGGTCGGCCGGGTGTTGATCAGAGTCAGGGCCGACACACGGTCGCCGTGATCGAGCGCGGCGAGCTGACAGATCCATCCGGCCACCGAGAAGCCCACCAGGTGGGCGCGCGGCAGTCCGAAGACGTCCATCAGTCCGACGATGTCGGAGACCAGGTCCCGGAGGTTGTATCCCGGCGAGCCGGTCGGATAGGCAGTCGACCGGCCGGTGTCGCGAATGTCGTAGCGAAGCACGAACCGGCCGGCCCCGGCCAACCGATCACAGAACTCGTCTTCCCAGAAGAGTCCCGACGTGGACGGCAGCACCACCGGAGGCTGTCGCCGGTCTCCGAAGGTGGTCACACACAGGTCGGCGCCCCCGACGGTGACGAGGTGTTCGGGCGAGCGTTGACCATGAAGCGGCACGGCGACTCCTCCGCGTTTGCGTTTGCTGAGGAGACCCCTTCCACGGCCGAAACTCATCGGTCGCGCAGTAGAGTCTGACGCCGTGGCATCCCTTTCCCATCGGCCACCCCGAATGCGCATCCATACCGGAGGATGTGGGTCCCTGCGGCTACTGGCCCCGAGTGGCGACATACGGGCCGTTCATCATGCTTTGGGGAACGGTCTTCATCGCGGGCGCCGAAGCAGCGGTGGGTCTGATGTTCGTCGCCGCGTTGGGTCTGTTCGCGGCGTCAGGTTCTCGCCACGAGTAGATCCTAGGCGGCGCGGACCTGCGGTAATCCCCATTCGGCGGCGAGCAGTTCGTGTGAGCGCAGCCGGTCCTCGTGCCGGTGGGTGACGCTGGTGACGACGAGTTCGTCGGCGCCGGTCAATTGCTGCAGCGCGGAGAGCCGTTCGGCCACCGAACCCGGGGCGCCGACGAACTGGGTGGTGACGCGATCGTGCACCAGGCGCTGCTGCTGTTCGGTCAGCGCGGGCGCGGTGTCGGGGTCGAGGTATTCGGCGGCGCCGGCGCCGCTGCGGATGCTGTAGACCCAATGGCCGTAGGTCGAGGCCAGGTGGGCGGCGGTCGCGTCGTCGTCGGCTACGACCACATCCGCCGACACCACCAGATACGGCCGGTCGAGAACCGCCGACGGCCGGAAGGCGGCGCGGTACGCCTCCACCGTCTCCACGATCGTGCCGGGGGAGACGTGATAGTTGGCCGCGAACGGCAGTCCGAGCCGGCCCGCGAGCTGAGCGCTCTCACCGCCGGAACTACCGAACAGCCACAGTTGAACCTCGGCACCCTCGCCCGGAACAGCATGCAGGGCAATACCTTCCGAGCTGCGGTAGTTCCCGGTCAGCAGGTCGCGGATCTCGCGGACCTGACGGCCGTAGTCCAGCGGCTGGGTCCCGGGCAGTTGCAGCGCCTCGAAACTCGCCGCCAGCCGGGCGGTATCGAGCAGCCGTCCGGAACTGAACGGCGGCGGGATCACCACACCGTCGCGTACCCGGGTCGGACGGTCGGGCGCGGGCACCGGTTTCACCCCCGCCGAGCGCACCTCGGCGATCCGATGCGCCGAGCGCCCCAGGCCCAGATCCAGCCGTCCCGGATACAGCGCGTCGATGGTGCCGAACGCCTCGACCACCGCCGCGGAGGTGTGGTGGCCGACCTGCACGGCGGCCGAGCCGACCCGGATGGTGTCGGTGGCGGCCGCGATCAGGGCGATGAGCGTGGTCGGTGCGGAGGAGGCCACCGCGACGAAATGGTGTTCGGCGACCCAGAATCGGCGGTAACCCCACGACTCGGCGTGGCGGGCCAAATCGACGGTGTTGCGCAGCGCCTGCCGCGGTGTGGACCCGGCACTGATGGGGGAGAGATCCAGAATCGACAACGGCACGGTCATGACGCTCGCACTCCTTCGCTGCCGCGATGCGGATGGCGCACCCCCAGATGTTCGCGCAGGGTCACACCGGTGTATTCGGTTCGGAAACTGCCCAGGTCCTGGAGCTCGGGAACGACCTTGTCCACGAATTCGTCGAGTCCGGCGGGCGTGAGATGGGGGACGAGCACGAACCCGTCGGCGGCGTCGGACTGGACGTACCGATCGATCTCCGCGGCGACCTGAGCGGGCGTGCCGACGAACTGCTGGCGCGCGGTCACCTCGATGATCAGTTCCCGGATGCTCAGCTTCTCGGCCTCCGCCTTGGCGCGCCAGGCCTCGGCGATCGCGCGCGGGTCCTTGGCGTGCCGGACGCGTCCACGGGTGATGTTCGCGTTGTCGACCGGATCGATCTCCGGTAGCGGGCCGTCGGGGTCGTAGCCGGAAAGGTCACGGCCCCAGACCTGTTCGAGGAAGGCGATCGCGGTCTGCGGTCCGACCTGCTGCAGCCGGATTTCCCGCGCCCGCTCCTGCGCGTCGGCGTCGCTGTCACCGAGCACGAATGTCGCGGCGGGCAGGATCTTCAGATCGTCGCGCCGGCGGCCGTACTTCGCGAGCCGGGTTTTGATGTCGGTGTAGAACTGGCGCCCGGCCTCGAGTTCGCCGTGGCGGCTGAAGATCGCATCGGCTTTCGCGGCGGCGAATTCCCGGCCCTCCTCGGAATCACCGGCCTGGATCTGCACCGGATATCCCTGCGGGCTCGCCGGCAATCCGTAGACGCCCTCGATATCGAATTGCGTTCCGCGATACCTGAATCGGGGCGCCGGGCCGCCGAATATCCCGCGTTCGCGGTCGACGACCGGCGCCCCGCCGGCGCGACTGTCCCAGATCGCGCGGGTCGCGTCGACCACTTCCGCCGCGCGCACGTAGCGCTGCGAGTGGTCGAGATAGCCACCACGCCGGAAATTCTCACCGGTGAACGCGTCGGACGAGGTGACGGCGTTCCAGGCGGCCCGCCCACCCGACAGGTGGTCCAGGCTGGCGAATTGCCGTGCGAGTTCGAAGGGTTCGTTGAATGTGGTGTTGATCGTGCCGGCCAGGCCGAGATGGGTCGTGACCCCGGCGAGCGCGTCGAGCACGGTGAAGGTGTCGGGACGACCGACCACGTCGAGGTCGAAGATCCGGCCGCGGTGTTCGCGCAGGCGCAGCCCCTCGGCGAGGAAGAAGAAGTCGAACAATCCGCGCTCGGCGGTGCGCGCCAGGTGGACGAAGGAGTCGAACTCGATCTGGCTGCCCGATTCCGGCACGCTCCACACCGTGGTGTTGTTCACCCCCGGGAAGTGCGCGGCCAGATGAATCTGCTTGCGTACCTGTTGTTTCGGCATCCTCATCCTCGGGCGAGTGCGTAGCGGTTGGCGGGGCGCGTCAAGCCGATGCGGCCGCGCAGGCTGCGTGCCGGGCGGTCGAACGCCGCGGTGAACGCGGGCACCGCCAGTGGCCGCAACACCAGACCGTCGGCGGCGCACTCGCGCTGGGTCCGGTCGAGCAGCGCGCGCAGTCCGTCGGCGGTGCCGAGGTGGCGCACGGTCGCGGGCGGGGCCGCCGGACCCCAGGCGTCCAACTGGTCGAGTTCGGCGTGCGCCCGGTCCTCGGTCGCGGCCAGATGCACCTCGACGTCGAGCAGGATCCGCACCTCGTCGGGGGACCGCCCGGCCGCGGCGACCGCGGAGCGCAGCCGGGTGCGTACGGCGGCCGCTTCGTCGAGGTCGGCGGCGCCGACCCGGATCAGATCCGCGCGATGGACCGCGAGTCGGGTGCTCGCGGCCGACTCGGCGCGCACCGCGATCGGCGGCTGCCCCTGCGGCGGCCGAGGCGTGATCGAAGGACCCTTGACCGAGAAGTTCTCGCCCTCGAAATCGATGTAGTGCAATCGGTCGCGGTCGATGAAGCGGCCGGTCGCGAGATCGCGGATCTCGGCGTCGTCCTCCCAGCTGTCCCACAGCCGGGTCACCACCTCGATCGCCTCGTCGGCCTCGCGCCACAGCGAGGCGTCGTCCTGCGGCTGTTTGCGGCCGAACAGTGCCGTCTGCTCGGGCTCCGCGGAGACCGCGACCTCCCAACCGGCCCGGCCGTAGGTGGCGTAGTCGAGGGCGGCGATCGCCTTGGACACGTGGAACGGTTCGGTGTGGGTGACCGTCGCCTGCGGGATCAGCCCGATGCCGCGGGTCGCGGCGGCGGCGCGGGCGGCGAGCGCGATCGCGTCGAGCGGGCCGTAACCATGCGCGTCCACACCGAAGGAGTCCGGGAGGAAGACGAAGTCGAGTCCGGCCCGGTCGGCGGCGGTGATCGCGTCGAGCCAGTAGCCGGGCGTGAACAGCTCCTCGGCGCGGGAGTCGGCCCGCCGCCACGACGCCGGGTGGATACCCGTGCCGGACAATTCCACCCCGAGCAGAGGCGGGAACGACGACATGCGAAGGCGTCCTTTCGATCGACAGGAGAGACACCGCCGAATCGCGGTTCGCGGGAAGCGGAGATGTCCCGCGATCGCCGGATGGGCAGAAGCTCAAACTATGAGAAATCGCCTGCGGCGTCAGCACTCTCGATCGCGGTGAATTCTATTCTTGCGGCGGACGGCATCAGCGGGGAGCCGAGAGGGCGAGGACGACTCGATGCTGTCGGGCCCGCCGTTCGTGCCCACTTCCGGAAATCCGGAGCCGCGGGCTCCTAAGGTGGCGGCATGTCCGACAGCGAGCGGAACACCCCGGCCGCAGTGCCGGTGGCCCCGACCGGATGGCGCGGCCGCCTGCACCGATTCCGGCACTCGCCGTATCTGCCGGCGACGGTGCTGGTGTTCATTCTGGCGATCGCGGCCGGACTGTTCGCCGGCTCCTACACCTATATCCTCGCCAATCCGACACCGCACCGGATCCCCGTCGCGGTCGTCGATGCGGGCACCGCGGTGCCGGCGCCCGGCCGGCGCTTCCTCGACACCATGGATCAGGCTCTGAACGGCTCCCTGCATCCGCTGCACTACGACACTCCGGCAGCGGCGCGCGAGGCCGTCGAATCGCAGCGGGTGTTCGCCATCCTCGATGTGCGCAGCGCGGAGCGGATCCCGGTCGATATTTCCGGTGCGTCCGGGTCGTCGGTGGCCCAGGTGGTGGTCACCGCGGCCGCCGAGGCGAGCCGTCAGACCCGGATACCGATCGCGGTGACCGATATCAATCCGCTGCAGCCCGGCGATCCGCGCGGATTGGCGATCTTCTACATCACGCTGGCGGCGGTGATCATCGGCTTCGTCGGCGCCATCCAGCTCGGTGTACACGCCGGTGCGTTGAGCGCGGTGCAGCGGATCGCGTTCACCGTCGCCTACGCCCTGCTGGGCGGGTTCGCGATCGCCGCCGTGGTGGATTGGTGGCTGGGCGCGCTGACGCTGCCGTTCGTGCAGTCGTGGGGAATTCTGGCGTTCACGATGTTCACCTCGGGCATGATCTTCTCGATGTTCAGCGCGCTGTTCGGACGCTGGGCGATGATCCCGACCTGGGGTGTGATGGTGCTGCTGGGCAATCCGTCCTCCGGCGGCGCGGTGTCGTGGCCGCTGCTGCCGTCGGTCCTCGGCGCGATCGGCCGCTGGCTACCGCCGGGCGCCTCGGTCAACGCCCAGCACACCGCGGTGTATTTCTCGGGCCACCAGCACGTCTTCCCGTATCTGGTGCTCGCCGGGTGGGCACTGGTCGCCTCCACGGTGTTCTGGGTGTGGCGGGACCGGCAGGCCGGCGCGGGTGACCCCGACCCGGCCGATTCCGACCAATAGTCCGCGACCTCAGGCGGACCTTTCGATCACCGGCCGCGCGAACCCGCCCGGCACCGCGGCGAGCAACTCGCGCGTGTATTCGTGCCTGGGATTGTCGAAAAGCTCTGCGGTGGTCGCTGTTTCGACGATCCGACCCTGCCGCATCACCGCGACGCGGTCACTGATGCGGCGCACCACGGCCAGATCGTGGGAGATGAACAGATAGCTCAGCTCCAGCTCGGACTGCAGTCGCTCCAGCAGCGCCAGGATCTGCGCCTGCACCCCGACGTCGAGTGCCGACACCGGCTCGTCCAGCACCAGCACGTCCGGGCGCAGCGCCAGCGCCCGCGCGATCGCGACACGCTGCCGCTGCCCACCCGACAGCCGCTCCGGGCGCCGGTCCGCGACCTCGCCGGGAAGCGCGACCTGCTCGAGCAGTTCGGCGACCCGGGCGCGGCGTTCACCGCGATCGCCGATCCCGAAGGCCTGCAACGGTTCTCCGACGATCTTCGCGACGCTGAGGGTGGGATTCAGCGACGTGTACGGGTTCTGGTACACCACCTGGACGCGGCGGCGAAACTCCCGCAGTCCGGCGCCACGCAACCCGGAGACATCGCGCCCGTCGAAGCGGATGCTGCCCGCATCGGGTGCCGACAGCCTCGCGAGGATTCGAGCGGTGGTGGTCTTGCCGGAGCCGGATTCGCCGACCAGCGCGAGTGTTTCGCCGCGATCGAGATCCAATGACACGTCGTCGACCGCATCCGTGCGCACACCCCGCGCGATCCGGAAACTCTTGCGCAGACCGGTCGCCACCAGCAGCGGTTGTTCGGCACGCGGGCGCGCCCGGCGCACCGGTGTCTCGGCGCTCGGCGCGGCGGCGAGCAGCTCGGCGGTGTATTCGTGCTGCGGATCGGTCAGAACGGCCGCGGTGGTTCCGGTTTCGACGATCCGGCCGTGCCGCATCACCACGATCCGATCGGCCCGGTCGGCGGCCACCGCCAGGTCGTGGGTGATCAGCAGCACCGCGGTGCCGAGTTGTGCGGTGCGATCGGCGAGGTGGTCGAGGATGCGGCGCTGCACGGTGACGTCCAGGGCGCTGGTCGGCTCGTCGGCGATCACCAGTTCCGGTTCGCAGGCCAGCGCGATCGCGATCAGCACCCGCTGACGCTGCCCGCCGGACAGATCCTGCGGATACTGCCGTGCCCGCACGTCCGGCCGGTCCAGGCCCGACTCGGTGAGCAACCGCACCGCCTCCAGTCGCGCCGTGCGACGGTCGGCCCGCCGATGGATGCGCAACACCTCCGCCACCTGATCGCCGATGCGCTGCACCGGGTTCAGCGACGTTCCGGGGTCCTGCGGGACGAGTCCGATGCGCGCACCCCGCAGGCCGCGCAGGGTGCGTTCGGACGCGGTGTCGAGCCGGTGCCCGTCGAAAACGATTCCGCCGCCGGACACCTCCGCCGACTGGGGCAGCAGGCCGATGACGGCATGCGCGAGTGTGGATTTTCCCGAACCCGATTCGCCGACCAGCGCGACGGTCTCCCCGCGCGCGATCTCCAGCGTCGCACCGGACACCGCGTCCGCCGACGTGCCGCTGTAGCGGACGTGCAGGTCGTCGACCCGCAACAAGGTCTCGTCGCTCATGGTCGAACTTCCGGTATATCTCATCGCTCCTCCGGGGTCCCGATCGCGCGGCCGATGCGCTGGGCGGCGAGCACCACCGCGACGATCACCAGGCCGGGCAGCGTGGTCATCCACCAGGCGAGCACGAGGTAGTTGCGGCCCTCGGAGATCAGCGAACCCCATTCCGGGGTGGGTGGCGCGGCACCGTAGCCGAGAAAGCTGAGCGACGAAATCGCCAGCACGGCAACGCCGAATTCGACCGCGGCCAGCGCGGCGACCGGCGCGTACGCGGTGCGCAGGATATGGCGCAGCAGCACGGTGTGCCAGCGCACTCCGGACGCGAACGCCGCCTCCACGTAGGGCGCGCGACGCACCCGCAGCACTTCCGCGCGCATCACCCGCGCGAACCGGGCGATCAGCGCCACTCCCACCGCGATGGCCACATTCCGGGTGCCCAGACCGAGCACGGTGATCAGGACCAGTGCCGACAACAGCTCCGGAATCGCCAGCAGCACATCGACTCCGCGCATGACGACGGCATCGACGGTCCCGCCCAAGGTGCCCGAGACGAGACCGATCGCCGAACCGATCACCAGTCCCAGCAGCACGGCACAGACGGTCGCCGACAGTGTCAGCGCCGCCCCGTGCGCCACCCTGGTGTACAGGTCGCGGCCGAGGTTGTCGGTGCCGAACCAGTGCTGCAAGCTGGGGCCGCGGAATTTCTCCTCCGGCACTCCCGCGCGTGGATCGTCGCCGGCGAGAAGCGAGGGCGCGACCGCCCAGCCGAGCACCACGATCAGCACGAGAACCGACACCGCCAGTCCGGCGGAGGCACGCAGACGTTTCGGCGCCAGCGCCCGCCGCACCTCGGTGATCCGTGCGGCCGTGGGTTCGGCGATGAGCAGAGTGTCAGACATGAGCGCCCACCTTCTCTCGGGCGACGGCGACGCGGGGATCGAGGAGCGGATAGATCAGATCCACCGCCAGGTTCACCACCACGAAGGCCAGCGCGGCGATCAATACGATGCCCTGCACCACCGGAATGTCTTGATGCAGCACCGCGTTCTGGGTGAGCCGGCCCAGGCCGCCGCGCGAGAACACGGTTTCGACCACCACGGAACCCGCCAGCACCGTGCCGACCCACAGTCCCGCGACGGTGAGCGCCGGCCCGGCCGCCGCGCGCAGCACATGCCGCCACTGCACCCACAGCCGCGAGGCGCCCTTGGCGAAGGCCACATCGACGAACGGCTGCCGCCACGTGGTGGCCAGACCGCTGTAGAACACCTGCGCGATCACCGCGCCGACCGGCACGGCCAGCGTGATCGCGGGCAGGATCGTGCCGCTGAAGCCGGTCCCGCCGAATGCGGGCACGAGGCGCAGCCGGAACGAGAACAGTTGCAGCAGAAGCAATCCCACCCAGAACGTGGGCATCGCGGCACCGATCGGCGGCAACGCCGTCAGCAGATTCCGCAACCACGGGCGCCGGGTGTAGGACGCGGCCACGGCCAGCGCGGTGCCGAAGACGATCGCCAGCAGCAGCGCGAGACCGGCCAGCGCCAGCGTCGAGGGAATCGACTGCGCCAGCGCGCCGGTGACGGACTGCCCGGTGTTCAGCGAGCGTCCGAGGTCACCGCGGACGGCGTGGGTGAGCGCGGTCCAATACTGTTCCGGCACCGAGCGATCCAGCCCGTATCTGGCCCTCAGTTCCGCGATGGCGGCCGGATCCGGAGGCACGCCCGGATCCGCGTCGACGGCCATCTGCACCGGATCCGACGGCAGCAGGAACAACACGGCGAAGGAGATGGTGAACGCCGCCCACAGCACCCCGATCGCCTGCAGCACCCGCACGATCACATACCGGGTCATCGGAGTCATCGCTTGCTCAACCAGGTGTCGTAGAACTGCAGGCGCGCCGAGGCCTCGAACTTCAGATCGTGCACCGCGCCGGACACCCCGATCGCCTGCGACAGTTCGATCGTCGGCAACCACAGTCCGTTCTCGATCACCGATCGCTGCGCCTGCCCGATGATCCCCGCCCGTGCCGCCGGGTCGGTGGTCGAGAGCTGGTCGGCGAGCGCCTGGTCCAGCGCCGGAATCGGACCGCGCTGGTTGAGGTTTCGCTGCCCGCGGCCGAACGTGGTGCGCAGGATGTCGCCGTCGGCGCGGGTGGTGTTGAAGTAGGTGGCGTCGAAATCTCCGGAGTTCTGCCGCGCGGTGTAGTCGGCGACGGGCGTCAACTCCAGCCGGATGTCCACTCCGATCTTGCGCAATTGCTGCTGCACCAATTCCAAGGTCGCCTGATTCGCGGCGAACTGCGCACCGAACAGGACACCGAACGACAGTCGCCGCCCGTCCTTCACCCGGATCCCGTCGCCGCCGGGGACCCACCCGGCCTGATCCAGAATGCGGCGCGCCTGGTCGGGGTCGTAGGCTATCGACTTCGAAAGATCGACGTAGCCAGGTGTTTTCGACGCCAGCGGCCCGGTGGCGGGCAGGAACTGCGGCCCCAGCACCGTATCCACCAGCTGCTTGCGGTCGATTCCGTGCAACAGGGCTTGGCGCACGGCGGAATCCGACAGCGGCGCGCGGCTCACATTCGGTTGCAGCCCGAAGGGAACGCCGGGGTTCGAGTCGAACTGCACCTTGGCGCCGGCGGCCTCGAGTTGCGGAACGTCCTGGGGCAGCGCGTCACTGACGGCGTCGAGCTGATTCGACGACAGGCTACCGGTGCGCACCCCGGCCTCGGGGACGACCGTGAATTCGATGCGATCCAGATACGCCTCGCCGGAATGCGCGAATACCGCCGAACCCCACCGATATCCGGGGCGCTTCACCAGCGTGGCCGACGCGTCCTGGCGATAGCCGGCGTAGACGAACGGACCGCTGCCGATATTGTCGCCGAGGCAGCGCTGTTCGGCCGGTTTCGCGGTGGTCGCGTCCGCGAGAATCCCCAGCTGCGGTGTCGAGGAGGCCTGCAGGAACTGGGCGTTCGGCGCGTCGAATCGAACCTCGGCGGTGAGCGGATCGACCGCCGTGGTGCCCGCGTAGCCGGCCAGATAGCTCGCTCCCAGCGGCGCTTTCGCCGCGGTGAGCGTGTGCACGATGGCGTCGAAGTTCTTCTGCACCGACGTGGCCGTCAGCGGGGTGCCGTCACTGAACGTCACATCGGGCCGCAGATGGAAGGTGAAGGTCTTCGCGTCCGGGCTCACCTGCCAGGAGGTGGCCAGCCACGGCTTGATCTCCCCGCTCGCGGGATCCTGGTCGGTGAGCGAATCCACGATCTGGCGTGCCACGTACAGGGTTTGGTTGGTACCGGCCTGGGCCGGATCCGAGCAGGTCGGCGCCTGCGACAGGCCGTAGCGCAGGGTGCCGCCCGGCTGCGGGGGACCGGCGTCGCCGCCACCACCGGAGGTGTTCGCGCAGGCGGCGATCGCCAGCGTCGCGGTGAGCGCGAGCGCCGGCGAGAGGATTCGTTTCATTCGGTGACTCCGGGTGGATCGATACGATAGCGGTCGCCGCCGAGCGGACGGCTGGGAATGGCCTGGCGCAATGGGGGCGCCACCTCGGCCTGGAACAGTTCGAGACTTTCGCGGTGCTGCTTGTCGGTGAGCCCGTCGCCGTCGGCGCCGAGATGGATCACCTCGTGGCCCAGCCGCGCGTGATAACGCCCCAACTTGTCGAGCACCTGCTGTGGGCTGCCGACGACGGCCGAACTGCGCTCGATGAAGTCCTCCACCGACGTGAAGACCTCCGGCGCACCGAATTTCCGGGCGACGGCGCGGCGTGCTTCGAAGATCGGGCGATAGGTGTCGAGCGCGGTGCGGGAATCGCGGGCGACGTAGAACCCGGCCGTCCCGGCGCCGACCAGCGCGTCGGCGGGGTCGTGGCCGTGAGCCGCCCAGCGTTCCCGGTAATGGTCGACCAGTTCGGCGTACGGTTCGATCGGGTACGTCACATTCGCGGAGAACAGTGGATCGCCATGGCGCGCGGCCACTTCCACCGATTCCCGGCTGGTGGCGCTGCCGTGCCAGATCCGCAGTTCCGGCTGCAAGGGCCGGGGCAGGGTCTTGGCACCGGACAGCGACGGCCGGAACCGGCCCGTCCAGGTGACGTCGTCGCTGCGCCACAGCTGCCGGAACAGTTCGTAGCCCTCGCGGTTGCGGTCCCATTGGTCGGCGGTGGTGACGTGGAACAGTTTCGCCTGCGCCGCGCCGTTACCCTTGCCGACGATGAGCTCGAGACGGCCACCGGACAGATTGTCCAGCGTCGCATAGTCTTCGGCGGCGCGCACCGGATCGAGCAGGCTCAGCGTGGTGACGCCGGTGAACAACGCGATCCGGGAGGTCAGCGCCGCGATGTGGCTCAGCACCACCGGCGGCGCGGACGACAGGAACGGGTCCTCGTGGCGTTCGCCGACCGCGAACCCGTCGTAGCCGAGCGTCTCGGCGAGCCGGGCACTGTCCACTACGCGGCCCAGACGGCGCGCGGGAGATTCGAGTACGCCGGTCACCGGGTCGGGCTGGTGGGTGATCAGCGTCAACAACAAGAATTTCATACGTGGACGGCACCGGCCTCGCCGCGCACCGGCGGATAGCGGAATCCGGACCGCACCGGCGTGTACACACCGTCGCGCTCGCGCCCGAAACGATTGCGCCGCTGCGTTTTTGCCACACGCGTCGGATACTTCTCGAACGGATGCGCGAGCAGACCGGGCTGCCCGGACGGAGTGCGTTCGAGCGGGGTGTAGCCCGCCGACAGATACAGGGCGACCGCTTCGGGTTGCCGCGGACCGGTGGTCAGGAATATCCGCCGATAGCCGCGGCGTAGCGCTTCGGCCTCGAGTTCGGCGAGTACGAAGGTCGCCAGGCCGCGGCGGCGGTGCTCGCGTGCGGTCCAGATTCGTTTGAATTCGGCGGTCCGCTCGTCGTAGCGGCGGAACGCCCCGCCGGCGACGGGTTCGCCGTCCTCGACCACCACCAGCAGATCGCCGTGCGGGGCCGCGAAATCGGCGGCGGGGTAGTTCACCAGATCGGCGTGCACCTCACCGACGCTCCCGCCGTAGCGGCTGCTGTATTCGATGGCCAACTCCGCCAGCAGCGGCGCGGCCATCGGATCGTCCTGGCCGACGTGAAAAACGCTGCGTACCATTAGTTCCTCCATCGGTCCCGGCGGTAGCACCCACACCCAGTCGGGGGGTTGCTGCGACGTCGTGGAGCCGGGTCTCTCGATCGCTCTGGATGGGCGAAACGTCACGCTAGGGGAATTCCGGTGCGGGGTCAGCACTCTGGATCGCACTGAATCCAATCCTTGCCGCGACGCCCTTCCGGCGGTGTGATTACCGGTGTCGCACCGACCCGGCGAGCCCACGAACCGCCACCTCCGGATCCCACACACCCGGCCGCCCGAGGGTCAGCGGATAGCAGGCCAGACCGAGCACCATCGCACTGAAATGCCCGATGTCGGTGAAGGTTCGGTTCGCGAACACCGGAATCGCGTAGAAGACGACCACCCCGAGCAGATACAGATACCGCCACGGCGTCGCGATCCGATACACCAGCACGGCGATCACACCCGCCAAGGCGTAGCTCACGCCGTAGTCGAGGGTGTTCACCGCGGATTCGGGCGCGTAACCGTGATGAATAGCCCAATACAGCACACCTTCGCTGAGGTAGGTCGCGCCGACGTGCGCGATGACGACCACCGCCAGCCAACGCAGCGTCCCCAGCCAGCGTTCGGCCTGGGCGTGGAAGATGCTGTAGCTGACCGCGTAGCCGAACCAGCCGCCACCGGCGAGCCAGAAGGCGCTGGAGATCAGCACGTGCACCGGGTCCTCGCGCAGGTGGTGCAGATTGGTCGAGCGGTTGCCCAGCAGGATCTCGGCCTGATCGGGGGACAGGTGCCGGACCACGAGGGTGGACACGAGCAGGATGGCCAGCCAGATGTAGGTGCCGGGCGCGTGCCGGATGTAGTCGCCGATCGCGGCCGCGGCGGTCCGCCACCGGGAGCCATCTCGCCTGGGCATCGGTCACCTTCCTCGACGGACATCGAAGATCGCTTCACTATGAGCCCTCACGCCGGCGCTGCACTCACCCGCGGCGGGTGAGCCGGCGCCACACCCCGCCGAATACCGCGAAAACGGCAAAACGCCTGGTCCGGCTGTGCCGGGCGCGCGCCGAGCGGCGACGACACGTACTCTCTGCTGCGGTGCGACACCGGATTCATGGTGTGGACTGGAGGGTGCTGTGTCCCGGATGGGCGCTGTGCATGCGAGGGTGCGAGACAGAGGCGGTGAGGACGTGCGCAGGCGTCGATCTCTACTGGTGGTGTCGGCGGTATTGACGGCGATCGTTGTGCTCCTCGGCGGCTGTGGCGGCTCGGGTGGCGGCAACTCCTCGGCGCCGGCATCCAAGGGGCCCGATATCACCGCGCCCGCGGCGATCGATGTGCCCGCCGCCGATCACGGACCACTCAATCCGGCGACGCCCCTCGTGGTGAACTCCGCCGACGGCATGCTCACCAAGGTCACCGTCACCGACGGCGACGGCAAAGCGGTCGCCGGCGATTTCGGCGCCGACCATCACAGCTGGACCTCGAAGGACCCGCTGAACTACGGGACCACCTACCGCGTCGACGCCCAAGCGGTGAACCTCGCTCAGGTCGCGACCGACAAGACGGTCACCGTCACCACGATCGACGCCGGCCACAAGGCCTACGCGAATGTCGTACCGGCCCCCGATCTGGTCGCTCAGACCGGAATCGGGGTCGGGCAGCCGATGGTTTTCCAGTTCACCCAGCCGGTGGCGAACAAGGCGGAGGTGCAGAAGCATCTGAAGGTCACCGTCACCCCGCCGCAGCCGGGCGCCTGGTACTGGGTCGACGACAAGGATGTGCACTACCGCGCCGCGCAGTATTGGCAACCGGGCACCAAGATCCACATCGAAGCCGACGTCTTCGGTCTCGACCTCGGCGACGGGGTATTCGGCGCGGAGAACAACAGCGCCGACTACACGGTCCACGACGCCTGGATCGCCCAGGCCGACGGCAACACCGAACAGCTGACGATCCTGCACAACGGCGCGCAGGTGAACCAGATGCCGATGAGTCTCGGCTCGCCCGGATTCCCGTCCCACGAAGGGCCGCACGTCATTTCGGAGAAATCGCCGTCGATCATCATGGACTCCTGCAGTTACGGGGTCTGCGCCGGCCAGCCCGGGTACTACCGCGAGAAGGTGGACCTGGACGAACGCATCTCCAACGACGGCGAATTCGTCCACTCGGCGCCCTGGTCGGTCGGACAGCAGGGGGCCAGCAACGTGTCGCACGGCTGCGTGAACCTCTCACCCGACAACGCCCAGTGGTTCTTCGACCACTTCGGCGTCGGCGACGTCGTGGAGATCACCAACTCGGGCGGCCAGCCGCTGCCCGTATGGGACACCTACGGCGACTGGGAGGTCCCGTGGAATGTATGGCAGGCCGGTAACGCGAGCAGCTGATCCGGCCCGCCCGGCCGCTACCATCGGATCA
This sequence comes from Nocardia violaceofusca NBRC 14427, assembly GCF_963869435.1. Taxonomy (NCBI): domain Bacteria; kingdom Bacillati; phylum Actinomycetota; class Actinomycetes; order Mycobacteriales; family Nocardiaceae; genus Nocardia; species Nocardia violaceofusca. Next base: position 140,371 of record NZ_CAWMPM010000004.1, read on the forward strand.
TGTCGGCGAATTTCCTGCGCATAGTTCCCGCGCTAGCCGTGCTGGCGGCCGGCGTCGCCTGCTCCTCCGGAAACGATTCCACCCCAACGGATTCCACGCCCGCCACCCCCGTCGGCCACACCTACGTCTCCACCGATGTCCAGGGCCCGCGAATCCCTGGCGACGGCCCCCTGCGCCTGACCTTCACCGAGGGCCGCCTCAGCGCCACCGCCGGCTGCAACACCCTCATGGGCTCCGCCGACCTGACCGGTAACACCCTCCACACCGGCCCCCTCGCGAGCACCCGCATGGCCTGCGTGGGCGACCGCGCCGGCGCCGACGAATGGGCGACCTCGCTCCTGCAGGCAAGCCCGGCATGGAGTCTCGACGGCGCGACATTGACGTTGAAGACCGCCGACCGCACCGTGACACTGCACGAGTCGGAACCGGCCGGCTGAACTCCGCGTGGGCCTGCATATTCCCGGTTGAATTATGCAGGCATATACCTGCATAATTACACGATGCTTGACACCACCGCCCTGGGCGACGCGTACCGCACGCTTCTGGAAGCCGCTGACGCCGTGGCCGATTCGAATCAGACGATCGCCCTCGCACCAGGCGAATGGAACGCTGATCAGATACTCGGACACGTCTGCCTGATCACCGCCGCCACCATCGCCGCCGCGTCAGCCGTCGCCGCGGGCGAGCACACCACCTACGACAATCGCATCGCCCTCGACATCTGGACCATCGACCGTGTCATCGAGTTGGCCGGCGGCAGCACCGGCCTGCGCGACCGCCTGCACCGCCAAGCCGGGGTCCTCTGCAGCCTCTCCGGCCCCGCCCTCAGCGACACCGAACTCGACACCCTGGTTCCCACCCGCCTGCTCTCCAACGACGCCGTGCTGGTCGATCAGCCACTGCCCCTACGGGATCTGATCATCGGCCTGGCCGACGTGGAGCTACCAGGCCACACCGAGCAACTGCTGGCCTTGCTGCACGGTCGAACCACCGAAGCCACGGCCTGACCGGCGGCGACATCGAATGCCGCCCGGAGCCTGAGCGGTGGGACAATCGTGCGATGACGGCCGCCAGAATTGCACGCCACCAAAGGATCTCGGCGTTCCTGACGTCTTGCAGCGATACAGAGCTGGCGGAGTTGGTAGGCGCCGGCCGTGTCATCGGCGTGGGCGTGGGTGGTGGTGCGGCGCTCGTCGACGTCGACAGCGTGCCGGTGTTCACCAAACGGATCCCGCTGACCGAAAGGGAGCTTGCCGATCCGGGCTCCACAGCGAATCTGTTCGACCTGCCGATGTATTGCCAGTACGGCACCGGCGGCCCGAGTTTCAACGCATGGCGAGAACTGTCCGCCAACGTCATCGTGACCGACGCCGTTCTGGCCGGAGAGACACCATCGTTTCCGATCCTCTACCACTGGCGTGTGCTCCCCGGCCGGTCGCCGGTCGCCGCCGAACACGCCGACATCGACACCGTGGTCACCGCCCAGGGTGGCAGCCCAGCGGTGCGAGCTCGCCTCGAAGCGCTGGCCGCCGCACCGTGCAGCCTGGTGCTGTTCTGCGAATACATCCACCACCCCTTAGCCGACTGGCTGCGAGCGGACCCGGCGGGTAAGGCTGCCACCGTCGAGCGGCAACTCTCGGAGATCGTGACGCTGTTGCGGGATCGGGAGCTGCTGCACATGGACGGACACTTCGGCAACATGCGCACCGACACGGAGCGGATCTACCTGACCGACTTCGGGCTGGGAACATCGCCGAAATTCGATCTGTCACCCGCCGAGCGCGACTTCGCCGAACAGCACACCACTCACGATGCCGCCTATGCCGCCATGCGACTGGTCAACTGGCTGGTGACCGATGTCTGCGGGGTGCCGACACCGCCCACGTGCGGTCCGGTCGCTCGCAACAAGTACGTACTCCAGTGCGCCGCTGGGCACATCCCGGATGACGTGCCACCGCCGGTCGCCGCGATCTTGGCTCGGCACGCCCCCGCCGCCGCGAAGATGAACGCCTTCTACTGGCGACTGTTCGACGGTGACCTCCATACGCAGTACCCCGATATCTGAGGTCGATGGGCCGATGCCGGCCCGCAGCCGTATCGTCGGTATACCCTGCGACTCGCCTCGACAGCTCCCGCAATCAACGAACGATACTGCGCTGCAACGAATTCCTGCTCTACACGGGATTGGGGAGACCGAGGGCGGTGTTCAGGCGATAGGCCCCGCGGAGTCCGTGGAACACCGCCATGGCCAGCGCGCCGACCGATGCGCCGGCGATGCCCGCAATGGTGTGTGCGCCGAGATCGGCCCAGTATCCGATCGTGGCCGCCAACGTGAGACCGAGGGTTCCGGCCACGGCGTTGCGCAACGCGGAGTTGCCCCACACGTTCGGGAATTGTTCACCGGCCATGCCTTTGACGAAATGCGGTACGGCGTTCGCGCCCATCATCCCGGCCGCCGACGCAAGGAGGACTGTAAGCCACATGAGGAATCACCTATCTTCAGTCAACAATGTTGACCGAAGATAGCAGCCGGTCCTCGTTCGGTCAACGCCATAGACTGATCAGGTGAGTTCCCGACCAGTCACTCGTGCTCAGCAGCGCCGCGATACCGAAGCACGCATCCTGCAGGCGGCGCGCAACCTGTTCGCCGAGGCCGGATACGAAGCGACCACTATCCGCGCGATCGCAGCCGAAGCGGCCACCGATCCCGGACTCGTCATGCGCTATTTCGGTTCGAAGGCCGACTTGTTCGCGCGGGTCGCGGGGATCGAACCGGACGCCGAGGTGACGGGCACGCCCGAGCAGGCGGCTGAACAATTACTGGCCGCTCTGGAACACAAGCTCGCCGAGCAGCCGATAGACGCGCTGGCAGCGATCCGATCCATGTTCACCCACCCTGGAGCGGCCGACGACATCCGAACGGCCATGACGACCCGGCAGCGACAGGCCGCAGACCACATGGCCACCACCGACGCCGACCTGCGCGCGGGGCTCATCGGCGCAATCACCATCGGCGCCGTCATCGGGCGCCACCTGCTCCAACTCGACGGACTACGCGACGCCGAACCCGAACGGATCACGGCCATGCTCCGACACGCCTTCCACGACATCGTCCACGGCACACCGGAATCTCCGCCCGACCATGCCGCACCGGGCGCATCGCACGAATAGGCGCGTCGACGGTGTCGGTTCCGGAGGCCGGTGCGGAATTCGAGCGGGTTAGCGGCCGAGCATCGACGTGAACTGTTCGGGGACGCGCCCACCCTCGACTTGCGCCGCGGCCGCTTCGATGCGTGCCACATCGTCGATCGTCAATTCGACGTCGAGCGCTCCCAGGTTCTCTTCCAGGCGATGCGGTTTGGTTGTGCCGGGGATCGGCACGAACCACGGTTTCTGCGTCAGCACCCAGGCGAGAGCGATCTGGGCCGGTGTGGCTTCCTTGTCCTCGGCTATCTGCTGCAGCAAGTCGATCAGTGCTTGATTGGCCTGGCGTGCTCGAGGAGTGAAGCGCGGTAGCATGCGGCGGAGGTCGTCGTCGGCCAGCGTTGTCGTGGAGTCGATGGCGCCGGTCAGATAGCCCTTGCCCAGCGGGCTGTAGGGCACGAGGCCGATGCCCAGATTCTCCAAGGTCGGAATGACCTCGGCTTCGAGGTCTCGCGTCCAGAGCGAGTATTCACTCTGCAGCGCCGTCACAGGCTGCACGCTGTGGGCGCGGCTGATCGTCGTCGCGCCGGCCTCCGACAAACCGAAGTGCTTGACCTTACCTTCGGAAATCAGCTCCTTGACCGTCCCCGCTACCTCTTCGATGGGCACGTCGGGATCGACGCGGTGCTGGTAGAAGAGGTCGATATAATCTGTTCGCAAACGCCGAAGTGAGGCCTCGGTCACTCGGCGGATCTGCTCGGGTCGGCTATCGACCCCCGACGCCGGGGTCGGTCCGTTCTCTCCATGCTTGATACCGAACTTGGTGGCGATCACCACCTGGTCGCGCACCGGCGCCAGCGCCTGACCGACCAGCTCTTCATTGGTGAAAGGGCCATAGACTTCGGCGGTGTCGAAGAAAGTCACGCCGCGGTCTACTGCCGCCCGCAGCAGCCGCGTCATCTCGGCTGGGTCCGGGGTCGCACCGTAGAAGAAGCTCATGCCCATGCAGCCGAGCCCCAGGGCCGAAACTTCGAGTTGCTGTCCGAGTCTGCGCTTGTGCACTGGAGATGCTCCTTCGGGAAAGACCTTCCGGCCCTTTGCTTTCCCTGCGTTCAGCCGGGAACCGACCACAGGTTAAGCAGGCCTTGTGTCCGGCAGGGAGCCCCTCGTGATGCAGGTACGGAGAGAACCACCCTTGTCTGATGGACCGGCACTCTGCGCATGTGGCGTTCTCGGTGCTCCCTCTGCCGTGTTCCTCGCTAGCAGGGCTCGGTCCTACCTCACGGGCACCATCCTCCCGGTAGACGGCGACACTGCGACGACCGCATCGCGTACCTAGGCGACGCTGTGCCGGCGCGGTCATCGGGGGACCCGCAGTGCCTCCCTCGGATTACGGGTCGGACTTACGGTGAGGGGATGGCCACGATGGATCTGCGCACCGATATCCGGGAGTTTCTCAGCTCGCGTCGCGCCCGCATCACACCCGAGCAGGCGGGCCTGCCCGCTTACGGTGGCAATCGTCGGGTCGAAGGTCTGCGTCGCGAGGAGGTAGCGCTACTGGCGGGGGTATCGGTCGAGTACTACGTGCGTATGGAGCGCGGCAGCCTCGCCGGTGTCTCCGATGGCGTGCTGGACGCGTTGGCCTCTGCGTTGCAACTCGACGAGGCCGAGCGCGACCACCTGTTCCACCTCGCGCGCCGATCTTCCGGGGCACCCAGCGGGCCACGGCGGCGCAGGTCTGCCGTGACGGTGCGCTCGACGCTGCAGCAGATGCTCGACGCCATCTCCGAGGCGCCGGCCTGGATCTGTAACGGACGTTATGACGTGCTCGCCATGAATCAACTTGCCCGCGCGCTGTTTTCACCGGTACTGGCCGACACGCGACGGCCAGCGAACACAGCGCGGTTCGTCTATCTGGCTGCCGAGGCGGCCAGAGATTTCTTTGTCGACTACGACCGAATCGCCGGTGACGTGGCCGCGAAGCTACGCATGGAAGCCGGCCGCAATCCGCACGACGAGGAGCTGATCGCTCTGGTCGGTGAACTGTCGACGTGCAGTGAGATATTCCGGCAGCGGTGGGCATCTCGCGACGTTCGGCTGCACCGGTCCGGACGCAAGCGGGTGCGCCATCCGATCGTGGGCCGGCTCGACTTGGACGTCGAGTCCCTGGAACTGCCCGCCGAACCCGGCCTGCATCTCACCGTCTACACCGCACCCGCGGGCACGCCGACCGCTGACAATCTGGCGCTCCTGGCGTCGTGGGCGGCCACCCAACAGACGCTGGCAACCGAACTCGAAGCGAACGACGGATAGTCCGCCCCCTTCTCTATGTGCGCCGCGACTCCAGTGCTTTGCGAATGAGTGCCCGTGCCGCACTGCTGGTTACGGACTGACCCGCGAGAATGTCGAACGCGCGGCCGTACTGGGCGATTTCCCTCGGTTGCGTGATGGTCAATTCGGCTGTGACGGTTTCCACCATCACGCGTTTGTCGTCGAACAGGGCGAAATTCGTCATGGATACGGCATATGATGCCTCCGCCGGAACGATGCCGACGAGTACGCGGGGCATACCTATCACGGCCAGCAGGCGGTCCAGCTGACCGACCATGATCCGATTGTCGCCGACCGTGGTTCGCAGTGCTTGTTCCGCGATGACGAAATGGAACCGATGGTTTCGCCGGTACAGAATCTGCTGTCGTTCCATACGTTTCGAAACGCCCGCTTCGATATCGTTCGGCACTCGCTGGAACTCGACGACGCTGCGCAGCACGTTCTCGGCGTATTCGGCGGTTTGGAGCAGGCCCGGGACGAGAAACGGGTGGTAGACCCGCAAGACGGCGGTCTCCGCTTCCCACTTGATCGAAGCTTGCTGACGCAGTTTCGTTCCTGTGCCGAGCACACGCCGCCATTCGAGCCACGCGGCTTCGAGATTCCGAAGTGTGGCTGTCAGTTCCGGTATCTGATCCTGCGAGGCGGTGAGAACGCACCAGGTACGGATGTCCGTCTCGGTCGGTTTCGTCTTGCCGTACTCGATCTTGGAGACCTTGGTTTGATGCCAGCCCGCGAGGCGTGCCAGTTCCGTACCGGTAAGGCCCGCATCCGAGCGAAGCTCCCGGAGCCGTGCCCCGAGAGCTTCGCTGGCCTGGTCCAGTGAATCGGTCACGACTCGTCGTAATCCGCCAGCGGCACTGCCAGTGACCAGACACGTTCCTTGACCGACCGGATGTAGGCGACCAGTTGCGGATCGGTAGTCACGGCGCCGCCGAGCCACCGGCCGTCGATACCCGGTTCGAAGATCGTGAAGGCCACGACCGAATCATCGAACATCCACCAATCGTCCGTCGTCAGCAGTTCCGGGTCGATCCGGTGCCTGCTCAGGTAGCGGATATCCTCGCCCGCCTCGACATTCAGGCGCGCAACGTATTTGGCGTATCTGGTGTAGTCGCTGTGCGGAACGGTCACCACACGCGCCCGGTTGACCGCTACACCTCTGCGTTTGGTGTTCCGAACATGATCGAGCCACGGCTCGAACCACTGAAAATCATCAGTGGCTCCGGTGAGGAACCGGCGCAAAGGGGGGTAGTCGTCCGGATAGTAATTGTCGCGAACCTCGAGGTGGAACGCTTCACGCTGCGCCCGGCGGAAGAGGTCGTCGAACGCCTCACCCTGCACTAATTCCATTGCCGTAGAACGTCCTTCCTGGCTTCGGTACTTCGATGCAGGTTTCGTCGGTGCGGATGTCCATCTGAGCGAGGGCTTCGGCATCGGTCACCGCCTCACCGCTCAGGGTGAATGTTCCCCTGCCTGTGTCGTGGAGCTTGGCGCCGATGTATGTATCGGGCTCGGCGAAGCCGGCGAGTAGATGCGGTATTTCGACCATTCCGGGTATGCCCGTCTTCCAGCCCTGTACGACGTAGCTTCCTCTGTCGGTCGCGAACAGGGCCGGGCAGCCGCCACCCTCCGAGCCGCCCTTGCCGAGAAATGTCAACCGCATGTCTGAGCCTCCGATCGAATTATGCGGATTCATGCTCCGTCAGGGATCATCGTGGCCGAAAAATGAAGGCATTGACCAGTTTCGATGCATTTCGAGCATACTCGTGCATGGCCCTGGATCGGAGCGCTTGCCGTTCCTACCGTCGTCTTCAGCCGCCCGGAGCAGGTGTCTCGTCCCGGCTCCGGGTTGCTTACCAATGGGTTCGACTGATGGGTTCGCCTCAGGAGGAGCGGTGCGGCACTTTCTGATCAGGGTGCATTGCTGTGGCCCGCGGTGGGTTGTTCATGCACCGCGGTTGTGTGCGTGGACGGTGGTCGGCGACAAGCGGAGCATCGCACGGAGTGCCAGGGCGATGGTTTCGGCCGTGGCACGGCTCGACCCGGCGCGGTTCGAGGCGGAACTCGTTGCGGGCCGGGCCCTTCGGGATGAAGGCGAGTTCGTGGCGGTGGAGGCGTTCGCGCGGCGGTGGGGTGGCCCCGTCGGCTCCGGCACCGATTGCCCGGAGCAGGTCACGGCGGCGGACAACGCCCGATCGACGGTGTGCCCGTATGTGGTGGACGTGGACGCCCGGAGGCCGGAGAATGTTCCTCCACTGCTGTTCAACCTTCGGTTGCATGCCGGGCACGGGTGCAGGTCCGAGATCACTTTGGCGAGGATCTGCCGCGAGCGAGGAATCTGCCCCCGGATTAGTGCTGCAGTGCCAGTTGTCGATCCGTGACGTCGAGGGCCAAGGCGTCGCAGGCCGGTCGTTTGCCGGGAACCTGCGGGTATGGAAACGGAAACGGCGTGCAAGCATGTTCGACATGGCGATTGCTACGGGATCCATTGCTCACGTCCGTCTCACGGTGTGCGATATCGGCCGCTCGCGAGACTTCTACGACAAGGTTTTCGGCTGGCCTGTGGCGCTGGAGGTTCCGGCCGATGCGGATCAGGAGACGCGCGAGCGCCTCGGTTTTCTCTACGGCGGGGTGATCTACCGGTTGGAACACGGGTTGCTCGGCCTGCGGCCCGTGGGCAACGACCGGTTCGACGAGAATCGCGTCGGTCTCGACCACCTCGCTTTCCCTGTTGCCTCACTCGACGAATTGGAAGCCGCCGCAGCGCATCTGGACGGGTGCGGGGTCGCGCATGAGGACATCAAGGACATCGGTGTCAGTTACATACTGGAGTTCCGGGATCCGGACAATATCGCCTTGGAGCTGGTCGCACCCAAGTAGCCGCCAGATGGGTGTACGGAGGCGACAGCCGGGCTCGGGGTAGTCGGCGTCTCCGCCGCGCGGCCGAGCCCGGGCGCTCGGCCCCATCGATCCGGCGTCGTGCCCGGTCATGGGGCCGTGCCCGCCGCCCCGACCTACCGACTCAGGGTGCGGTCGAACAGGGCCAGGAGTTCGCGGTAGTGCCGTTCGGCGGCTTCGGGGTCGTAGACGGAGGTGTCGGCCTGGGTGAACCCGTGGTGGGCGCCCGCGTAGACCTCGGTGCGGTGGCGAATGCCGGCGTCGGCGAGCGCCTTGTCGAACGCGCCGATATGTTCGGCGGTCATGTGGTCGTCCTCGCCGGCGTGGGCGAAATACAGTTCGCCCGTGATGTTTCCGATGCTGCGGTGCGGGCTGTCGGCGGTGTCGGTGACGAGCGGTCCGCCGTGGAATCCGGCCGCCGCCGCGATCCGATCGGGGAACATGGCGGCGGTCAGCACGGCCAGGCGGGCACCCATGCAATAGCCGGTGACTCCAGCCTTGCCCGCGGTGACCTGCGGCGAGACCGCGAGCCAGTCGAGGTAGGCGCCGGCATCGGAGCGCCAGAGCTCCGGTGTCAGGTCACGGATCATGGGGAAGACCTGCTGGAAGATCTCGGGTCGCTGCGCCGGGTCGATGAAGTCCGGCAACTCGATGACGGGTGCGCGCCCGTGGCGGTAGTAGGCGTTGGGAAGCAGGACGGTGTAGCCGCCGGCGGCGATCCGGTCGGCCAGCGCCCGCAGGCTGGGCCGCAGCCCGAACCCGTCCTGGATCACCAGTACTCCGGGATGGGCGGCGCCGTCGGCAGGGGAGGTGAGGTAGGCGTCGGCGACACCGTCGGGTGTCCGCACGTCGACCGATATACCGTGCGTTGCAGTCATTGTCGAATCCTTCTGTCGTAGTCGAGTTTTCGTGATCGATACGACGAAGGCGGAGCCCGGGCGACACCACGGCGAGCCCGGTCGATACGCGAGCCCGTACCGGCCCGCACGGCGCTCAGAAGAGCACCGGGTAACCCATCCGTGTGTGGCGCGAAGCCGTCCCGGTAGACATCGCCTCACACCATAGCCCGCCGCGCCGCGCCGGTGGAACCGTCGGCACCTGTCGACCCGGCGCGGCACATCCCGGTAGGCGGAATGCCGGTCCGCCCCGCACCCGTCGGTTGGTAGGACGAATCTCGCGATTCTCGTGACGGCACGACTGATAGGGGCTTCGATGCGGGATCTGTTCGACAACACCGACATGACGGGACTGGCCGCGGCGATCGAGGCCGGCGACGTGTCGGCCGAGGAGGTCCTCGACGTCAGTCTGAGCCGGCTCGCGGAGCGCAATCCGGCGATCAACGCGGTGGTGAGCGAACGCGGTGACCAGGCGCGCCGGGAGGTGGCCGCGGGGTTACCCGATGGGCCGCTGCGCGGGATTCCGTTCGTGATCAAGGATCTGCACATGGATGTCGCGGGGCTGCCGACGACCAACGGTTCCCGCCTGTTCGCCGATGCCGTCGCCACCGCGGATTCCGAACTGGTGCAACGGTATCGGCGCGCCGGCATGGTGATCATCGGCAAAACCAACGCGCCGGAGTTCGGGTTGAACGCGAGCACGGAACCGGTGCTGTTCGGGCCGACGCGCAATCCGCATCGCCTCGACCATTCCGCCGGCGGTTCCTCGGGTGGTTCGGCGGCGGCGGTGGCCGCGGGAATCGTGCCCGCCGGTCAGGCCAGCGACGGCGGTGGATCCATCCGCATCCCCGCCTCGTCGTGCGGTCTGGTGGGCCTCAAACCCAGCCGCGGCCGGGTGCCGGCATATCCGGCACGGAATTTGCTGGCCGTGCCGATGACCGTCAACCACGCCCTCACCCGCAGTGTGCGCGATACGGCGATATTGCTGGATATCGGCGCCGGCGCCGTCCCCGGCGATCCGTACGTGATCGCCGCGCCGTCGATGCGCTATGTCGACGCCCTGCGTATCGATCCGGGTCACCTGCGCATCGGGATCGCGACGACGCTGCCTTCGGGCGCTGCGGTACATCCCGATTGTGTTGCGGCGACACGCGATATCGCCGGCGTCCTCGCGGACCTCGGCCACGACGTCGTGGACGAGGCGCCGGACTTTCCCTTCGAGGAAATCATGAGCGGGCTGCAGTATCTGATGGCGGTGCCGGTCGCGGTGGAGGTGAAGGCGCGCCTGGCGGCGCTCGGCCGCGACCTGCGCGACGACGACCTCGAACCGATGACCCGGATGATCTATGACGCCGCGAATCAGGACAGCGCGGCGGATTATGTCCGTGCGCTGCGCGACCTCGAAACGGCCGCGACCATGCTGGGCGGCTACTTCGCGGACCACGATCTGCTGCTCACACCGACGCTGGGGACGGTCGTCGCGCCGCTGGGCCTGCTCGACACCACCGACCCGGCGTCGTTGTGGGAGCACGCGATGTCGTTCAGCGGTATGACGAGCCCGTTCAACGTGACCGGGCAACCGGCGATCTCGCTTCCGCTGGGCATCGACAGCGCCGGAATGCCGGTCGGTGTCCAGCTGGTCGCCGCGTTCGGTCGCGAAGATCTGTTGCTGCAGGTCGCGGCGCAACTCGAGCAGGCGCGTCCATGGCGCACGACTCCGGTGTGGCCGCCCGCCGAGTGACCGCGGTGCGATCCTGGTCGTCGTTTCGCTCAGTGGGAGTTGAGGATTGGCACCCCACGGAACCGCCGGTACCGTGCGCACATGCCGGACATGTCTGTCTTCCGTGAGATCGCGGCGCGCGTGAACAACTGGGGGCGCTGGGGCGCCGACGACGAAATCGGCACCCTGAACTTCGTCACCGACGAGGTGGTACGGGCCGCCGCGGCGACCGTGCGCACGGGCCGGCGGGTCGGGCTGGCGCTGCCGCTGCATCAGCGCGGCGTGCAGACCGGGCTCGTGCCCGGGCGCGTGAATCCGCTGCACACCATGGTCGCCCTGAACTGGGAGATGTTCGGCCCCGGCACGATTGCGACCAGCGATGATTCGATCACCATGGGGTTGCAGGCGGGCACGCACTGGGACGGCCTGGGACATGTCTCCTATGCCGGGCGCCTCTACAACGGCCGTCCCGCCGACTCGATCACCGCCCACCGCGGTGCGCGGTTCAGCGGTATCGAGAAGGTGCCCCACCTGGTATCGCGCGGAGTGCTGCTCGACGTCGCGCACGCCCGCGGAGTCGATCGACTGGCCGCCGATCACGCCGTCTCACCGGAGGATCTCGACGCCGCCGCCGCGCTGGCGCGGGTGCAGGTACGGCCCGGAGATGTGGTGCTCGTGCGCACCGGACAGATGCGGCTCTACCTCGCCGGTGACCGCGAGGGCTACGCGACGCCGTCGCCGGGGTTGTCGGTGCGTTGCCCGGAATGGTTCCACGCCCGCGACGTCGCCGCCGTCGCCACCGATACGCTCACCTTCGAGATCTGCCCGCCCGAGGCGGACGGGCCGTGGCTGGCGGTACATGCCCTGCACCTGGTCGAAATGGGCATGCTGCAGGGGCAGAACTGGAACCTCGAGGACCTGTCGCGGGTGTGCGCCGAGGACGGCCGCTACGAATTCCTGCTGTCGGCGATGCCGGAACCGTTCGTCGGCGCCACCGGGAGTCCGGTCGCCCCGGTCGCGATCTTCTGACCGCTGCGCGGCGCGCCGGGGCGCGGCGGTTACGGTTGGGGACGCGGCATCGGTGGCGGTAGGTGAGTGAGGTGGTCATGGGGAATCGCGCGGCGGATTCGATCGTCCCGGGCAGCTTCGCGACCGCTCCGGAGTCCTACGCGGATCACTCGATCGGCGACATCGTTCGCCTCTGGGCGCAGCACATCCCGGATCACGCGGCTTTCGTCACCGTGGGCGGGTCGACCAGCTGGAGCGAATACGACCGGTCGGCGGACACGATCCGCGACGAGGTGCGTACTACTCCCGGCGGCCCGCGTTCGCGGATCGCGCTGCTGTTGCCGGATACCGCCGCCGGCCACGCGGCGCTGTGCGGATGCTCGCGCGCGGGCCGTATCGCCGCGGCTGTCGGAGTGCGGTCGGGCGTGCGCGAGATCGCGCACGTGATGCGCCGGACCGACGCGTCGACACTGATCACCGTGCCCGAGATTCGCGGCAGAACCTGGCAGACGCTGGTCCGGGAACTGGAGGCCGAGGGTGTGATGCCGGGTGACGTCCTGGTGGTCGACGAGCAGTCGGGCGCCCTCGAACATCATCGCATCGGCGCACAGCAGATGCACGAGAACCTTTCTGCCGGTATGCCTTTCACGCCGTCGCAGGTTTCCGTTCTCAACTCGACCTCGGGAACGACCGGGACACCGAAGATCGTCGCGCACACCGAACGACGATGGACGGCCTTCGCACGCGAAGCGATGCTGGGTGCCCGGATCGGTCCCCGGGACGTCATCTGCTCGGTGGTTCCGGCGCCGTACGGATTCGGCCTCTGGTCGGCGCATTTCCTGCCCGCACTGCTGGGCATCCCGGTCGTCGTCACCGCCCGCTTCGACGCCGAGGAGACCGCGATGCTCATCGAGCGTGAGCACGTCACCGTATTGTGCTGTGTCAGTACACAATTCAAGATGCTGTTGCGTTCCGGAACGCTCGAACGCCATGACATGTCCAGCCTGCGGGTGCTGTACACCGGCGGGGAGCCCGTGCCGTATCGCGATGCCCGCGCGTTCGAGGAACGAACCGGCGCCAAGGTCCTGCAGTTCTACGGCTCCAACGAGAGCGGCGCGGTGAGCCGGACCACCCTCGACGACGATACCGACACCAGGCTGCGCACCTGCGGCCGCACACTCCCCATGATGAACGTCCGCGTGCTCGACGAGGTCGGCGCCGATGTGGACGGTGAGGTGCGGCGAGGCCGGCCTGCGGTGCGCGGGCCGCTGGTCTCGGCGGGCTACTGGGACGATCCGGCCGCCGATGCCGAGTTGTACACGCCCGACGGGTGGACACTGCTCGGCGACATCGTGGAGATCGACGAGACCGACCGGGTCCGGGTGGTCGGGCGGACATCGGATTTCGTCATCCGGGGCGGCAAGAACGTATCGATCACCGAAATCGAGGAACTCGTGCGCGAGCACGAGTCGGTCACCGACGTCGCCGTCGTCGGTGTTCCCGACGACGTCTACGGCGAACGCGTCTGTGCCGTGGTCGTTCTCGCCGACGGCGCGACCCTGGACGCGGCGGACCTGTCGGCCCGGCTCGAATCTCGCGGGGTCACCAAGGAATACACGCCCGAATATGTCGTGGCGGTGGCTCGGCTCCGGCTCGGCCCGGGCGGCAAGACCGACCGCGGCGCCGCGCGAGACACCGCGATGCGCACGCTGGGGCTGCGGTGACCGGACTCGAACTTCCCGATCTGCCGGTCCGGGCCGTCCTCGGCCATCTGGTCGCGACGTTGGCCGACCGGCAGACCGCGGTCCTGGTCGCGCCGCCGGGCACCGGGAAGACGACGCTGGTGCCGTTGGCGCTGGCGCAGAACAACCCTGGTCGGGTGCTGGTAGCCGAGCCACGGCGGCTGGCAGCCCGGGCCGCGGCCGCGCGGATGGCCGCGCTGCTCGGCGAGCAGGTGGGCGAAACCGTGGGTTACTCGGTCCGTGGCGATCGACGAGTCGGACGGCGGACCCGCGTCGAGGTCGTGACCTCCGGCTTGCTGGTGCGCCGCCTGCAGGACGATCCGGAGTTGGCGGGGGTGGACGTGGTCGTGCTCGACGAATGTCACGAACGCCATCTCGACGCGGATCTGCTGTTGGCGCTGCTGCTGGACGCCCGGGCCGGATTGCGGCCCGACCTGCGTGTCCTCGCCACCTCGGCCACGGTTGCCGCCGAACGGCTTTCGGCCCTGCTGAGTACCGAAGACGCGGCGCCGGTGGTGCGGGTCGAAGCGCAGACCTTTCCCGTGGACACGACATACCTCTCGCCCTTGCCCCGGGAGCGCATCGACGCGCAGGTCGCACGCGCCACCCGAACCGCGCTGGCCGAAACCGCGGGCGACATCCTGGTATTCCTGCCCGGTGCGGCCGAAATTCGAAGAGTCGCAGCACTTCTGAACGACCAGGACGACGTGGATATCGTCGCGCTGCACGGCAGACTGAGCGCGGCGAGCCAGGACACGGCGTTGCGTGCCGGACCGCGGCGGCGCGTGGTGCTCGCCACGGCGGTGGCGGAGTCGAGCCTGACGGTGCCCGGCGTGCGTGCCGTGGTCGATTCGGGCCTGGCACGAGTGCCACGCATCGATCGGGCACGCGGACTGTCCGGGTTGGCCACGGTCCGTGTCTCGGCGGCCGTCGCCGACCAACGGGCCGGGCGGGCCGGGCGCGAGGCACCGGGCCGGGTGTGGCGATGCTGGCCGGAGCACGAGCACGCCACCCTGCCCGCCTATCCCGAGCCGGAGATCCGCACCGCGGATCTGACCCGGCTGGCCTTGGAACTGGCCTGCTGGGGCACGGCGGACGGGCAGGGGCTCAGTTGGTGGGATCCACCGCCGGCCGGTGGGCTGACCGCGGGCCGGAATGTGCTGCAGGCGTTGGGAGCCGTGAACGCCGACGGCGCGGTGACCGAGCGCGGGCGACGGATGGCCCGCATCGGGCTGCACCCGCGACTGGCACGCGCGTTGCTCGACGGAGCGGCCGAAGTGGGAGCACGAACGGCGGCGGAAGTCGTCGCCGTCCTCGACGACGACACCCTGGTCTCGGGCGTCGATCTCACGGCCGGCCTGCGTCGGCTCCGCCGCGAGCAGCCGGCGCGCTGGCGACGCGAGGCCGAGCGGCTGGCCCGAACGGTCGACGGGCCGGAGGGCACCGACGATCCCGCTTATGTGGTGGCGCTGGCATATCCGGAGCGACTCGCGCGGCGGCGCGCCGCGGGCTCGGCGAGCTATCTCATGGCCGGCGGTACCGCGGTCACGCTGCCGCCCGGCTCCGGGACCGGCGATCCGGAATGGCTGGCGGTCGGCGTCGCCACTCGCGACCCCGGTCGTTCCGAGGGCTACATCCGGCTGGCCGCGGTCGCGGACGAACGCCTCGCTCGCCGCGCCGCGGCGGATCTGCTGACGACCGTCGACGAGGTCGAGTGGGCCGACGGCGATGTGGTGGCGCGGCGCATCGAACGGCTGGGTGCGATCACCTTGTCGGAGAAGGCACTTCGCGACCCGGACCCGAGTTTGCTCGCCGCCGCCGTGCGCCGCGGGCTGACCTCGTCCGGACTCGGCCTGCTGTCCTGGCCCGCGGAGGCCACCGCCCTGCGTCAGCGCCTCGACTTCCTGCACCGCACCCTCGGCGACCCGTGGCCGGCGGTCGACGACGAGGCACTGCTCGCCGGCGCCGACACCTGGCTCGGCCCCGAACTCGCCGGTGCGCGCCGCCGCACCGACCTCGAACGCATCGACACCGCGCAAGCCATGCGTCGCCTGCTGCCCTGGCCGGATGCGGCGCGCATGGACGAACTGGCACCGGAACGTGTGCCGGTCCCGTCCGGCAGCCACCCCCCCATCGACTACTCCGCCGATCCGCCGGTACTGGCGATCAAGGTGCAGGAGATCTTCGGCTGGACGGACGCACCGCGCCTGGCCGACGGTCGCGTCCCGATCGTGCTGCATCTGCTCTCACCCGCTCAGCGTCCGGTCGCGGTGACCGCGGATCTCGCCTCGTTCTGGCGCACCGGCTGGCCTCGCGTCCGCGCGGAGCTACGCGGCCGCTACCCCAAACACGCCTGGCCCGAAGACCCCACCACGGTGCCCGCCCACCGCGGGACCGCTCGCAACGCGGGCCGCGGTTAGGCCGGACCCGCGTTCTCGGCGCCGGACGCCTCCGGCACGCGAACCGCGACATCCTCGATGAAGTCGACCACCAGTTCCCGCCGCGAGAACAACCAGTTTTCCCCCGAGCGGGCGAAGGTGTCCTGATAACGGATGGCGACCCGCCGGTCCCGGTAGCCGTCTGCCCGCCGCGAGATGTGGTGTGCCGTGCCATAAACCTCACCCCGCATGCGGTCGCCCGAAATCGGCTCGAGCACGAGCTGTTCCACGACGTGCCGGGTCAGCACGAAACGAGACACCGAGTTCACCACCGACGAAACCACGCTCTGCCTGCCCACCAGCTCGACGGCCTGCTCCGTCCCGTTCAGCACAGGGGGCAACACGAGGACCGCGTCGGGAGCGAACAGCGCGGTGAGCGCCGCACTGTCGCGGCGGTCGACGGCGCGCGCATATCCCGCCGCGAGTGCGGTGACGGCAAGTCGGTCCGGGGATTCCACGCTCCCATCCTCGCCGCTCGACCCGGCGCGGGACCAGAGCTTTCCGGTGGGTGGGACCTCGCCGGTCATCCGATCGGTCGACACCGCTAACGTGCGAACGACGTATCGCGACACCCGCGAACGGCAGAGGAGAACCACGATGGATTCGATGACGTCGGCCGAACCGGAACCGGAAAGCGTTCCCACAGTGCGCGATTCGCCTGCCGACATCGTCCTCACGTCAAAGCAGCAGGACGTCCCGGTCGACCGCGCGACAGCCGCGGCGCGGCGGGTGATCGACGCGCTGCTGCGCACCGATCGGGCGAATGCGAATCTCGACCGGGTCGCCGAGGAACTCGACAGCATCGCCGACCACCTCGAGCAGCACGCCCCGGTGGTCGCGGAACGGCTGATCGATATGTGGCGCGGTGAGGGTGTGACCCGCCACGACCCGGTCACCGGACCGGAGAATGCGATCGCACCGCCTCTCGCGCTCATCGGCCGCGCAGACGGATCGGTGGAGGGTGTCGTGACCCTGACGCTTCCGTATCAGGGACCGCCGGGACATGTGCACGGGGGAGTGGCGGCACTGTTGCTCGACCACACGCTCGGGGTGGCGAACGCCTGGTCGGGACGCAGCGGCGCGACGGCGCAACTGAATGTGCGGTATCACCGACCGACTCCTCTGTTCGCGCCGCTCACGGTCAGCGGCCGGATGGTGTCGGAGGACGGCCGCAAGATCAATTCGGCCGGCGCGATCCACACCGCCGACGGCACGCTCTGCGTCTCGGTGGAGGGTTTGTTCATCGACAAGCGGGTTCCCCGGCCACGCTGACGAGCGACCGGAAACGATCGTCCCTGTCCCCGAGCGAGAGATGTCTGTCCATGAAGATCCTGATCGTCGGCGGGACCGGCATGATCGGCGTGCATGCCGCGCTGCACCTGCGCGAACACGGTGACGACGTCACCGTCGCGGGTCGCGGCCCGATATCGGCCGAATCACCGGTCGCCGAATTTCCGCTGCTGCTGGGCGATTACACGGTGCCCACCTTCACCCCGGCACAACTGGAACACTTCGACGGCATCGTGTTCGCCGCGGGGCAGGACGTGCGGCACAAGACTTCCGAAGACGACACCCGGCAGTTCTGGGAGACCGCCCAGAGCGTCGGCGTACCCCGTTTCGCGGCACTGGCCAAGCGGGCCGGCGTGCCGCGCTTCGTGCAGGTCGGCAGCTACTACCACCAGCTGCGCCCCGACCTCGCCGAGCACAATCCGTACATCGCGGCCCGCAAAGCCGCCGATGAAGGCGTTCGCGCGCTCGCCGACGACTCGTTCGCCGCGTGCACCCTCAATCCGCCGTCGATCATCGGTGCCGTGCCCGGACCGTCGGCTCGCCGGTATCGGCGAATGGTGTCCTGGGCGACCGGGAACGAACCCGACATCCCCGACTTCGCACCGCCCGGCGGCACCAACTACATGTCCGCCGCCTCACTCGCACAAGCGATTCGGGGCGCGCTGGTGCGCGGTGAGCCGGGTGCGGCCTATCTCGTCGGCGATCAGAACCTGTCCTATCGTGAGTTCTTCCAGATGCTCGTCGATGCCGCCGGCGGCGGTCGAATCATCGCCGAGCGCGACGAGCAGCATCGATTGCAGCCGGACGCCTCGATCATCCAGGGCCGCGGCAACACTCTGGCCTACGAACCGGATGCCGGCGAGGTGCGTCTGCTCGGCTACACCCGCGACGACTGTGCTCGTGCCGTGCGAGCACTCGTGGACGTGGTGTCGGCCGCGCGCTGACCCGGTGCACAGTCCGTTCCGGCGATAGGCGGGAAATCCGCGGCAATTGGCGGCAGGATGGCAGGTATGCGCGCACTCATCCAACTCCGTCCCTCCGCCGATCTGATTGCCGCAGTTGCCGATCCGGCCGTCGCGGTGACCCCCGCCGATGTCGCCGGGGATTTGCCCGGGTTCGACCTCGACCACGACTTCGCCCCGCTGTCCGTCCCGGATACGGTGGCCGCCGAACAGGCGGGCGCGGGTTCGGTGGTGGTGCGCGGACAGATCCCCGACGCCGACCTCGACGCGACGGTGGCGCGACTGACCGGAACCCGCGGCGTGGCAGGCGTTTTCGCCGACCCGCGGATCGAGACGAACCTCACCTGCGGCGGCGATCCGGCGGTCGGCACCTGGCACGACGTCCAAACCCTCTTGCACACCGGCGATCTGGCCGCCGCGGGAATGGACGGAAAATCCGTCGCGGTGGCGATCGTCGACACCGGGATCAACGCCGCCCGGGTCCAGCAGGCGCGCGGCGGGCCGGTGACCGTCGATACCGCGCGCAGCTGGAATCCGCCGGGGGTGAGCGGCACGGCCGGACAGTTCCCGGTCGACCACGGATCGATGTGCGCGTTCGACACCCTGATCGGCGCGCCGAACGCCACCCTGCTCGATATACCGGTGCTGCAGAGCAAGACTCGCGGCGGCTCCACCATGGACGGGCTGCTCTCGGACGCGCTGGCCGCCTACGCCCATCTGCGCACCGTGCTCACCGATCAGCCGGAGGCCACCCGCACGCTGGTGATCAGCAACAGCTGGGGCGCGTTCTCACCGGACTGGGACTTCCCGGTGGGGCAGCCCGGCAACTACTCCGACAATCCGTCCCATCCGTTCAACGTGATCGTCGGCTCGCTCGAATCGGCCGGCGCCGACATCCTGTTCGCCGCCGGCAACTGCGGCCGCGACTGCCCCGATTCGCGGTGCGCGTACCGGGATCGGCCGATCGGCGGCGCGAACTCACATCCGAGCGTGCTGAGCATCGGCGGCGCGGACACCAAGGGGCAACGCGTCGGCTACTCCTCGCAGGGGCCGGGCCGGCTGTCCGATCGCAAACCCGACATCTGCAGCTACACCCACTTCCTCGGGTCCACGGTGTTCGGCGCGAAGGAACCCGACACCGGCACGTCGGCCGCCTGCCCGGTCGCCGCCGGACTGGTCGCGGCGATCCGGACCGTCTACCCGGCGAGCAAACTGGCCCCGGCGCAGCTGCGAGATCTGTTGCGGCGCACCGCGACCGCGCAGCCCGGCGGATTCGACTACGACTACGGATTCGGTGTGGTCGACGCCGCCGCCCTGCTGGCGGAGCTGAAGAACACCGAGATCCGCGCGTAGCGTGGAACCATGCCGCTGCTCACCGTCCGGCTCGCCACCGACCCCACATTGGCGGCGGCGCTGCGCGAACTGCATCTCACGGAGGCCGAGGTCGACCTCGACTACGGCCTCGTCGCAGTGGACCCGGACCAGCACCTGTACGCGCTGCGAGTGAGCGATGCGGCCGCGACGCGGGCGGCGGCGGTCTCGGATACCGCCGAGATCTTCGCCGATCCGCGCATCGGCCCGGCGCACGACGCCGGGCCGGACACGCGGTCGCCCCGGCTTCCGCCCGACGACTCCGCCCCGGCCTGATCGCGCACGAATTACGCGGTCCCGCTGCCGAATTGGCCCGTATGCGCTATACATCGGCGATACGTTCCCAACCCGCGAGGAGCCTTCCCGTGTCCGATCATCCGGTCGACCTCCGCACCGATGTGGCACACCCCGCCCGTATGTACGACTACTTTCTCGGCGGCAAGGACCACTACGAGGCCGACCGCCGCGCCGCCGAGACCGCTCTCGCGAACTTCCCGGCGGTCCGCCTGACCGCACGCACCAACCGCGAATTCATGCGCACCGCGACGCGTTATCTCGCCGAGCAGGGCGTGCGCCAGTTCCTCGACATCGGCACCGGCATCCCGACCGAACCCAATCTGCACCAGGTCGCGCAGGAACAGGCGTGTGAATCGCGGGTGGTGTACGTCGACAACGATCCGATCGTGCTCGCGCACGCGCGGGCCCTGCTGGTGAGCGCGCCCGAAGGCCGCACCACCTATGTGCAGGCCGACGCCGCGAATCCCGAGGCGATCCTCGGCTCCCGCGAACTGCGCGACACTCTGGATCTGTCGCAACCGGTGGCGATTTCGCTGATGGCGGTGGTCCATTTCGTCCCCGGCGACGTCTACGCCATGGTGAACACGCTGATGGACGCGCTGGCTCCCGGCTCGTATCTCGCGATGAGCCATGTCACGACGGATTTCGACAGCGGCGCCAACGATCCCGACGGGATGGGCCGGCTGCTGCGGGTGTATTCGGATCAGGGCATTCCGGTGCGCCCGCGCAGCCGCGAGGAGGTCGCCCGCTTCTTCGACGGCCTCGAACTCGTCGAACCGGGTGTCGAGGTGATTCACCGGTGGCGGCAGAAGGGCATCGAACATCCCGCCGACCACGACAAGAAGGTGTCGCTGTACGGCGCGGTCGGCCGGAAGGTGTGAGCACCGACCGCGAATTCACCCGCAACGTGTGACGCGCGCCCGCCGCCACCGTCGTTAGCGTCGCTGCCGAGCGGCAACGACGGTGTGTGATCGGAAGACCGGTCCTGCGGACGGGTGGAGGACAGGTGGCGGCACGCTGGGTGATATTCGAGTCCTTGGCGGGATATCGCCCGCAATGGTTGCGTGCCGACGTCGTCGCCGGCCTCACCGTGTGGGCGGTTCTGGTGCCGGAAGCACTGGCCTACGCATCGATCGCGGGTGTGCCTCCGGTGGTGGGTCTCTACGCCGCCGTGCCGTCGCTCGTGTTGTACGCGCTGGCGGGCAGTTCCCGGCATCTGGTGGTGGGGCCCATGTCGGCGACCGCGGCGTTGTCGGCGGCGATCGTGACGCCGATGGCGGGCGCCGACGGCGGCCGCTACATCGCGTTGTCGGCGGGGCTCGCCATCGCGACCGGAATCGTGGGCCTGATCGCGGGCGCGATCCGGCTCGGCTTCGTCGCGGCGTTCATTTCCGAACCGGTGCTGAAGGGGTTCATCATCGGGCTGGCGTTGACCATCATCATCGGCCAGGTGCCGAAACTGCTCGGCATCCACAAACACGAGGGCAATTTCTTCGAACAAGCCTGGGGTGTGCTGCGCCATCTCGGCGATGCGCAGTGGCGGACCGTGGTGGTCGGTGCCGTGAGCCTGGCGATCGTGCTGGTGGTGAAGCGCTGGCTGCCGCTGGTACCCGGTTCGCTGCTCGCCGTGCTGGTCGGAATCGGCGCGGTGGCCGTGTTCGATCTGGACGAGCGGGGCGTCGCCATCGTCGGTCACATCGATTCGGGCCTGCCGGCGCTGGGGCTTCCGGACGGGCTCGATGTCGGCAACTACATCGATCTGCTGGGCCCCGCGGTCGGGGTGCTGCTGATCGGCTTCGCCGAGGGCCTGGGCGCGGCGAAAACCTATGCGGCCAAAGCGGGTTACCAGATCGACGCCAACCGCGAACTGCTCGGACTGGGTGCGGCGAATCTGGGCGCCGGGCTGTCGTCGGGCATGGTCGTGAACGGCAGCCTGTCCAAGACCGCCGTCAACGGCTCGGCAGGTGCCAGATCACAGGGCAGTGGGCTGGTGGTGGCGGCGCTGACCGTGCTGACCCTGCTGTTCCTCACCGGTCTGTTCGAGAACCTGCCCGAGGCGACGCTGGCGGGTGTGGTGATCGCCGCGGTGATCGAGCTGGTCGACTTCGCGGCGCTGCGGCGGCTGTATCAGGTGTGGACGCAGCGACTCGGCGGAATCTACGGCAAGGCCGCCCGCGCCGACTTCGCCGCCGCCGTCGCGGCGATGGTCGGCGTCCTGCTGTTCGATACGCTGCCCGGCCTGCTGATCGGCATCGGCATCTCCATGCTGCTGCTGGTGTATCGCACGTCCCGCCCGCATGTGGCGCCCGTGGTGCGGTCGGGCACGCTGTGGCTGGACGCGGACCGGCATCCGGAGTTGACCCAGCGGCCCGACCTCGTAGTGGTGCGGGTCGAGTCGGGTCTGTTCTTCGCCAACGCCGACTATGTGCGCGGACGTATCGAGCAGTTGTGCACCGACCGGACCCGGCTGGTCGTGCTCGATGCCGAGACCTCACCGAGCATCGACGTCACGGCCGCGGCGATGCTGGCGGACCTGCGCGACGATCTGGGCCGGCGCCATATCGACTTCCGGATCGCCCGCTCGATCGGCCAGTTCGGTGACGCGCTCGGCACCGCGCAAGCGCAGGCGACACCGGTCGGGCTGTATCCGACCGTGACGGAGGCGGTCGCGGACCTGCCCGATGTGGACGAACACTCCGACGGCGCCGAGCCGATGCGTTAAGAGCACGCGACCCCGACGGCGCCGGGCGAGACCATGGTGGTCAGGGACGGTGGAGTGCGTCGAAGGTGATGGCGAGTGTGACCGGTGAGTCCAGGACCAAGGCGGTGCGGTGGACCTTGTGGGGCATGTATCGCAATCCGGACCAGTCGAGGCGGTACTCCTCGATGCGGTCGATTGTTTCCCAGCTCTTGTCGAAGTGAACGATCAGGTAGGCGGGTATTCCGGTGCGTGCGTAGAGCGTGTGTTTCTCACTGGTGTCTGTGTCTACCGTGCTTTTCGAGACGACTTCGACGATGAGGGCGATGTGGTCGCGGACGGTGTTGATGTCATACGGTTCGCAATCGCGAACGAAGATATCGGGGTAGCGGACGTTGAGCCGGTGGTCGGTTCGGCGATCGTCCGTGTCGGCGAACCGGACAGCGACATCGGACCCGACTCGCAAGCACGGACCCGCGGGATCGCGCGCGTCGTCCAAGGCTGTGGCGAGCCGACGCACGACTCGGCTGTGCGCCTCGCTCTGGGCCATCAGTCGCACCACGGCACCGTCCACGATCTCGACGTCGCCGAATGTGCCGCTGAATGCATCGGGCTCGGTGGCCAGAAACTCTTCGGCGGTGATTCGCGTATGCGCGTCGGGATTGGATACCGTCACAGTCAGCTCCTCATGGTGATCGTCGGCTCGAGCCTACGACACCTCACACCAGGAGCACGGTGTGATCCGGCCAGTTGCGATCCGGAACAACGCCGCGACGAGATGAGCGGATCCTCCCCACGAAGTCGGTCCGACTCGATAGAATCACGGGAAACAGATAACCCCCGGCCGAAGCCGGGGGTTATCTGTAACTCCGAGTTATACACAGTGTCCGGAGGGGGACTTGAACCCCCACGCCCGTTAATAGGGCACTAGCACCTCAAGCTAGCGCGTCTGCCATTCCGCCACCCGGACCGGTGGTGCTCAGCAAGGTTAACGGATCTCTCCGCGAGGTCCAAATCACGGGTGTCCGTGCAGGTCCCGGACTCGCGGGTGACTGCTGAGCGCCGCCTTCGGGAGGGCTAGTTCGTCAACGCCTCGAGCAGTGCGGCACGCTGACGGGACCCCAGGCCGCCGATACGGCGGTCGACCGGAATATCGGCTTCGTCCATCAGCTTTGCCGCCTTGACCGGCCCGATACCGGGCAGAGCCTTGATGACCGCGGCAACCTTCGTCTTCTTGACCAAGTCCTCCTTGTCGGCACGCTCGAGCACCTGGGCCAACGAGACCGAGCCCTTGCGAATCTGCTCGATCAGTTCCGACCGCGCCTTACGGACCGCGGCCGCCTTGGCCAGCGCTTCGGAGCGTTGCTCGGCGGTCATGGTGGGAAGTGCCATGTCTCTAACCTTTCACTCGTTCGCTGGAACCTCAACGGCACCGATTGAACATCACCGGCAGCCCGGTGATGGGTCGACACACCGCGAGGATAATCCCGGTTCGGCGGTGGTGGCGGGGGTTCGGATACCCGAGATGCGGGAAATTTGCCACGATTCGCCCACGTCGCCGAGGTGCTCGGCGGACGGCTAGCGGCCCGGCGATCGCACCAGGCCGTGCCGGTACGCGTACACGACAGCCTGAATGCGGTCGCGCACTTGCAGTTTCGACAGAATCCGGGATACGTGGGTTTTCACGGTCTCCTCGCCGACACCCAGAGCGGCGGCGATTTCGCTGTTGCTGCGGGCATCGGCGAGCAGGAGGAGAACCTGCTGTTCCCGGGCGGTCAGGGCATGATCGGGCGGCGGCGCCGGGGCCAAGGTGTCGGCGAGCCGGGCGGCCAGGCGGCGCGTCATCGATGGGTCGATGATCGCGTCACCGCGCACCGCCACCCGGATCGCCGCGATCAACTCCTCCGGCGGCAGCGTCTTGAGCAGGAATCCGCTGGCACCGGCCTGCAGGGCGCGCGCCAGGCTCGCCTCGCTGTCGTAGGTGGTCAGCACCAGCACGCGGGTGCCGCCGGCGGCCACGATGGCCTCGGTGGCCGCCAGACCGTCGAGTTTCGGCATCCGGATGTCGAGGATCGCCACGTCGGGCCGTAGCCGCGCGGTCTCGGCGACGGCGGTGCGGCCGTCGCCCGCCTCGCCGACGCATTCGAGGTCCGGTACCGCATCGAGGACGGCTCGCAGTCCGGATCGGAACATCGCGTGGTCGTCGGCGATCAGGACCCGGACCGGGCCGATCACGACCGCCCACCCGGGAGCCGGACGAGGACGCGCCAGCGGCCGTCGGCGACGCCGTGGTCCACGCTGCCGTCGAAGAGTTCCGCGCGCCGGCGGATGCCATCGAGTCCCCGATGCACGCCCGTGGCCGCCTCCGGCGCGGCACCGCCCGGGCGGGCGGCGGGGCCGCGTTCTCGCAACGGAGCTCGCCGGCCGGACCGGAACCTGACCGTGGCCGGCGTGGTGGCGCGGACGGACACGCGCTCGCCGGCGGGGACCGCATCGGGTCCGTGCGGAGTCGCTGCCGAATCGAGCGGACCCGTGGCCCGGATCGGCGGTACGCAAGGTGCGGGGACGTTCGAATCCTCTTCGTCGGCAAGTGGATTGGACTGTTCGATCTCGACCCCGGTGCCGTCGTTGCGGACCGTCAGCCGCGCACTGCCGGCGCCGTGGCGCAGGGCGTTGGTGAGCAGTTCCTGCACGATCCGGTAGACGGTGATGTCGAGCGAGCGGGGTAGTTCGGCGCCGCTGGTGGTGACGGTCAGATCGAGGCCGGCGACGCGCACGCGGTCGACCAGATCGTCGATATCGGCCATACCGGGCTGGCGAGCGGCGTCCTCGCGGCCGTGCAGCAGATCGAGCTGACGGCGCAGATCCACCATCGCCGCGCGGCTCTCCGATTCCACGGCCGACAGGGAGCGTGTCGCCGCGACGGTGGCGGCGCCACTTCCGTGCAGGGCCAAACGCGCGGCGCCCGCATGGATACCGATCGCGCTGACGTGATGGGAGATGACGTCGTGGAGGTCGCGGGCGATCGCCTCACGTTCGTCGGTCAGTGCTCGTTCCAGCGCGGTCCGTTGCTGCTGGCGGGCGAGCCGTTCGCGCTGCTCCAGTTCTGCGATGTAGGCGCCGCGACCCGCGGTGTAACGGCCGACCAGCCATGGCACCACGCCGCCGGAGATCGCCGAGGTGAGCAGCAGGCGCCAGTCCGCCGCCGGCGCGCCGCCCGCGATCAGCGGCGCACCGCACGCACCCAGCACCAGCACGGGCACCGTGACCAGCGACGCCCGGCCCGACAACCAAGCACCCGCCCGATAGCCGGCGACGAGGAAACCGACGTCTGCCACCCGGACGGGCAGCCCGTGCCGATGCAGCAGCACCGTGACCGCCAGCCTGATCGCGACCTGGACCACGGCGACGACCGCGGCCGTTGCCGGTGGCGCGGCGAAAGCCAGATCGGCCGCCACGATCGCCACCAGGACCGCGCTCGCCGGCCCGGGCGCCACCGAGAAGATGCCGGAGAGCGCGAACACGACCGCGTCCACCAGCGCCGCGACCACCGCGACCGCCACCGATTGCCTGGTCAGCGACCGGCGAACCGCCCGCAGTTCACCGCCCGGCGGCCCCGCCGCGCTCTTGCCCCCCGGCTGCCGTGGAGTACGCCGCAGCAGCGCCCACGGGCTCGGCGACACCGCTCGCTCCCACAACACACCGCGACGATACCGGCGCGGACGGTGACGGCGAGTCCCTCGGGCGGGGGATCGGAGGTCCCTCTCGGGCCCGATGTTCGGGCTGGTCGGCGGCATTACCGTCGCTGTGGCACGCCGCTCGCGAGGACGCCTCGGTGCCCGCGGGCGGATCGGATCGGGACAGGAGTTCGGATGAACAATGCGGACCTGGCGCTGTACGCGGTGCCGGCCTTCATCGCGATGATGGGCGTGGAGTGGTGGGACGCGCGCCGCGATCCCGACCGCGCACCCAGCGGCCGGTACGGGCGCGAGGCGGCCACCAACTGGGCCACCTATGCGATCGGGCAGCTCACCAAGCCCCTGCTCCAGTACGTGCTGCCGTTCTCCACCATCGTGCTGGCCGCCTCGTGGACACCGCTGCACCTGTCGCCGCGCGACTGGTGGGTCTGGCTGCTGGGACTGGTGGTCACCGATTTCTGCTATTACTGGGCCCACCGGGCCGACCACCGCATCCGGTTGCTGTGGACGGCGCATTCGGTGCACCACTCGAGCACTCACTTC
The DNA here is from genome assembly GCF_963869435.1 of Nocardia violaceofusca NBRC 14427. Lineage (NCBI taxonomy): Bacteria > Bacillati > Actinomycetota > Actinomycetes > Mycobacteriales > Nocardiaceae > Nocardia > Nocardia violaceofusca. The sequence continues at coordinate 167,407 of NZ_CAWMPM010000004.1, forward strand.
AATCTGACGACCGCGATCCGGTTGCCGTGGCTCAACCCGATCGCGTCGATGGCGCGGAGCCTGGCGTGGGTGCCGGCCGCGCTGCTGGGCTTCCCCGCGTGGATGATCTTCCTGCTGAACACCCTCGGCCTGCTGTATCAGTTCCCGATTCACACCCAGCGCGTCCGAACCCTGTGGCGCCCGGTCGAATTCGTGTTCAACACCCCTGCCCATCACCGCGTGCACCACGGCTCCAACCAGCCCTACCTCGACACCAACTACGGCGGCGTGTTCATCGTCTGGGATCGCGTGTTCGGCAGTTTCGCCGCCGAATCCGAACCCATCCGCTACGGGCTCACCCACGACATCGGCACCGGAAATCCGTTGAAGGTCAACTATCACGAATTCGCGGCTCTGCTGCGCGACGTGCGCGCCGCCCACACCTGGCGCGGGCGACTGGGTTACGTCTTCGGCCCGCCCGGCTGGCAGGAGAACGCGACGGTGACGCCGGCCGCACAGCCGCCCGAACTGAACGCCGTCGCCACGAGCGGCTAGCGCTCCCGCGTGCGCTACTCGGACGTCACAGTTCCACGGCGCCGGTCTCCGCCGCGGCGACCGACGGCTTGCGCGCCCACAGCGTCGCCACGAGGACCACGGCGGTGACCAGGACGATATGCGCCGCGAACAGCGTCAGGAACGGCAACACGAACCCTTCGTCGGTCAGGGCGCCGCGCTCGCTCACGCAGTAGAGGGTGTAGTTCACCGACGTGCCCTCCGAATCGTGGAAGGTGTCCGACACCACGATCGGATCCAGGTAGGGGGCCCGGCAGAACAGCGGCGCGGTGAGCCGGGCTTCCCCGGGCCAGATCGCCAGCGGCAGGACGAAGCTGACGATACTTCCGGCGGCGACGCCGGTGCCGAGTGCGGAAATGAGCGGTCTGGGCACTGTTCACACCTGCCGGATGCGGAGAAACGTACCGGCGGAATCGAATTCGGCGATCATGTCCGTCCGCGCGGACGTCACGTCGGCGACGATGCGGATGTCGCGTCCGAATCGGCTCACGACGATCACCGGAACGACACCGTCGGCGAGGGCGCTGCGGGCGAGGGCGGTATCGACGATCGACTCGAGCCGGGTGAGGCCGGGTACTTCGCCGAGGGTGAAGCATTCGCCGTCCAGGTCGTCGAAGGCCGAGACGCGCACCGGCCGCGGTGCGCTCACGGCGCCGAGGCGATAGGAGTAGTCGTCGAGTTCACGTGGGCGCCGCGCGGTTCGGACGCGCAGGTGGACGGCCGGTTCGCGGGTGCTCAGATCGTCGTGGTCGGCCAGGAATCGGGTCACCTGTTCGGGCTGATCGGCCAGGACGAGCCGGAACTGCGTCGACTCGGGAGCGACGAACATCACCACACCGGCCTGAATGTCGCCGGTGCCCAGCCGGTTTCGCAACGCCTCGAACGCCGCGGCGGGCAGCCCGTCCACGAAGCCGCCGCCGCGAGCCCGGATCTGCTGCTCGAAGGCGTCGCGTTCCACCGCGCCGACGCAGCCACAGGCGATCAACACGATCGAGCACACCGCGGCCCGAAGCCACCTACGACGGCGCATGCCGGAATGGTAAGCGTCGCTGCCGGAATCCGCGCGCCCGATTCGCGCAGGCGCCGCACGGTCACCGCCGCGATTCCGGCGACGCCCACCCGGATAATTCGATCAGCGAGATCGCAAGGCGATCGGTGTCCGCGGAGCGGGCATCGCGAGCGCCGCTGCGACGTGAGCGTGCCCCGGCCCAGGTCGGTGCGCCGATTCGCGGGCACGGCCGGGTCGGGCGGCATTCGCCCCTGCGTGGCGCGTGGTAGGAAAGGGGCGTGACAGGTGTACAGCGCGAGTCCCGCTCCCGGGCGGAAGCCGAAGTGGTCGAGTTGGTCAGCACGCTGATCCGTTTCGACACCTCCAACACCGGGGTGCTCGAAACCACCAAGGGCGAGCGCGAGTGTGCGCAATGGGTGGCCGATCAGTTGCAGCAGGCCGGGTACACCACCGAGTACGTGGAGTCGGGTGCGCCGGGGCGCGGAAATGTCTTCGCGCGCTTGCCCGGAGCCGACCCCAGCCGCGGTGCGCTGATGATCCACGGGCATCTGGACGTGGTGCCGGCCGAAGCCGCGGACTGGAGTGTGCATCCGTTCTCGGGTGCGATCCGCGACGGCTATGTGTGGGGCCGCGGCGCGATCGACATGAAGGATATGGTCGGCATGATGCTGGCGGTCGCCCGCCAGTTCAAGATCGAGGGCACGGTGCCGCCGCGCGATCTGGTGTTCGCCTTCCTCGCCGACGAGGAGAACGGCGGCAAGTGGGGCTCGCAGTGGCTGGCCGACAACCGGCCGGATCTGTTCGAGGGTGTCACCGAGGCGGTCGGTGAGGTCGGCGGCTTCTCGCTGACCGTGCCGCGCCGCGACGGCACCGAGCGGCGGCTGTATCTGGTGGAGACCGCGGAGAAGGGCCTGGGCTGGATGCGGTTGCGCGCCAAGGCCCGCGCGGGCCACGGTTCGTTCCTGCACGACGACAACGCGGTGACGATTCTGGCCGAGGCGGTGGCGCGGCTGGGTAAGCACACCTTCCCGCTGGTGCTGTCGGATTCGGTGGCCGAGTTTTTGGCCGCGGTCAGCGAGGAGACCGGCATCGAGTTCGATCCGGACAGTCCGGATATCGAGGGGCAGCTCGCGAAACTGGGCACCATCTCGCGCATCATCGGCGCGACCCTGCGTGATACCGCCAATCCGACCATGCTGCGCGCCGGTTACAAGGCGAACGTGATTCCGCAGACCGCGGAGGCCACCGTGGACTGCCGGGTGGTGCCGGGCCGGCAGGCGGCCTTCGAACGCGAGGTCGACGAGCTGATCGGCCCGGACGTGGAGCGGGAGTGGATCACCAAACTCGACTCCTACGAGACCACCTTCGACGGGCATCTGGTCGACGCGATGAACGAGGCGATCCTGGCCCACGACCCCGACGGCCGCACCGTGCCCTACATGCTGTCCGGAGGCACGGACGCGAAAGCGTTCGCGCGCTTGGGAATTCGGTGTTTCGGCTTCGCACCGCTGCAGTTGCCGCCGGACCTGGATTTCTCCGCGCTGTTCCACGGCGTGGACGAACGGGTTCCGGTGTCGGCGCTGGAATTCGGCGCCCGCGTCATGGAGCATTTCCTGTTGCACAGCTGACGATCCGCTCGACTAGCAGAAAGGACGGTCCTCGTGCCCGACTATTCCTACAATCCCTATGCGGCATTGCCGCAGCTGCCCGAGTTCACCCTCACCTCCACCGATGTCACCGACGGACAGCCGCTGGGTAACGAGCAGGTCAGCGGGGTGTTCGGGGCGGGCGGCCGAGATATCTCCCCGCAGTTGTCGTGGAGCGGATTCCCGGCGGAGACCAGGAGTTTCGCGGTCACCGTCTACGACCCCGACGCACCGACCGTCTCCGGCTTCTGGCACTGGGCCGTCGCCGACATCCCGGCGTCGGTGACCTCGCTGGAATCCGGTGCGGGCAGCGCCGGTGAGGGCAGCGAAGGCGGCGCACTGCCGAGCGGTGCGGTGCAGCTGCGCAACGACGGCGGCTTCGCCGGATTCGTCGGTGCCGGCCCGCCGCCCGGGCACGGCTACCACCGCTACTTCATCGTGGTGCACGCCGTGGACGTCGAATCGCTGGGCATCGGCGCGGACGCGACCCCGGCCTATCTGGGTTTCAACCTGTTCTCGCACGCCATCGCGCGCGCGACCCTCGTGGGTACCTACGAACAGAAGTAACCGGTCGAGCGGCGGTGGGGTCTTCGGTGATTCCGAAGACCCCACCGCCGTGAAACAGCTTGTGCCCGAAACGTTTCGACTAGAGGTTGTGGATGCCCTCGGGGACCGGATCGGTGTAGAGCTCGGCGATGTCGGCGGCGTATTCGGCGGCGATCGGCGAACGCTTCAGCTTCAGCGTGGGGGTGAGTTCGACGCCACCGGGTTCCCAGGCCCGCGCGAGGATGCGGAAGCGCTTGATCTGCTCCACCCGGGACAGTTTCGCGTTGCCGGCGACGATGGCGGCGCGCACTTCCTCCAGAATCTGCGGATGGGTGGCGAGGGTGTCGAGATCGGCGTCGGGGATGCCCAGTGCCTTCGCGCGCACGGCGGCGGTGTCGGGATCGAGCACGACCAGCGCGGCGATGTAGGGGCGGGAGTCGCCGATGGCGACGATCTGGCCGATCAGCGACGACGCGGCCTTCACCGAATTCTCGATATTGGTGGGGGAGATGTTCTTCCCGGCCTCGGTGATGATCAATTCCTTCTTGCGGTCCACGATGGTGACGTAGCCGTCGCCGTCGATGGTCGCGATATCGCCGGTGTGCAGCCAGCCGTCGGAATCGATGGCCTCACTGGTCTTCTCGGGCATCTTGCGGTAACCGTGGGTGACGATACCGCCGCGGATGAGCAGTTCGCCGTCGCTGTCGAGGCGGATCTCCACCCCGTCGACGGCCCGACCTACCGATCCCGGGCGTGGCTTGTCGAGTTCGGTGAAGGTGCCGACGCCGGTGGTCTCCGACATACCCCACACCTCGCTGACCGTGAAACCCAGTCCCAGCAGGAATTCCAGCGTTTCGGGCGGAATCGCGGCCGCGCCGGAGGAGGCGACCTTCAGCTCGTCCAGGCCGAGGGTGGCGCGCAACTTCGACAGCACCAGCGCATCGGCGAGTTTGTGCTGTACGGCCAGCAGCGGACCGCCGTTGCCGCCGGCCAGCCGCGCCCGGGCGGTGGCGACGCCGACCCCGATCGCCCACTGCGCCAGCGCCTTCTTGACCGGGCTGGATTCGGTGGCGATCGCCGCGTCGACACCGGCCTTGATCTTCTGCCACACCCGCGGCACGCCGAAGAAGAAGGTGGGCCGGGCATCGGGCAGGGCGGCGGCGATCTCGCGCGGGTCCGGCACACAGGTGATGGTGACACCGGTGAACAGGGTGAGACAGTGCCCGGAGATGCGGTCGGCGACATGGGCGGCCGGCAGGTAGGACACCGCCCGGGCATCGATATCGGCGACGAGGGCGCCGTTGGTGAGCGCGACGATCTGGGCGACGACATTGGCGTGGGTGATCTCCACGCCCTTCGACGGCCCGGTGGTGCCCGAGGTGTAGATCAGGGTGGCCAGATCGTCGGGCCGCACCGCCTGCCAGGCGGCGTCGAAATCGAAATCCTCGGCCGGATCGTTTTCGACCTGCTCCAGGGTCAGCCCGCCCTCCGGGGCGGCGCCGTCGACGACGATCACGTGCTCGAGTTTCGCCCCGGAGGCGGTGATCGGCGCGAGGAATGCCTGCTCGGTGACGACCACGCCGTTCTCGGCGTTGCCGAACACGTGCGCGATCTGTTCGGGGGAGCTGGTGTTGTACACCGAGAACGGGGTGGCGCCCAGATGCAGGATCGCGGTGTCGACCAGGTTGAACTCGGGCCGGTTGGTGAGCATGATCCCGACCGTGTCCCCATGCGCGACACCGAGTTTCGCCAGCCCGGCCGCGATCGCGCGCACGCGGCGCGCGTAGTCGGCCCAGGTGATCTGCTGGGTGCCGCCGACGGTCCGCAACGCGACCTGGTTCGGGCGTAGTGTCGCCGTCTGCTGGAAGGCCTCGGGCACGGTGCGGACCGTGGCGCCGGTGTGGTGGGTGTAGCCGATCTCTGCTGTGGTCATATCCCTTGTTCCCGGTCAGTGCACGAACATCACGTCTGGGACGTGATGCGGATCACCCATCCTAAACGTGAAATCGGACATTCGGGGGGCGCTTCCGGCCGGTAGCAACCGTCTCCGCGCACCGGACACGGGCCACGGCAGCGGGAATCGGCGAGCGGTGGGATCGGACGAGCGGGCGGGATCGGCTCCGCTCAGGTGCGGGCGGTGTGCGCCGCGCCGACGGCCTCGGCGAGGCTGCGGTATCCGTCCGCGCGCAGGCGGGCGGCGATGCCACGGTGCACGGCCCGCGTCCAGAACGGCCCGCCGTAGATGAACCCGGTGTAGCCCTGCAACAGCGAGGCCCCCGCGAGGATGCGTTCGTAGGCCTGGTCGGCGTTCTCGATCCCGCCGACCGAGATCAGCACCAGCCGGTCCCCGACGCGGGCGTAGAGGCGGCGCAGCACCTCGAGCGAGCGGTCGGCGACCGGCGGTCCGGACAGTCCGCCCGCGCCCATCGCGGTGACCTTCGCGGCCGGGGTGGCCAGTCCGTCCCGGCGAATGGTGGTGTTGGTGGCCACGATTCCGGCGAGCCCGAGTTCGACGGCCAGGTCGGCGACCGCGTCGATGTCCTCGTCGGACAGGTCGGGGGCGATCTTGACCAGCACCGGTTTGGGTTCGGCGCCGGCCGCGACACTGTCGAGCACCGCGCGCAGCAGCGGGCGCAGCGATTCCACTGCCTGCAGATCGCGCAGGCCGGGGGTGTTGGGGGAGCTGACGTTGACCACGACGAAGTCCGCGAGCGGGCCCAGCAGCCGGGCGCTGAGGGCATAGTCCTCGGCGGCGTGTTCGGGCTCCACGACCTTGGTCTTGCCGATGTTGGCGCCGATCGGCACGCCACCGCCGCGGCGTGCGGCCAGCCGCCCCGCGGCCGCGGCCGCTCCGTGGTTGTTGAAGCCCATCCGGTTGATCAGCGCGTGGTCGGCCGGCAGCCGGAACAGTCGCGGCGCCGGATTACCCGGCTGCGCCTGCGCGGTGACGGTGCCGATCTCGGCGAAACCGAAACCCAGTGCGCCCCAAGCGTTCACACCGGCGGCGTCCTTGTCGAACCCGGCGGCCAGGCCCAGCGGCGCCGGGAAGTCGACGCCGAAGACGGTGGTGGAGAGGATCGGATCAGCGGCCGCGGTGAGTCGGCGGGCCAGCCATCGTGTCGGCGGGAAGGCGGTCGTGAGCCGGATGACGGTGAACACGAGGTGGTGGATACGCTCGGGCGGCACCAGGAACAGCAACCGCAGGAATAAGGAATACATCCCTCACATCCCCGTTTCGGTCACGGGGAAGCTGGTTTTGCGCCGCCGCAACAACACTCGCCGGCTGCCATCGGTGTAGGCCCGCACTCGCGAGAGCTCCCAGCCACCGAATTCGGCCTGGATGGCCAGGCGCATGGACGCGGTGACCCGATTCACGTCCGGGGGTAGTCGTAGCGGCACGTACTCGTATTCTCCTTCTTCGCTGGTCTCCTCCCATCCCGCGGGAATCGACCGTCTGCGCCGGTCATGGTGTGCGGCGCCGGACGCCGACTCGTATCGAGGCGCTCGAGCCATCACTGACCTCTCTTCCTCTGGTCCGCACCGATGCGTTGCAGACCGTCTCCGGTTGCCGACCCGACGAACATGTCGCCGGTGCGGCTGTCGATCGTCAGCGAATTGGGCTGGCGCACCGTCGCGAAGCGACCCACTTCTTCCGGTATACCGGTCGACAGATCGAAACCGACCACCTGGTTGCTTCCGCTCAGAGTGAGCCATACGGTGTCGGACCGTTCATCGTAGGCCAGCGCGTAGGGGGAGGGCCCGACCGGGAAGCGCTGGCGCAGCAGCAGCGGATCGGTGGTGTAGACCAGCAGCGCTCCGCCGGAGGTGTCGGTCGCGAGCAGGCGGCCGTAGTGATCGCTGATGAGGTGGGTGGCGCCGAGGCCGGCGCGCAGAGCCAGACCCGGGCGGTCGCGATCGAGGTCCAGTTCGGTGAGGGTGGTCTGGTCCAGATCCAGCGTGGCCACCGCTTCGGCCGTGGTGGCCACGGCATCGACGGTGCCCAGGCCGCTGACGGTGCGCTTCGGGTGCCCGTCGGCGTCGAGGATCTGCACGCGGCCGCCGTTCAGCCCGGCGACCAGGCTGCCGTCGTCGCGGCGGGCGACGGCGCGCACGTCGCCGTCGACGGGCACCGGACGGACCGCGGCGGTGGCGATATCGACGCGCAACACCTCGCGCCCGGCCGCTACCAGCACCTCACCGGGGGCGCCGAGCGCGAGATCGGTGGCGTGCGCGGGCAGGGTGACCGACCGCGCGGCAGCGGGATTCGCCGGGTCGACCAGGCGCAATCCGAGTCCGTTGGGATCGAGCGCCACGACCCGGCCGGTAGCGGGTTCGGCGAGCAGCGAACCCACGGGCCCGAAGGAGGTGACGGCTCCGGCGGGCGCGGCCGTCGTCGCCGGCGCGGCGGCGGCGATGCCGGGAGCACCGGCCGCGGGAGATGTCGCGTCGTCGCTGTGGGAGGAACAGCCCGCGACGAGCATGACGGCACCGGCGGCCGCGAGGACGGCACTCAGTGCCGACCGGTTACCCCGCATGCTCCGAACTCCTTCGTGTGACTCATGCGTACTGCTTCATCTGACCATGATCGGACACGCGGGCCGGTCACCGGGGTGGTTCCGGCGTGGCACGCGCCTCACCCGTTACCGTGGATACCTCGCATCCGGCGTCGAACCAGGGGAGTCTCGGTTGGAAACAGACCGCACGTCTGAATTCACACTTGAAGATTTAACCGTTGGTCCGTTCGCGCACGGGTTCGGCCGAACGGCCGAGGGGCAGCCGTTCGCTTTCCGCACGGTGCGCTCCACCCTCACCCTCGAGATCTACCGCGCCGACGCCACCACCGACGTGCCCGGCCCCGAGGATGTGGTGGCCGTGGTGGAGGCCGCCGTCACCGATATCGACCTCGACGACGCCCGCAGCGTGCGCGCCCTGGTGCGTGATCTGGTGCCGACCGCCGTGCCGGTATCCGAACAGCGCGGCGCGACGACGACGGTGCGCGCCTTGCTGAACCGGTTGAGCGCGGTCATCGAGGGCCGCTGATCCCACGTGCCAGACTGTAGGAACCACCGGTTACTTTCGACACATTCGAGGACGTAATGGCATTGCGACGCACGGTCCACGGCGCCTGGGGAATCACGATGCTCGCGCTGGTGATCGCCGCCTGCGACAGCGGTCCCGACGAGGCTTCGGTGGCGGCGGCGCGCTCGTCGGCCTATGCCGCGCTCACCTCCTCCTCGGAGGCGGCTGCCGTCAGCAGCGCCAACCGGCCGCCGCTGCCGTCCGCCGCGCAGCTGGACTCGCAGATCAAGCGCGCCCTGGATCCGTCGCTGCCCGACAGTGAGCGCACCGACCTGATCGAGGACGGCGCCGCGTTCAAGGACGCCATTCCCGATATGTACAAGGCGTTGCACGACAATCCGCGCGCCGTATACGGCGTGGTCGATCCCGTCTTCGACAATCACGACGGCACGCTGACCGCCACGATGCGGCTGGACAAGGACGGCAGCGGCGAGAACGTGCGCACCACCATCGTGCATTTCGTCGATATCGACGGGAAGTGGAAGATTTCGCGCACCGACCTGTGCGGAATCCTGCGTTCGGCGGACTATCGCACCGCGGCCTGCGGCTGACCCCGGGCATGCTCGAGGGGTTTCTCCTGCGGTGGGGCCGATTCGTCCACCGCCATCGGTATCTCGTGTTCGCGGTCTTCGTCCTGATCGTGGCCGTCTCGGGGTTCTACGGCCGTGATCTGGGCTCGCGGCTGACCCAGGGCGGATGGTTCGACGAACACAGCGAATCGGTGGTCGCCTCCAAACTCGCCGACCAGACCTTCGGGCGCGACACCGACGCCGACGTGATCGTGCTCTACACCGCACCACCCGGCCACACCGTCGACGATCCGCCGATCCGCGCGGCGATCGGCTCGGCGCTGAAGGATCTGCACGACCGGTATCCGGACCGGATCAAGAAGATCGACAGCTATTTCGACGGTTCCATGATGGGGCAGTTCGCCGACGCCTCCCGCACCCACGCGTTCGCCAGCATTGGCCTGCACGGCTCCGACACCGCCACGGTCGACAACTACCTCGCCATCCAGAAGGATTTGGGCGCAGGTGGTTCCGGGCGCGGGCCGGGCGGCACGACGGTGCAACTGGCGGGCCTGCAGCCGGTGGTCGAGGGCATCAACATCGGGATGCAGGACGATATCCACCGGGCCGAGCTGATCGCGCTGCCGGTGGTGGCGGTGCTGCTGTATTTCGTGTTCGGCGGCGTGGTGGGCGCGCTGCTGCCGGTGCTGATCGGCGGGATGACGATTCTGGGCAGTCAGGGCATGATGCGCCTGCTCACCGACCGCATCGACGTCAACGTCTTCGCCAGTGCCGTGGTCACCCTCGTCAGCCTGGGGCTGGCGATCGACTACGGCCTGTTCGCGGTGACCCGTTTCCGGGAGGAATTGGCGGCGGGGCGCAGTGTGGAGGACGCGACCGCGCGTACCGTCGCCACGGCCGGGCGCACGGTGCTGTTCTCCGCGGCGATCATCGCGGTGAGCCTGGCGGCGCTGTTCATCTACCCCAACGGGGTGTTGCGTTCGGTGCCCTACGGCGGGATAAGTTCGGTGCTGCTGGCGGCGCTGCTGTCGGTGACGGCGCTGCCCGCGGCGCTGAGCATCGTCGGGCGGCGCATCGATCTGTGGGGCTGGCACCGGTTCGCCGGGATCCGCAGCGCCCAGGAGATCGATAACGGATTCTTCTCCAAGCTGGCCCTTTTCGCGATGCGCCACCCCGCGCGGGTGATCGTGCCGGTGGTGGCCGGGCTGCTGTTCCTGCTGATCCCGTTCCGCAATATCGAATTCGGCGGCCTGTCGGAGCGGTATCTGGCGGCCGACAACCCGGCCCGCGTGGCGCAGGAGAAGTTCGACACGCTGTTTCCCGAATTCCGCACCGAGCCGGTGAAATTGGTGGTGGTCGGGGCCGATCCGCAGCAGCTGTCCGATATCCGGTTCCAGGCCAATTTCGCGCCCGGTCTGACGGGTCCGTTCGAGGCGGCGGCGCCGACGACCAACGGCATCAACGTGCTGTCCACCGGTCTGGTGCACAAATCCGATGCCGACGCCGCCATCGCCGCGCTGCGTGCGATTCCGCATCCGCCCGGTGTGCAGGTGATGGTGGCCGGGGTGCCGGCCCTGGAACGCGACGCCATCCACGGCCTGATCGACGGATTACCGTTGCTGGCTACAATTCTGGCGACCGCAGCGCTGGTTCTGATGTACATCGCCTTCCGCTCGATCGTGTTGGCGTTGAAGGCCGTGATCATGAGCGCGCTGAGTCTCGGTGCGGCACTGGGCATTCTGACGTGGATTTTCGTCGAGGGCCACGGCGCGGGCCTGCTCGGCTTCACGCCCGGGCCGCTGATGTTCGCGGTGCTGGTGCTGATCGTGACGGTGCTGTTCGGATTGTCCACCGATTACGAGGTGTTCTTGCAGTCGCGCATGGCCGAGGCCCGCGCGGACGGGGCGCCGCCGGCGGAGGCGATCCGCTACGGCATCGCTCATACCGGCGGGGTGATCACCTCGGCGGCGGCGATTCTCATCGTGGTCACCGGCGCGTTCGGATTCTCGGATCTGGTGCTGATGAAGTACATCGCCTACGGCATGATCGCGGCGCTGATCCTCGATGCCACGGTGATCCGCATGCTGCTGACCCCCGCGGTACTGAAACTGGTGTGGCGGTGAGCGTCCGAGGAGGCGTTCATCGCGGTGAGCATGCTCGCCGCCCTCCTGCACAAAACTCCTGCCGCGCAGCGTCGTGAGATCCCGCGAAGCGTTGGGCACTGTTGCTGCGAGCCCTGCGCAACCCGGGGTGAGGGATGCGATGTGTCAGCGCTCCCGCTGCAGCCGCGCCAGCCGGGTGAGGGCGGGCAGCGCGGCCGCCAGCGCCCGGCGCTGGGCCGGGCTCAGGTCGCCGATCAGTGGTGCCAGGTAGCGGACTCGGTCGTCGTGGCGGCTCTGCCGGATCTGCCGGCCCGCCTCGGTGAGGTGGACGAGTACGGCTCGCCCGTCGCCGGGGTCGCGGCGGCGCAGCACCAGCCCGTCACGTTCCAGGCGCGCGACGAGTTGCGTGATGCCCGGCTGGGTCATCTGCTCGGTCTCGGTCAGTTCCGTCAGCCGCATCGGGCCGCGCTGGGCCAGGGTGTCGAGCACCGACAGCGTGGTGAACGACAGTTTCTCCCGGACCGGGATGCGGATGTAGACGCGGTTGAAGTCCTCGATCACCGCGGCGAATCCGTCCACGTCGAAATCGTCGATGTCGTCCACACGGTCAACTATATCCGGAACTTATACAAGTTGCTTAAATAAGCTGCTTATGCAATTGTGGCGACCACACGGCGCAGGAGGTCACATGAGCGATACCACCCACGATGCCCGACCGTTCCCCTTGACTCCCACGACGATTCACGTCCCCGACAGTGCGCTCGCCGACCTGCGGCAGCGCCTGGAACTGACCCGTCTGCCCGACGACACCGGCAACGAGGACGGGTACTACGGCGTGCCCGGGAGTTATCTGCGGGAGCTCGTCGACTATTGGCGCAGCGGATACGACTGGCGCGCAGCCGAAGCCGAGATCAACACCTTCCAGCATTACCAGGCCGACATCGACGGGGTGCCGATTCACTTCATGCGCAAGCCCGGCATCGGACCGAATCCGACGCCGCTGATCCTGACGCACGGCTGGCCCTGGACGTTCTGGCACTGGTCCAAGGTCGCCGGCCCGCTGGCCGATCCGGGTGCGCACGGCGGCGACCCGGGCGAGGCGTTCGACGTGATCGTGCCGTCGTTTCCCGGCTTCGGATTCTCCAGTCCGCTGGCCGACCGCCCGGATCTGAACTTCTGGAAGGTCGCCGACCTCTGGCACACGCTGATGACCGAGGTGCTGGGCCATGAGAAATACGCCGCCGCGGGCTGCGACGTGGGCGCGCTGGTCACCGCGCAGCTCGGTCACAAATACGCCGACGAGTTGTATGCCATCCACATCGGGTCCGGGCTGAAACTGACCCTGTTCAACGGCGATCGCGCCTGGGACTTCAGTGGCGGACGGCCGATTCCCGACGACCTGCCCGCCGAGGTGCACGCGCGTTTCGTGGAGCTGGACAGGCGTTTCGCTGTCCACCTGGCCGCACACCTGCTCGCCCCCAGCACCCTCGCTCACGCTCTGTCGGATTCCCCGGCGGGCATGCTGGCCTGGATCCTCGAACGCTGGAGCAAGTGGAGCGACAACGGCGGTGATGTCGAAACCGTGTTCAGCAGAGACGATCTGCTCACCCACGCGACGATCTACTGGGTCACCAACACCATCGGTACGTCGATCCGCCTCTACGCCAACAACAATCGCTACCCCTGGACGCCGTCGCACGACCGCCTTCCGGTCGTCGAGGCACCCACCGGCATCACCTTCGTCGGCTACGAGAACCCACCCGGCGTCGACACCGAGAGCCGCGTGGAGAACTTCCGCACCGGCGACCGCGCCCGGTGGTACAACCACGTCAACCTCACCGTCCACGACCGCGGCGGCCACTTCATCCCGTGGGAGATCCCGGATCTGTGGATCGACGATCTGCGCCGCACGTTCCGCGGGCGGCGCTGACCGGCATCGGGCGGTCGGGCCGGCCGGTCACCGCGGCGGGGGAGCGAACCCGGCAGGCCATGCGGTCCCGTCGTCGTATGTCACGCCCGTCAGGTCGGCGCCGGTGAGCAGTGCGCCGGTCAGTCTCGCGCCGGCGAGGTTCGCATCGTTGAGCTTGGTGCCGGTCAGGTGCACGCCGGTCAGATTCGCGCCCGTGAGGTGCGCGCCGGTGAGATCCGCCCGGTGCAAATCGGTGCCGGTGAGGTCGTCGTTGCCGAGATTCGCGGCGGTGAGATCCGCGAAGGCCAGGCGTGTACCGCTGAGCTTCGCGCCGGTGAGGTCCACCTTGCCGAGCTTCGCGCCGATCAGGCGCACGCCGGTGAGATCGGCACCCGCGAGCCGGGCGCTGTCCAGAGTCGCGCCGTTCAGACACGTGCGGCTCAGATCGACCCGGTGGTCACCGTCCCGAGCCGCGTCCCGGCGGCCGATGACGGTGAGCGCGGTCTGGATGTCGGCGGGCGGCTCGACCGCAGAATCCGGCCGCGCTTCGGAGTCGTCGCATGCCGCTGCGCCCATCTGGGTGCGCACGAACGCCTCGAGCACGGAGAACACCGTCGGATGGTCTGCTGTCGAATCCTTCGCGAGCCGCTCCAGCAGATAGATGCCCGAGATCCGGACGTTGATCTTGTCGGAAGCCAATTGCTCCGCGGCCAGCCGGAAACGGTCGGTCACCGCGACCTGCTCGGACAGTGCGTACTGATTGTTCGTCGCGCGCAGCGATTGAGCGGTGAACCACAAGGCGACGGCGGCGGTGAGTGTGGCGCCGAGCGTACCGACGGCGGTCGCCATCGCCGCCACCTTCGGCCAGCCGGACCAATGCAGCATCCGCCGCGGCCATGACCGCGATCCGGAGGGCTTTCCAGGCGACTTCGGCGCCGTCATCGCACATCTCCCCTCTCGGAGGCGGCGTGGAAAGTCGGCCTGCGAACCCCGCCTCCATCAGCCACTGTAAGCCGAAACTGCTCGGCACCAACCGATTTCAGGCGAACGGTCAGGCCGATACGGTCATTCGCTCACCGGGGCAACGCAACTGGAGGGCAGGTCGACCATCGAGCACCACACCGGCGGCCGGGTGGGGTGGTAGTCGGCGGGGACGCCGTGGCGAGCGGTGATGTCGCGGCATACCGCGCGATCTCGCGCCGGACCACCGATTCCTTTTCACAGCGCCCGAGGTCTACATGATCGGTGGCGCCGAACCGGTGGGCCGCAACGAGCCGAGGAAGAGAGTTGAGTGCCGTGACCGTTCCCGCGACCATGCGGGCCCTGCAGCAGACATCGCTGCTGGGGCCGCAGGACATTCGTTTGATCACCGACGCGCCGGTGCCCCACCCCGGCCCGGGCGAGATCCTGATCCGCGTGACCGCGGCCGGGGTCAACTTCGCCGACATCTCGCGCAGTCACGGCACGTTCGGCGGCGGCCCGCGGCCGCCGTACCTGGCGGGGTTCGAAGCCGCCGGCGAGGTCGTGGCGGTGGGCGAGGGTGTGACCGAACCCCGGCCGGGAGCGCACGTGGCGGGGGTGGGAGACGGAGCCTTCGCCGAATACCTGGTCCTGCCGGCGGTCGCGGCCGTCCCGGTGCCGGAGGGCTGGACACCCGAACAAACCCTGGGCCTGACCGTCAACCACCCGACCGCGCTCGCCGCGCTGAAACCGCTGGGTCGCCTCGTAGCCGGTGAAACCGTGCTGATCCAGGCCGCGGCGGGGGCGACCGGACAGGCCGCGGTGACCCTGGCCAAGCACTACGGGGCGACGGTCATCGCCGCCGCCGCACCGGGCAAACACGACATCGTGCGCGGGCTCGGCGCCGACCATGTCGTGGACTCGCGCGGTGCGAGCCCGGCCGCCGAGGTGCGGGAGCTGACCGGCGGCACCGGCGTCGATCTGGTGCTCGAATCCGCAGGCGGCCCCGGCTTCACGGACAGCCTGGCCGCGGCCGAACGGGTCACCGGCCGGGTGGTCGTATTCGGCGCGGCCGGAGGCGATGCCGCGATCAGCAACTGGCAGCTGATCTACGAACACCAGATCCAGCTCGTCGGCCTCAATATCGGCGTGCTGATCCAGGCGGCGCCGGAAATCTTCGGCGCCGTCATGGCGGAGTTGTCCGACCTCGTCGCCGCCGGTGTGATCGCACCCGCACAGCCCACGGTCCACGACTTGACCGATGGTCCGAAGGTGCTGGCCGAACTGGAGAACCGCACGACCGTCGGCAAACTGGCCCTGCGGCCGTGACCACGACTCCTACACTCGGCGATATGACGGCGCAGCCACGGGCGGCGGACCGGGACCGATTCGCCGCCGACACCGAGCGCTACCGCCGGGAGTTGCTGGCGCACTGCTACCGCATGGCCGGTTCGGCACAGGATGCCGAGGATCTGGTGCAGGAAACGTACCTTCGGGCCTGGCGTTCCTACGCCGGATTCGAGGGCCGGGCGTCGATGCGGTCGTGGCTGTACACGATCGCCACCAACGTCTGCCTCACCGCGCGCACATCGCGCCGCACGCGGGTCCTGCCCTCGGGTCTCAACGGCCCGGACGGTGGTATCGGTCGGCCACCGAGAGACATTGCGGCAGGGGAGGTTTCGTGGCTGGAACCATTTCCGGACGGCTGGGTCGCGGCGGACACCGGCGATCCGGCGGCGGTGGTGGTCGCGCGCGAATCGCTGCGCCTGGCGCTGGTCGCGAGCCTGCAGCACCTGCCCGCCCGCCAGCGCGCCATCCTCCTGCTGCGCGAGGTGCTGGCCTTCTCCGCGACCGAGACCGCGGAGATTCTCGGCACCACCACCGCTGCGGTGAAGAGCAGCCTGCAGCGCGCCCGCGCCCGCCTCGACGAACTGGAACCCGCCCCCGAGGCACTCCTGGAACCGACCGACCGGCGCGCGCGAGCGCTGCTCGACGGATACATCGCGGCCTTCGAGCGATCCGATGCCGCCCTGCTGGAACAGGTGCTGCGCACCGACGCCACCCTGGAGGCGACCCCGTTCCGCGACTGGCAGGCCGGACGTGAACACTGCATCCGCGTGCTCGACACCTACGTGCTGGGTGTGCCCGGCGAGTGGCGGATGGCCGCCACCACCGCCAACGGCCAGCCCGCCGCTGTCGTCTACCACCGCTGCGCGGACGGAGCGCTGCGCGCGGACGGGATCGTGGTGCTGGCGGCGACCGCCGCCGGGGTGTCGCGCGTGGTGAAGTTCCACGATCCGGCCTTGGTCGCACTGTTCGGCCACCCGGATTCGATCGCGGGCTGAGCCGAGGTCAGCGGCGCACGGGCAGGATCAGCTGGGCGCCGGTGACGGGGTGGTCGATGACCTCGACGGGATGGCGGTAGACGGTGGTCAGCAGGTCGGTGGTGAGAATGTCGCGAGGGTGGCCGACCGCGGCCAGGCGGCCGCCGTCGAGCACGGCGACGCGGTCGGCGTAGGCGGCGGCCAGACCGAGATCGTGCAGCACGACCACCACGGCCGCCCCCTCGGCGGCACGGGCCGCGGCCAGGCGCAGCACCTGTTCCTGATGGCCGAGATCCAATGCGGCCGTGGGCTCGTCGAGCAGCAACGTCTCGGTGTCCTGGGCCAGCACCCGGGCCAGCGCCGCGCGGGCGCGCTCGCCGCCGGAGAGCGCGGGGAAGGGCCGCGCGGCGAGATGTTCGATATCGGTGGCGGCCAGCGCGGCGGCGATCGCCTGATCGTCGACGTCCTGGCGCGGGGTGCGAGCCCAGGGGGAACGGCCCATGGCGACGACCTCGCGGACCGTGAACGGGAAGCCGACGGTGTGGTTCTGCGGCAGCACCGCGCGTCGGCGCGCCATGTCGGTGGGTGTCCAGTCGGCGACCGGCCGGCCGTCGAGTTCGACTGTGCCGCTTGCCGGTTCGAGTTCGCCCGACAGCGCGCCCAGCAGCGTCGACTTGCCCGCCCCGTTGGGACCCACCAGGGCCAGGATCTGTCCGGCGACGACGTCGATGTCGACCGATTCGAGCACCGGTCGCCCGCCGCGTGCGATATCGATACCGCGTGCCCGCAGGGTGACCGCGCCGCGGGGCGTCGGCTGCGGAATGCCGTGTGCGGGACGAAGTGTGCGGATCAGCGCGCGCATCCGTGCGGTGCCCGTGCCGCTCATGCCCAGCCTCCCGATCGGGCGCGGGTGCGCCGCAACAGCCAGAAGAAGAACGGCCCGCCGACCAGCGAGGTCAGCATGCCCAGCGGGAGATCGGCGTTGTGGACCAGGGTCCGGGCGCCGATGTCGGCGGCCAGCAGCACCACCGCACCGAGAATCGCCGACAGCGGGATCAGCACCCGGTGCGCGGGACCGACGAGCATGCGCACCACGTGCGGAACGATCAATCCGACGAACAGGATGATGCCGGTGAAGGCCACCCCGGCGGTGGCCAGGATCGCGACGACGACGATCACGTTGCGCCGCAAGCGTTCCACGTCGACACCGAGGTGGCGCGCCGCCGATTCCCCGAGGGCGAGCAGATCCAGGCGCGGAGCCATCACGACCGCCGCCGCCACGCCCACCGCCGCCAGCGGCGCCACCACGGCCACCGCCTGCCAGGTGGCGCCGTTCAGGCTGCCCATCTGCCAGAACACGATCTGATCGCGGGCGGCGGGGGAGGCGGTGAACAGCAGAAACGACATCAGACCGCCGGCGAAGGCGTTGACCGCGACACCGGTCAGCACCAGCGTCACCGTTTCGGTGCGCCCGCCCGAGCGCGACAGCAGATATACGGCGAGGGTGGTCCCGAGGCCGGCGACGAAGGCGCCACCGGCGACCGACCAGGCCGCCGCGAACGCGCCGCCGACCACGATCACCACGCCCGCGCCGACGGCCGCGCCCGCGGACACACCGATCACGCCGGGTTCGGCGAGGGGATTGGCGAACACACCCTGCAGCAGCGCACCGGCGGTCGCCAACGCCGCACCGACCAGCATCGCCAGCACCACGCGCGGGAACCGCACCTGCCACAGCGTGACCTCACCGGCGGGGTGGTGCGGCATCGGCCCCCAGTCCAGCCCGATCCGGTGCAGCACGCTGCCGGCCACCTCCAGCGGGGTCGTGGGAACCTGTCCGACAGCGGCCGAGATCAGCGCCAGGATCACCAGTAAGGCGATCGATACCGCGAAGACGACGGTGATGCGGGACCAGCGACGCGGTGTGCGCGGGCCGACGACGGCTTCCCCGGCCGCGCGGGCGTCGGGGACCGGGTCCGGACGCGCCGGAATCAGCGCCGCAGGACGAAGATCGGAATCGGCGGACTCCTCGCCGGGTGAATCGCCGGGGGTCATGCGGGCTGGGCGCCGTAGACGGCCTTGGACAGCGCTTCGAGCACATGCCCGGTCTCGGGGCCGAAGCTGAGCAGTACCGCATCGGACATGTCGACGATGCGATGGTTGCGTCCGGCCGGCGTCTGCGCGACACCGGGCACCTTCTCCAGGCCGTCGACACCGCCGACCGATTTCAGCCCGTCCGACATCACCAGCAGCACGTCCGGTGCGGCGCTGATCATCGCCTCACTGGTGATGGTGGTGAACGGTTCGGTGAGTCCCGCAGCGGTTCCGGCGTCGACGCCGCCCAGCGCGGTCACCAGCGAATCGGCGCCCGAGCCGGGCCCGGCGAGCATGGTGATCGCGGTGCTGCGCAGATACACGAATCCGATCTTCAACGGCGGCTGGCGTTTCGGCACCGCGGCCGTGGCGGCGGTGATTTCGGCGTGGGTGCGGTCGGCCAGTTTCACCCCTTGGTCGTGGACGCCCAGCGCGTCGGCGACCGACCGGATCTGCGGGCCGACGCCGTCGATGGTGCGCTGCGGATCGAAGTAGACGACCGTGATGCCCAGCGCACGCAGCTGATCACGCATGGTGGGGGTGGCGCTGGTGGTGTCGGTGAGGAAGACCGTGGGCCGTTGCGCGGCAACGGCTTCGATGTTGATGCTGCCGTTGCCGCCCGCGACGTTGGGCACATCACGCACCGCGGGAAAGGACGCCGACGTCGACCGGCCCACCAGTTTCGACCCCAGACCCAGCGCCCACACGGTCTGGGCGAGGGTGCCGTAGCGGTCGACGGCCACGATCCGCTCCGCGGAGGTGACGGTGACCTCGGCGCCGTCGAACGAGTGGACCGTGACCGGTAGCGCCGGTGCCGGTGCGGGGCCGATCGGCGTCGGATCCAGATTCGCGAGGGTCGCGGTGGCCGCCCCCTGCTGCCCGCCCGAGGTGCCGCTGCCGCCGCACGCGGTGGTGACTCCGACGAGCACGACCCCGAGCAGCGTGAGCAACCACCGGGTGCCGGCCATCCGCCACGCCCCCGGCTCGGTCGATGCCGAACGGTTCTGTGCGGTCGTCCCAGCCTTCTGCCCCGCCGGTGCGGCGGAGGCGGCGCGGGCCGAACGGACGTCGAGACACCTCATGTAGGCAAGCCTAAGTGGTCGCGCGGACGGGTTGTCATCGCCCTGTCCCCGCGCGTTCGCCCGGCTCGGCCGGTCAGATGCCGCTGACGTCGTCGAGGGCGGCCGCGATCGCGCGCGGAAGTTCCAGCGTTTCGGCGGCGAGCACGCCGGTGAGCTGGCCGATGTCGCGTGCGCCCACGATCATCGACGCGACGCCGGGCCGGTCGCGCAGCCAGGCCGCCGCCACCGCGAGGGGTGAGGTGCCCAGTCCGTCGGCGGCGGTGACCACCGCGTCCACGACCCGGGTGGCGTGTTCGTCGAGACGTTCGCGGATCTCGGCGGCGGTCGCCTCGTCGGCGCCGCGCGAGTCGGCGGGCACGCCGTCGCGGTATTTGCCGGTGAGAATGCCACCGGCCAGCGGCGAGGCCGCGATCAATCCGACCCCGTGGTGTCCGGCCGCCGGCAGCAGTTCGCTTTCCGCGCCACGTGCCAGCAGCGAATAGGGCGACTGCGCGGCCACGATCGGGGCGGCCGAGGCCAGGGTGGCCAGCTGCCACGCGCTGAGGCCGCGCGCACCTGCGTAGCGCACCTTGCCCGAGCGCACGGCGTGGTCGAGGGTGGCCGCGATCTCGTCGAGCGGGGTGTGCCGATCCCAGGCCGCGACACTCCAGATGTCGAGGTAGTCGGTGCCCAGTTCGGCGAGGGTGCGGTCGAGTTGACGCATCAGGGTGCGGCGTGAGGCGTCCACACTCCAGTGGATGCCCGCCACGGGCCCGCCGTCGGGGTCGGTGACACCGGGCACCGGCACCAGGCCCGCGCATCCGCTGATTACCAGGTCGTCGCGCGGCACCAGCTCACCCACGAGCTCGCCGAGCATGCGTTGGGCGGCTCCGCCCTGATATACCGGCGAGGTGTCGACCAGCGTTCCGCCGGCCTCCACGAAGGCCACCAGCTGCGCCGCCGCGTCCTCGGCATCGGTTTCCCGGCCCCAGGTGTGGGTGGCCAGCCCCATGCGCGATACCCGCAGGCCACTACGACCCACCGCCCGCTGTTCCATCACCACACCGCCCCAACTCTTGTCACAGTGTCCGAGCCTAGGGCCACAACCGGTCCCGGAAACGGATACCACTCCCGAACCGCCGGAAGATGCGAGGCGCACCACAGCGCCCGCCGGTGCGGGGAGCCCGGCCCGGATCCCGGACGCCGATTCCTCCGACAGCGAAACACGTTGCACACCAGCGTGTTCCGCATAGACGGGCGCTGCGTCCGAGGTCGCGGGCCGGTGACGGCGCGAGCTCGGCGGTGGTGATCGCCTAGTCTGGTCCCATGACGGTGATCCTGCTGCGGCACGGGGTGTCGACCTCCAACACCGCGCGCACGCTGGCCGGCCGCAGCCCGGGCGTCGAGCTCACCGAGCGCGGCACCGAGCAGGCACTGGCCGTGGCAGAACGCCTGGCACCGTTACCGATCGAGCACATCGCGCACTCCCCGCTGCTGCGCTGCACGCGCACGGTCTCGCCGCTGGCCGACAAACTCGGCCTCGAACCCGAACCCGACGAGCGCCTGCTCGAGGTCGATTACGGCGAGTGGACCGGCCGGCTGCTGTCGGAGCTGGTCAAGGAGCCGCTGTGGAAGGTCGTGCAGCAGCACGCCTCGGGTGCGGTGTTCCCCGGCGGTGAGGGCCTGGCCCAGGTGCAGTACCGGGCGGTGGCCGCGGTGCGCGCGATCGACGCCGAGCTGGCCGAACGCCACGGCCGCGACGTGCTGTGGGTGGCGTGCACGCACGGCGACGTGATCAAGTCGCTGCTGGCCGACGCGTTCGGTATCCATCTCGACGGTTTCCAGCGCATCGTGGTGGAACCGGCCTCGATCAGTGTCGTGCGCTACACCCCGGCCGCCCCCTACGTGTGGCGGGTCAACGACACCGGTTCGGACCTGTCGGCGCTGGCCGCGGTCGCGCAACCATCCGAGCAGCGCGCGGGGCCCGTCCCCGGCGGTGAGGTGGGCGCCGCGGCGCGGGCGGATAATGGGAATATTGCGGATCCCCCCGATTCGGGGAACGAGCGTAATCAGTGATGCAGTCGGTTTCAGGAGGTGCAGATGGCCCGAGCAATCCATGTGTTTCGCACCCCCGACCGTTTCGTCGCCGGAACCGTCGGTGAGCCAGGGGATCGCGCCTTCTACCTACAGGCCGTGCAGGAACCCCGCGTGGTGAGCGTGCTGCTGGAGAAGCAGCAGGTGAAGGTGCTCGCCGACCGGATGGGCCTGCTCCTGGACGAGGTGGCCCGCCGGTTCGGCGCGACGGTGCCGCCGCAGGCCGAGGACGTCAACGACACGGCTCCGCTCCAGATGCCCATCGACACCGAATTCCGGGTCGGGACAATGGGTTTGGGCTGGGACGCCGACGCGGGGGCGGTGGTGGTGGAACTGCTGGCGATCACCGAGACCGAGGTCGACGAATCGGTGGTGCTCGACGACACCGAGGAGGGACCCGACGCGGTGCGGGTGTTCCTGACCCCGGAGCAGGCGCGCGAGTTCGCGTTGCGGTCGGCGAAGGTGATCGCGGCCGGGCGCCCGCCGTGCCCGCTGTGCGGGGAACCGCTTTCGCCCAAGGGCCACATGTGTGTGCGCACCAACGGTTACAAGCGCGGCGACATCTTCGGCGCGACCGATCTGGAGGACTGAGGACCGGTGACCACGCGCGCGGCGGCCGCAGACGAGGGCGCGGCCCGCGACGGCCTCTACAGCGGTGAACTATCGATCATCGGGCGGGTGACCACTGCCAGCAACCTGACCCTGGTTTGCGAGATCGACGCTCCGCCGGTCGACGGAGGCGGGGAACCGCTGCGGGTGGTCTACAAGCCGGTCCGCGGTGAGCGCCCGCTGTGGGATTTTCCCGACGGCACGCTGGCCGGACGTGAGGTGGCCTCGTATCTGGTGTCGGCCGCGCTGGGCTGGTCGGTGATTCCGGAGACGATCCTGCGGGAGGGACCGCTGGGCCCCGGCATGGTGCAGCGCTGGATCGAGACAGTCGACCCGGGTGAGTCGGCGCCGCAGCGCCTGGATCTGGTGGATCTGGTGCCCGCCGGTGCGGTGCCCGCCGGATTCCGCGAGGTGCTGCGGGCGGTGGACGGCACGGGTGCGCGGGTGTCGCTGGTCCATGCCGACGATCCGCGGCTGCGCCGGATGGCGGTGCTGGACGTGTTGCTAAACAACGCCGACCGCAAGGGCGGGCATGCCCTCGAAGGCGTGGACGGCGGCGTCTACGGTGTCGACCACGGCATCTGCCTGCACAGCGAACCGAAATTGCGTACGGTGCTGTGGGGCTGGGCGGGGGAACCGGTGGGGGAGGAACTGCTCGGCGATATCGCCGAATTCGCCGACCGTCTCTCGGGTCCCATCGGCGCGGCGCTGGCCGAGCACATCACCGACGACGAGATCGAGGCCCTCGAGGCGCGGGCGCGTGAGCTGCTGAACGATCCGGTGCTGCCGCAACCGATCAGCTCTCGCCCCATTCCCTGGCCGGCGTTCTGATCCGCGGCGGCTCCGGTCGCGTCGATCCGCCGACGTGCGGGCCGCATTCGGTGCGCGCGGCGCGCAACGGTTGACTTCGCCGGATCGGCCGCCTCGGCCGAGGTCGGATGTGGTGGCGAACACCCCGCGACGGGCCCGGTAGGCGGGGTCGGCGGGCGAGGCGCCCGCGCGGACCCTTACCCTCGAATCATGCAGTCCTGGTCCGAAATCTCCGTTCCCGCCGTCCCCGGATCCGGACCGCCGTTGCGGTTGTTCGATACCGCCGACCGGCAGGTGCGCCCGGTCTCGCCCGGAGCGACCGCCACCATGTACGTCTGCGGCATCACACCCTACGACGCCACGCATCTCGGGCATGCGGCGACCTATCTGGCCTTCGATCTGGTCAACCGGATCCTGCGCGACGGTGGCCACGAGGTGCACTACGTGCAGAACATCACCGACGTCGACGATCCGCTGTTCGAGCGGGCCGAACGCGACGGGGTGGACTGGCGCGAACTCGGCACCGGCGAGATCGAGTTGTTCCGCGAGGATATGGCGCAGCTGCGGGTGCTGCCGCCGCGCGATTACATCGGCGCGATCGAATCGGTCGGCGAGGTGGTGGAGCTGGTGGACAAGCTGCTGGCCGCCGGGGCGGCGTATGTGGTCGACGACGCCGAATACCGCGACATCTACTTCCGCCACGACGCCACCGAACAGTTCGGCTACGAGTCCGGCTACGACCGGTCCACGATGGAGCGGCTGTTCGCCGAACGCGGCGGCGATCCGGAGCGCCCGGGTAAACGCGACCCGATCGACGCGCTGCTGTGGCGGGCGGCGCGGCCGGGTGAGCCGTCGTGGCCGGCGCCGTTCGGCGAAGGCCGCCCGGGCTGGCACATCGAGTGTGCGGCGATCGCGTTGAACCGGCTCGGCCCCGAATTCGACATTCAGGGCGGCGGCAGCGATCTGATCTATCCGCATCACGAGTATTCGGCCGCGCACGCCGAGGCGCTGGTGTCGCATCGCCGCTTCGCCCGCCACTACGTGCATGCCGGGCTGATCGGCCTGGACGGCGAGAAGATGTCCAAGTCGCGGGGCAATCTGGTGTTCGTGTCGAAGTTGCGGCGCGCCGGCGTGGATCCGTCCGCGATCCGGCTGGGCCTGTTCGCCGACCACTACCGCACCGATCGGCAGTGGTCGGATGCCGTGCTGGAGCAGGCGCAGCAGCGGCTCGCGCGCTGGCGGCAGGCGGCGGCGCTGGAGTCGGGTCCGGCGGCCGAGGAGACGGTCGCGCGGTTGCGTCAGCATCTGGCCGACGATCTGGACACCCCGAAAGCACTTGCCGCCGTGGACAGCTGGGTGCAGCAGGCGCTGGAGTACGGCGGTCCGGACACCGCGGCGCCGGGACTGGTCAGCACGGCGGTCGACGCACTGCTGGGCATCACCCTCTGAGCATCGGGTGACCGCCTGAGCACAGAGTGCGCGGTGCACCGGCTGCATGTTCGCAGTGAATGCAGTGCAAGCCGACGCAACTGCGGGCCGGATAGCCGATCCGCGGGTGTCGCACCTGCGGATCAGCCGAATGCGCCCGCTGCCGTCCGAAGAGAACGGCATCCCCTGTGCCCGTGGCCGGGCACAGGGTGCGAGCCGGCTCGGCCGTTCAGGCGCGACGGTCGGCGAGAACCCACGAGGTGATCGCCACCGCGCCGGAGACCACCGCCACCGACGGCCACGCGCCGATCTTCTTGGCCAGCGGATGCGAGGCGCCCATGGCGCCCACCGAGAGCCCGGTCAGCGCGGCCGCCCCGGGAGTGCCCACCGCCGCACGCCAGCGCGGGACCGCGGCCGCGGTAGCCGCGGCGAAAACCACCCCGCCGAGTTGCCGCTGCTCGGTCGCCTGCGCGAGCGCGAAACCGCCGAGCAGCCCACCGGCGGCCAGCGCCGCCGTCGGCACCGAAGAAACTCCGGCCATACTCACAAACCTCCACCACACATCAACCCGAATCGGGACAGCGGCCGGACGAATGCACCGCAGGGCGCGAATCCGGCCACGCCCCATTGTTCACCGCGCCGCGATGCCGGCTCGAAGCAGCCGATGCATGCCCAGGCAGTAGCAGCGCTCAGGCGGCCGCGGCGGCGCGGGCGTAGGTGTCGGCCAGTGCGGGCCAGCCACCCGGGGAGCCGACCGCATCGCGCATGGATTCCCAGCCCTCGCCGTGGTTGCCGAAGTCGCCGTGGACCAGGGTGACGGCGGTGTGGGTGGCGTCGACGGGGGTGAAGGTGACATCGACGCGGCTGGTCAGCGCCGGGTCGGGCTGGTATTTCCAGTCCAGGGAGATATCCCAGGAGAAGGCGAAGTGGCCGGGACGGTCCCAGACGAGGACACGGCCCCACGGGCATTCGGTGCCGTCGGCCTCGCGGCCGAACAGCCGTCCGCCGACGCGGGGTTCGACCACCACTTCCGCCAGCGGCCCCGCGCCGATGTGATGTTCACGAGGCCACCAGCTGTCCATGCCGGTGGTGAAGACGTCGAAGGCGGTGTCGATCGGCGCCTCGACGGTGAGTTCGACGCGGACCTGGGTGTCGCTGGTTTGCTGTGTCATGGCTTCTCCTCGGATGTGGTTGTGCCGCTGAGTGTTTCGGCCGAAAGCGGCTGCCCGGCGTGTGCCGCCGCCTCGGCCCGGTCGCGGAACGACGACATCGCCGTGGTCCAGAACCGGGTGAAGTAGCCGCGCAGTGCGTCGATGCCGTTCGGGTCGAGCCGGTAGATCCGGCGGGTGCCGATCGCCTCGTCGAGGACCAGCCCCGCCTGTTTGAGCACCTTCAGGTGCTGAGAGACCGCCGGACGGCTGACCGGGAGTTCGGCGGCGAGCTCGCCGACCGCGCAAGGTCCGCGCCCGAGTCGTTCGAAGATCGCTCGCCGGGTCGGGTCCCCGAGAGCGTCGAGCGCACCATCTTGGTAAGTCCCCACGAACCGTAAGTGTAACCTTACGTAATGCAGATCACAAGTCTTTGACGCCTCGAAAGAGCGGGTGATTAATTGTCTCGAGACGCAACAAGGAGGTTGTCGGTGTCGCCATTGCCGGGATCGGATCGAATCCGCGCCGCACGCACCAAGCTCGAGGCGGGAAATGCCCTGTTCGCGGCGGTGCGCAAAGATCCGCGCATCGCCCGTGACCTGATCACCGGCCTGGTCGGCGCCGCCCGATCACAGTCCGCCCCCGAGGCCACCCACGCCGAAGAGGCGGACGGTTACCTCACACCCGCCGGGGTGAGCGACTACGCCAAATCCGCGCACGCCCGCCGCAGCATCGCCGTGGCACCCGATACCGTGGCGGCCTATCTGTCGGATCTGAGCCGGCTGGCCGACTGGTTCACCCTGCACGCCGGCTGGCGCGGCCAAGCCCCCGGCGCCGTCCGGGAGGGCCTGACGTTCACCCAGCGGGCGCTGGTGATGGGCATCCCTGCCGAGTTGCGCTGGACGGTCGTCGAGGCCGGTGAGCGCGGTTTCGCGCTGGCCGGGGAGGGACCGCAGGGCGTGCGGCTGGGATATTGGCTGACCGTCGCCGGTTCCGGTGAACAGGCGACGGTGTATTTCGATGCCGGGCTGGGCGGCCCGCCGGTCGAGGGCCCGCTGGGCGCGTCGGTGGCCCGCAGCCTCGGCGAGGCGATGGAGCAGTCGCTGGCCCGGCTGCCGGAAGCGATCGCCGCGGCCGGGCCGGTGAGAAAGCGTGCGGCGCAGCCCATCCGGCACCGCGCGTCGGGCACCGAGATCGATCCGCGCACCCCCGTGCTGGTGGGCGTCGGGCAGATCACCCAGCGCACACCGGATTCCGGTTACGGCGATCCGGCCGCGCTCGCGGTGACCGCGTTGCGCCGCGCCGCGGCCGACACCGGCGCCGGGGAGGAGCTGCTGCGCCGCGCGGACGCGGTGTTCGCGGTGGCGTGCACGTCGTGGCAGTACCGCGATATGGGCGCGGTCATCGCGCAGCGATTGGGTGTGGCCGGTGTCGACACCGCGCAGTCGAGTCCCTTCGGCGGCGACGGCGGTCAGTTGGTGATCAACGAGGCCGCGGCGGCGATCGCGGCCGGTGACTACGACATGGTGCTGGTCACCGGCGCGGAGGCCGGAGCGACGCAGGCCGCCGCGCAGCGCGCCGGTGTCGAGCTGGCTTGGCCGCAGCAGGATTCCGAGGTCGCGCCGACCCGTTCGATCGGTATCGACAAACCGGCCAACAATCCGGCCGAGACGGCGGCGGGCCTGATCGCGCCGATCAATATGTATGCCCTGCTGGAGTCGGCGAACCGGCATCGGCTCGGCCGCAGCCCCGGCGATCACGCCGCGGCGGTGGCCGAACTCTGGTCGCGGCTGTCGGCGGTGGCGGCGCGCAACGAATATGCCTGGCAGCCAGAGGAATTCGATGCCGGTCGGATCGCCACGCCCGGTCCGGACAATCGCATGGTCTCCACGCCCTACACCAAGCTGGAATGCGCGAATCTGACCGTCGATATGGCCAGCGGCATCGTGATGTGCAGTGCCGCGGCCGCCCAGGAGGCCGGAATCGCGCAGGACAAGTGGATTTTCATCCACGCCGGCGCCTCCGGACACGACGAGTGGTTCACCAGTGAACGCGCCGAGCTGGCCGCCTCACCGGCGATCGCGACGCTGGGCCGGGCGGTGCTCGAACACAGCGGTATCGGTGTCGAGGCGCTGACCCATGTGGATCTCTACGCGTGTTTCCCGGTGGCGGTGCAGATCGCGGCGCGCGAATTGGGGCTGGCGATCGACGATCCGGCACGTCCGCTGTCGGTGACCGGCGGGCTGACCTTCGGCGGCGGTCCGGGCAACAATTACGGCGGCCACGCGGTGGCGACGATGGTGTCGCGGTTGCGCGCGGAACCGGGCACCTTCGGCCTGGCGAGTTCGCTGGGCTGGTATGTCACCAAACACGCCCTGGGCGTGTATTCGTCGCTGCCGCCCGCCCAGCCCTACCGGCATCTGCGCCCGATCATCGAGAATCCGCCGGCGCGTCCGGCTCGCGGCACCCACGACGGTCCCGCGGTGGTGGAGGCCTACACCGTCGCCTATGCCCGCGACGGACAGCCGGAGGCGGCGATCCTGAGCCTGATCGAACCCGCGGGCGGCCGAATCCTGCTGCGCAACACCGATTCCGAGCTGATCGCGGAACTGGTCGACGGCGATCTGCTGGGCCTGCCGGTGACGGTATCCGGCCACGACATCAGCGTCGAGGGCCGCGAACGGGTGGAATTGCCGGCCCCGCCCGCACCACCGGTGCTGGTGGAGCGGCGCGGCCCGATCACGATCATCACGCTGAACCGCCCGCAGGTGCGCAATGCCGTGAATCTGGCCACCGCCCTCGGACTGGAACGGGCCCTGGACGCCTACGAGGCCGATCCGTCGGCGCAGGTCGCGATCATCACCGGCGCGGGTGGATATTTCTGCGCCGGAATGGATCTCAAGGCCGCCGCGCGCGGTGAGACACCGATGACCGAGAAGCGCGGCCCGCTCGGTATCACCGCGCAGCCGCCGGTGAAGCCGTTGATCGCGGCGGTCGAGGGGCCTGCCCTGGCCGGTGGCTGCGAACTGGCGCTGGCCGCGGATCTGGTGGTGGCGGCCCAGGATTCGACGTTCGGGATCCCGGAGGTCAAACGCGGACTGGTGGCCGTCGGCGGTGGCGTGTTGCGGCTGGCGCAGCGGTTGCCGCGGGCGGTGGCGATGGAGTTGGCGCTGACCGGTGATCCGATCTCCGCCGAACGCGCGGCGGCGCTGGGGCTGGTCAATCAGGTGACCGAATCGGGGAAGGCGCTCGACGCCGCGCTGGAGCTGGCGCAGCGGATCGCGGTGAACGCGCCGTTGAGTCTGGCGGCGAGCAAACGCATCATCGACGAATCACCGGACTGGTCCACCGATGTCGCGTTCACCCGCCAGCTCGAGGTGTCGGGCAGTGCGCTGTCGTCGGAGGACGCGGCCGAGGGTGTGCTGGCGTTCGCGCAGAAGCGCACGCCGCAGTGGAAGGGCCGCTGAGCAGCGCCACGCGGGACCTTCACGCGGTCAGAGCGGTGTAGGCGTCCGCGTAGAACACCGACTTGATCGAGCCCAGGGTGCCCTGATCCTTGGCGCCCAGCGGGGCCAGCAGCGCGGCGGCGGTGTCGACCTCCGTGCCCGCGGCGGCGGTGGCGTCGACCAGGCCGTATTCGTGTGCCTCGACCCCGCCGAATCGGCGGCCGGTGAGTACGGCGGCGGTGACGGCTTCCGCCGACAGCTTCGCCCGAACGAGCGCGGCCAGCGCCGGGGTGAACGGGACATGGATGTCGACCTCGGGGAAGCAGAAGTAGCCGCGATCGGCGCGCATGACGCGTTGATCGTGCGCGAGGGCGAGCATGGCGCCGGCGCCGAAGGCGTGGCCGGGCAGTGCCGCCACACTCGGTACCGGCAGGGTCAGCACGCGCGCCAGCAGCCCCTGCACCTGTTCGACGTACCACGGTGTGCGGTCGCCGTTGGCGCTCAACCAGTCCAGGTCGAGTCCGTTGGAGTAGAACTTGCCGCCGGCGGTGGTGATCAATCCGGTGGCGCCGTCGGCGAGCACGGTGTCGAGGTGAGTATCCACGGCGGCGAGGAACTCGGGTGAGAAACGGTTCTCGTCCGTGCCGAGGTCGAGGACGGCGACGCTGTCACGGTAGGTGAGGGTGGGGGACATCGGGTCTCCTTCGGTTTTCGGTGATGGCGGTGTTTGTGCGGGTCAGCGTTTCGGTGGTGGCCCGGCGGTGACGGCGGCACGGACGGCCGCCCGCAACCGCATGCGGGTGTCGGGGTCGGCGAGGCGGTCGCGTGACAGCA
Source organism: Nocardia violaceofusca NBRC 14427 (assembly GCF_963869435.1). Taxonomy (NCBI): domain Bacteria; kingdom Bacillati; phylum Actinomycetota; class Actinomycetes; order Mycobacteriales; family Nocardiaceae; genus Nocardia; species Nocardia violaceofusca. The sequence goes on from NZ_CAWMPM010000004.1 coordinate 197,588, forward strand.
GCAGCGCGGTGGGCAGATCGACGATGCAGGCGGTGATCACCTCGACCGCGCGCCGGTCCTCGCGGTGCCACAGGTGCGCCGACAGCCTCCGCATCACCGCGACGAGCCCGCGGTGTTGTGCGCGCACCTCGGCGGCCACACTATCGGGCAGCTCCGCGGCCAGGACCTCGTCGTGGCGCAGCACCGACACCAGGCGCGAGGAGGCCGGATACCGTTCGGCGAACTCCGCGGGCGCCTCGGCCGCGCGCACGACCGCCTCCACGGCGGCATCGCTGCCGGAACCGTCGGCCAGCGCCGTGTCGACGAGCTCGTTCTGCACGTCCAGGAACCGGCGCGCGGCGCGAATCCACATGCGCGCCACCAGTTCCGCGCGCGAGCCGAAGCTGTGGTAGATCGCCCCGTTCGACATCCCGCTGGCAGCCGCGACCGCACGGATGGTCACCGCCGGCACACCGGCGGCCACGGCGAGCGCTTCGGCATGGTCGAGAACGACATCGAGATCGTGAATGCGAGGGCGGGGCACACCCTCACCGTAACAGAGCGGCTGCTCTATTACTCGGTGGTGTGCGCCACTCCGGCGAGGCCGCCGCCGGCATCGCGGTCCGTGATGATCCGAGGCGCTGCGCGGCGGCGAGCGCGCCGGTAGTGTCGCGCTCATGTGTGCCGCACCTTCGCCCGACCGATTCCGCACCGCATTGGTACTGGGCGGTGGCGGCCCCGTCGGGATCGCGTGGATGGCGGGAGTAATGGTCGGATTGCGTGCCGCCGGGCTCGATCCCGCGCGCGCCGACCGGATCGTGGGCACGTCGGCGGGTTCGGTGGTCGGCGCGGTGCTCGCGGCCGGAGGAGATCTGGAACACCTGGGCGCCACCCGGGCGCCCGGCGGTGAATCGTTCGCGCCGGATCCGCGGCGGCTCGCCGAAATCTTCTCGCTGCGGACCTCGGGCGGCGACGCCCGCGAAATCCGCCGCCGCATGGGCGAATTGGCGCTGGCCGCCGATGCCGGAGATCCCGGCGACCACGTCGAGCGGATCGCCCGGCTGGCCGGTGTCACCGAGTGGCCGGATGCCGACCTGCGGGTCACCACCATCGATATCGGCACCGGTGAACTGCGGGTGTGGACCCGTGACACGGCGGCGACGTTGCCGCAGGCGCTGGCCGCGAGTACTTCGGTGCCGGGTGTCTTCCCGCCGATACCGATCGGCGAATCCCGCTATTTCGACGGCGGCGTGCGCTCGGCCCTCAATGCCGACCTGGCCGCCGGCGCGGAGATCGTGGTGATCATGGAACCGCTCGCGCACATGTTCCCCCGTACCCGCTCCGACAGCGCACACGGCGCGACCGAGATCTCGCTCGCCCCCGACGCCGACGCGGTGTCGGTGTTCGGCTTCGACGTGTTCAACCCGGCCGCGTTGTCTCCCGCCTATGAGGCCGGGCTGCGCCAATCAGCGGATGCGGCAAAACAATTGGCGAACGTCGGATTCGATGCCTGAGACCGGTGCCTCGCGCCGGGGCCTCGGCTATCGGGCTCAGCTGCCGACCGCCCCCAACCCATGCTGCGGCAGTTCGGGCAGCGCGGTGCGGTAGAGCCAGCTGTCCCACAGCTCACGCAGGGGTGCGGGACTGTAGTGGCCGGCGAGGTCGGTGAAGTCCTCGGCGGCGACGGTGCCGTAGCGATGCCGGGCGGTCCAGTCGCGCAGCAGGGTGAAGAAGGCGTCGTCGCCGAGGCGCAGGCGCAGCGCGTGCAGGGTGAGGGCGCCGCGTTTGTAGACCCGGTCGTCGAACATCGAGGCCGGTCCCGGGTCGCCGATCACGAGGTCTTGCGGGTCGCGGGAGAGGTTCTGGCGGGCGGCGCGGGCCAGCTGGTCGGCGCTGGGTCCGCCGCCGGCCTGGGACCAGATCCATTCGGCGTAGCAGGCGAATCCCTCGTGCAGCCAGATGTCGCGCCATTGCCGCACGGTGAGGCTGTTGCCGAACCACTGGTGGGCCAGTTCGTGCGCGATGAGCCGTTCCGCGCCGCGCTGCCCGTCGCAGTGGTTGGCGCCGAAGATCGACAATCCCTGTGCCTCGATGGGGATTTCGAGGTCGTCGTCGGTGACGACCACGGTGTAGCCGTGGAACGGGTAGGGCCCGAACCGGCGCTCGAATTCGGCCATCATCTGTGGTTGCCGGGCGAAGTCGTGGTCGAAGGCGGTGCGCAGCCGCGGCGGCAGCACCGCGGTCATCGGCACCTTCGTGGCGCGTCCGGGGTCGATGCGATGGGAGCGGTAGGGCCCGATCTGAATGGTGGCCAGGTAGGAGGCCATCGGCTCGGACTGCTCGTAGACCCAGGTGGTCTGGCTGGATTTGGTGGTGCGGGCGGTGAGCACGCCGTTGGCGAGTGCGTGGTACGGGGAGTCGGTGGTGATCGAAATCCGGTAGCTCGCCTTGGAACTGGGGTGATCGTCGCACGGGAACCACGACGCCGCGCCGTTGGGCTGGCTCGCCACGAGCACACCGTCGGTGAGCTCCTCCCAGCCGACCTCACCCCACGGTCCACGCACCGGTTTCGGAGTGCCGCCGTAGTGCACCACGATCGACAGTGCCGCTCCCGCGGGGACCTGCCGGGCGGGTGTGATCGTCAGCTTCCCGCGGGTGTGAGTGTATTTGGCGGGTTTGGCGCCGTCGACGAAAACCTTTGCCACACTGAGTGTCTGCGACAGATCCAGCGCGAAACGCGGCTGCACCGCGGTGGTCACCGCCGTGATGGTGGCCCGTCCGGTCAGCCGGTTGGCGGCGACCTTGTACCCCAGATCCAGTTCGTAGCGCGAGACCCGATAGCCGCGGTTGCCGTTCTGCGGCAGATAGTCGTCGATCGGCGCCTCGGCGCCACCTCTACCCAGCTTCATCGACGACCTGCCTTCACTTGCCGCGCCGGGTATCCGGCCACGGCGCAATCGGATTGCCCTGCCACCGGGTCGACGGCGGGACGGTGTCCCCGCGCATCACCAGCGACGCCGGGCCCACCGTCGCACCGGCGCCGATGCGCGCCGCGGGCAGTGCCACACAGTGCGGGCCGAGGGTGGCACCGGCGTCGAGGGTCACGCTGTCCATGGACATGATCCGATCATGGAACAGATGTGTTTGCACGACACAACCGCGTTCCACGGTCGCCCCGTCGCCGAGGCTGACCAGATCGGCCTCGGGCAGCCAGTACGATTCGCACCACACTCCACGTCCGATGCGCGCGCCGAGCCCGCGCAGCCAGATGTTCATCACCGCGGTGCCGGTGGCCGCGCGCGCGAACCACGGCGCGGCAACGGTTTCCACGAACGCGTCGCACACCTCGTTGCGCCACACGAACGAACTCCACAGCGGATGTTCCACCCGCTGGATACGGCCGACGATCAGCCATTTCGCCGCCACCGCGCACGCGCCGGCGACCGCACCGGCGATCAGCAGCACCACACCGGAACACAGCGCGGCCAGCCAGTATCCGGGCCCGGATGCGAGCCAGGCCAGTGTGAACAGCACACCCAGGCCGATGCCGAAACTGAGGATCACGGGAACGAGCCGGCAGGTCTCCACCAGCGCGCGGGCCAGTTTGAGTTTCAGCGGCGGGTCGAAGGTGCGGGCGGTGTCGGAATCGCCGGCGGTGCGGCGCAACCGCACCGGCGGGCTGCCCAGCCACGACGAACCCGCTTTCGCCTTCTCCGGAGCCGCCGACAACACCGCCACCAAACCGTTCTTGGGCACCCGCCGTCCGGGCGCGGTCATCCCGGAGTTACCCAGAAAGGCCCGCTTTCCCACCTTCGCGCCGCCGATGCGCATCCAGCCGCCGCCGAGTTCGTAGCCGGCGATCATGGTGTCGTCGGCGAGGAACGCCCCGTCGGCGACCTTGGTGAATTTCGGCAGCAGCAGCACCGTCGACGCCTCGACGCCCTTGCCGACGTCGGCGCCGAGCAGCCGCAGCCACAGCGGGGTGAGCAGACTGGCATACAGCGGGAACAGGAAGGTGCGCGCGGAGTCGGTGAGCCGTTCGGTGGCCCAGGCCTGCCAGCCGACGCGGCTGCGCACCGGGTGGTAGCCCTCGGTCAATCCGATCGACAGCACCCGGATGGAGACGACGGTCACGGCGGCGAAGACGGCGAGCACGATCAGCGCGGCCACGGGCAGCATCAGCATCGCGTGCGCCAGTGCCCCGGTCAGGGTGGTTTCGTCGCGGATCCACCAGGCCAGCAGCAGTCCGCCCGCGGCGAGGGCGATCACCGGCAGCGCCGACAGCAGCATCGAGGTCACCCCGAAGGCGAGCACCCAGTGCAGCGCCCGCGGCGGTGTGGTGGCGGGCCAGCGGTGTTCGGCGGGGCCGACTTTCACCGCGGGCGATCCGGCCCAGCTCTGTCCGGCCTTCACCTTCCCGAACACGGCCGAGCCGGGTTCGATGACGGCGTTCTTGCCGATCACCGCGCCGGGCATCACCGTGGAGCGGGACCCGACCACCGCACCGGGGCCGATGCGTATCTCACCGATGTGCACGAGGTCGCCGTCGATCCAGTATCCGGCCAGATCCACTTCCGGTTCGACACTGCACCCGTCGCCGAGTTCGAGCATCCCGGTGACCGGCGGCAGCGTATGCAGATCGACACCGCGCCCGATGCGTGCCCCGAGCGCACGGGCGAACGGCACCATCCACGGTGCGCCGGACAGATTTTCCGCGCCCGCCGCCTCGGCCATCCGCACCGCCGTCCACAGGCGCAGATGGACCGAGCCGCCGCGCGGATAGCTGCCGGGGCGCACGCCGCGCAACAGCAGCCGAGCGCCGGCCACACAGATCGCCATCCGGCCGGGCGGTGAGATGAACAGGACGAATCCGGCCAGCGCCCACCACCACGACAGTCCCGGCATCCACGGCAGCGCACCGAAGCGGGAGGCGATGTTGGTGACCACGCCGAGCCAGGTCAGCCATTGCAGGCCGGTGAGGGTGGTCAGCGGCACCGACGCCAGCACCTGGATCCATTGCGCGCGTCTCGGCGTCGGGGTGACGTGGCGGGTGGGTGCCTGTTCGGACGGTGCGGCGGCGTCGATGAATTCGGCCAGCGCGCCCAGGCGCGGATGGTCGTAGAGGTCGGCGACGGTGATCTGCGGCAGCCGTTCGCGCAGCGCGGTGACCAGTTGCGCCGCCGACAGCGAACCGCCACCGAGGTCGAAGAAGTCCGAATCCAGGCCGTCGATGTCGGCGCCGAGCACCGAATGCCACAGTCCCGCAAGCCAATACGCGGTGCCGTCCAATCCCGCGCCGGGTTCGCCGTCGGCGCCGGGCAGCGGCCACGGCAGCGCGTCACGGTCGACCTTTCCCGATGTGCGCGTGGGCAATTCGTCGAGGACGGCCAGGCGGGGCACGAGGGCGGCGGGCAGTCGTTCGGCGAGCAGTTCCCGCGCGCGCGGCAGGTCGATGTCGTCGTCGCCGGTGGACAGGTAGCCGACGAGGATGGGGGTGCCGGTGGCGGTGGTGCGCACGGCGGCCGCGGCGGCGGTGACGCCGGGCAGATGTTGCAGCGCGGCGTCGAGTTCACCGAGTTCGATCCGCCGTCCGCCGACTTTGACCTGGTCGTCGGCGCGGCCGAGGAAGATCAGTCCGGCGGGGTCGTTGCGCACCATATCGCCGGAGCGGTAGGCGCGCTGCCATCCGAGGGTCGGCATCGGCGCGTATTTCTCGGCGTCCTTGGCCGGGTCGAGGTAGCGGGCCAGTCCCACGCCGCCGATGACCAGTTCACCGGATTCCCCTTCGGGGACAGGCCTGCCGTCGGTGTCGACGACGGCCAGGTCCCAGCCGTCCAACGGTAATCCGATGCGCACCGGCGGGGTGCCGGTGAGCTGCGCCGCGCACGCCACCACGGTGGCCTCGGTGGGCCCGTAGGTGTTCCACACCTCGCGGTCGTCGGTGCCGGCGAGCCGTTCGGCCAGTTCCGGGGGGACCGCTTCGCCGCCGAAGATCAGCAGCCGCACCGCGTCGAGCGCCTCGGCCGGCCACATGGCGGCCAGCGTGGGCACCGTCGACACGATGCTGATCTCGCGGCGCACCAGCCACGGCCCCAGATCCATCCCGCTGCGCACCAGTGCGCGCGGCGCCGGGACCAGGCATGCGCCGTGCCGCCACGCCAGCCACATCTCCTCGCAGGAGGCGTCGAAGGCCACCGACAGTCCGGCCAGCACCCGGTCACCGGGCCCGATCGGCTCCTGCTGCAAGAACATTCGCGCTTCGGCGTCGACGAAGGCCGCGGCGTTGCGGTGGGTGACCGCCACACCTTTGGGGGTTCCGGTGGAGCCGGAGGTGAAGATGATCCACGCGTCGTCGTCGACGGTGGGCCCGGTCGCGTCGGGATCGGCTGCCACCCGGTCGTCGTCGCGGCGCGTGGCGGTGCCTTCCGGCCCGGCGGCAGTGTCGTCTCGCCGGGTCGCGGGGATGTCGTCTCGCTGTACGGCGGTGATGCCCTCGGCGGTGACGACCGCGGCGACCGCGGCCTCGCCGAAGACCAGCTCGGCGCGTTCCTCCGGATCGTCGGCGTCGACGGGCACGTAGGCGGCCCCGGCGTGCAGGACGGCGAGGATGGTCACGTACAGCCGCGCGGTTCCCGACGGGATCCGCACGCCGACCCGGTCGCCGCGACGGATACCCGCCGCCCGCAACTCGGCCACCGACGCGTCGATCGCCGCGAGCAACTCCTGGTACGTCAGCACCTCGGTGCCGTCGTCGACGGCATCGGCGTCGGGGTATGCGTGTGCTGTTTCGGCGAGGATGTCGACCAGTGTCCGGGGCTGCGCCGCCGAAGCCCCGCGCAGCAGCGGCGAGACCGGAGCGTGTGCCGTGCGCTGCGCGGAGTCCGGGTCGCCGGCCTCGGGTGCCGATTGCCCGTCGGTGCCGGTCACCGTCCGGCTGGAGGTGCTGATATCTGCGCCGGTTCGGGATTCGGAGGCGGTCCCGGAGTGGGTCGCGGTCTCGGAATCCGTGCGGGCTTCTGCGTCCGTCGAAGCTTCGAAGTCTGTCGCGGCTTCTGCGTCCGTCACGGCCTCGGAGTCTGTGAGTGCTTCGGAGTCCGCCAGGGCTTCGGGGGGCTCACCATTCGTGTCGCTGCCCGAGGGCGCGGTGGGCGGCGCATCGGTAGCGCCCGCGCCCGACTGCGAACCGACGATCACGTTTCTGCCTGCCTCTCCCGTTCCGGCTATCGGACGTCCGGTTGTCTCACATTGGGGTTACCGTTGCGCAAACACCAGCTGTCCGGTTCACGCGCGTCCGGGCCGCCGCAGCCCCCGACAGTCGCACCGTCGGCCCGCCCTATTGTCCCAACACAACCGCGCATACGGTCTCGCGGGGGCGACGGGCGTGTTCGCTCGCGATATGCCGGGGCACCGCCGGCCGTGAACTACCCCGTGTGGCCGGGCGGTCAGCTGTCGACGTGCACGTGCGGGCGCTGATTCGGATCGGCGACGGCGCGCCGCAGGATCTCCCGGGTCACCGGCGCCACCTCGCCCTCACCGACGAACAGGAATTTCAGCAGGTTGAGCAGCGGATTGCCTTCGGTCCATTCGAAATACACGTGCGGGTTCATGCCGGTGCGGTCGCGTATCGCGAGCAGGATCGCGGCGATCGAGTTGGGCACCGCGGCGGCTTCGACGGAAAGGATCTTGTAGCAGTCGATTTCGACCGCGCCGACGTGCAGGTCGGTGGAGAATTCCGAGGCGTCCTTGACGATCACCTCGAGGAACAGGATCGGCGCCTTGGCCGGGATGTGGCTCTCGATTCGCTGTTCGGCTTCCTTCTGCCGGTAGTCGTCGGGCCGGCGGGCGTCGACGTCGTCGAGGTCGTGGGTGACGATGCGGATGGTGCCCGAGGCGGCGATCTTGTCGATCAGCCAGGCGGCCTTGTCGTCGAAGTCGACCTCGATGGCCCGGAGTTCGAAGGCGCGCCGCGCCCGTGAGACGAACGACACCACGATGATGGCGATGATGAACAGCGAGGCCAGCTGCACGCCCTCGGGGCGTTCCACGATATTGGCGATGGTGGTGTAGACGAACACGGCCGCCACGGCGCCGAATCCGAAAGCCTTGCCGCGCTGATGTTTTCGCGCCGCTGACAGGGTGACGGCGACGGCGGCGGAGGTGATCAGCACCAGCACGCCGGTGGCATAGGCGCCGCCCTGGGCATCGACGTCGGCGTCGAAGTACCAAGTGATGCCGAAGGCGATCACCGCGAACACCAGCACCAGCGGCCGGGTGGCGCGCGCCCATTCCGGCGCCATGCCGTAGCGGGGCAGATAGCGCGGCACGAGGTTCAGCAGTCCGGCCATGGCCGAGGCGCCGGCGAACCACAGGATGGCGATGGTGGAGATGTCGTAGACGGTGCCGAAGCCGTTGCCCAGGTACTGGTGGGCCAGGTAGGCGAGTGCGCGGCCGTTGGCGGATCCACCGGATTCGAATTCGCGCTCCGGGATCAGCACCACGGTGATGAAGCTGGTGACGATGAGGAACGCGCTCATGATCAGCGCGGCGGTGGTCAGCAGTTTGCGCGCGCCGACGATGCGGCGTTCCGGGTGCTCCTCGGTGTCGTCGGGGCCGCCCTTGATCTGCGGCATCACCGCCACTCCGGTTTCGAAACCCGACAGTCCGAGCGCGAGTTTGGGGAACACCAGCAACGAGATGCCCACCATCGCGAAGACGCTGCCGTGCTGGGCGGTCATGGCGTGGCCCCAGTCCACGATCAGGTGCGAGGCGGTGGCGACCTTCCACACGCCCACGACCGCGACGACCAGGTTCAAGGCCAGATAGACCCCGACCAGCCCGATCGCGATCCGGATCGCCTCGGCGAATCCCTTGAGGAAGATCGCCGCCAACAGAGCGAGGAGGGTGAGGGTGATCGCGAGGCCGTGCCCGCGCAGCGCGTGCGGCACGAACGGGTTCTCGACGATGTGGGCGGCGCCGTCGGCCGCCGACAGCGTCATCGTGATCACGAAGTCGGTGGCGGCGAATCCGAGCAGGACGAGGATGAACAGTTTGCCGGTCCAGCGGGGCAGGATGTCGGCGAACATGGCCAGCGACCCGCCGCCGTGCGGGGATTCGCGGGCCACCCGCCGATACACCGGCAGCGCGCCCAGCAATGTCAGCGCGACCAGGACCAGCGTCGCCAGCGGGGACAGCACACCGGCGGCCAGGGCGGCGATACCGGGCTGATAGCCGAGGGTGGAGAAGTAGTCGACGCCGGTCAGGCACATCACCTGCCACCACGACCGTTGGTGCTGTTCTTCGGCCTGCTTCACCATCGGGCCGGGATGGTGGGAGTAGCGGTCCTCGTCGGCGCCCTGCAGCAACCATTCCGTCAAAGCCGAACGCGGTCGTCCGGTGGCGGTGGCGGTCACGTGGTCCCCCTCGGGAGCATCTGTCCGGGCATCCCGGAGTCCAGCGATATCCGGGTCAATGTACGTGGGCCGCCACCGGAGTCGCGCGGACCGGATGCGCCGCCCCGCAGCACAAAACGGCAAATCAGACACCATATCCGGCAAATCCGGCGCTGCACCGGCCGGTGACTCCTGTTCACCGGCCGCGTGGCGCTGTGAGCGGAGTCACCCACCCCGATATCATCGCAGGTGGATCCCACCGCTCGAGCCGGCCGCGCCGCCGGCGCCCGGTTTGCCGGACAGCCCACCGGGTACCCGTGTGTTTCGTGTCCCCCGTCGCAGTTTCACGGCCGGGCGCGCAGCAACCGAAAACAGGTGAGGAGGAGCGCGCGTGAGCACCAGCCTGCCGCACGCCCAGCAACGACGTTCGGTGGCCGCCGCGGCCATGGGTAACGCCACCGAGTGGTACGACTACGGCGTCTACGCGGCCACGGCCTCCTATCTGACCGACGCGTTCTTCCCCGGCTCGCTGGGCACCCTGGGCACACTGCTCGGTTTCGCCATCTCCTTCGTGCTGCGCCCGATCGGCGGCATGGTGTGGGGTCCGCTCGGCGACCGGGTGGGCCGCAAAGTCGTGCTGGCCACCACGATCCTGTTGATGGCCGCGGCCACGGGCTGCATCGGCATCCTGCCCACCCATTCGGCGGTGGGGATCGCCGCGCCGATCCTGCTGATCCTGTTGCGCGTGGTGCAGGGTTTCTCGACCGGCGGTGAATACGGTGGCGCGGCCACCTATATCGCGGAATCGACCGATGAGCGCCGCCGTGGATTCCTCGGCAGCTTCCTCGAATTCGGCACCCTGTGCGGATTCGTCGGTGGCTCCACGGTGGTACTGATCCTGCAGGTTCTGCTCTCCGACGACGCGATGGAATCGTGGGGCTGGCGGATCCCGTTCCTGCTGGCGGTGCCGCTGGGTCTGATCGGCTGGTATCTGCGCAGCAAGCTCGACGAATCGCCGGTGTTCACCGAGGTCGCCGAGCATCAGAAGGCCCAGGGCGGGTTGCGGATTCTGTTGCGCGACTACCGCCGCGAACTGCTGACCATCGCCGGGCTGGTGGTCGCGCTCAACGTCGTCAACTACACGCTGCTGGCATATCAGCCGACCTATCTGCACAACACGTTGGGCATGGGCGATTCCGAGACCACGGCGATGGTGCTGATCGGTCAGATCGTGATGGCGCTGGTGCTGCCGCTCTCGGGTGCGGTCTCCGACCGGGTGGGGCGGCGGCCGATGTGGCTGGTGTCGCTGGTGGGGCTGGCGGTGCTGGCGATCCCCATGTACTGGCTGATGGGTCAGGGTGCGGCGTGGGCGATCGTCGGCTTCGTGGTGCTCGGCCTGCTCTATGTTCCGCAGCTGTCGACGATTTCGGCGACGTTCCCGGCGATCTTCCCGACGCAGGTGCGCTACGCGGGATTCGCGTTGGGCTACAACATCTCCACCGCCGCGTTCGGTGGTACCGCGCCGCTGATCAACGAGTCGGTCATCGATGCCACCGGCTGGCATCTGTTCCCCGCCTATTACATGGTCGGGGCGTGCCTGGTGGGTTTGGTGGCGTGGTTCTTCCTGCGGGAGACCGCGGGCGTTTCGCTGGCCGGTACCGAGGTTCCCGACGCGGCCGACGAGGAACCGGTTCCGCAGCCGACCTGAGCCACCCGGGCTCCGGCTTGCGGCGGATGCCGCGCTCGTGTGTGATCGAGCGAGCCCGCATGCGGCAGGCACGGCCGGGAAGGAACGACGAGCCCAGATGCTCCCATTGGAGTCCGGTGATCCGGCGACCATCGGCCCGTATCGTCTGCTCGGGGTGCTCGGCGCCGGTGGGATGGGCCGGGTCTATCTGGGCCGCAACGCCGGTGGCCGCACCGTCGCGGTGAAGGTGGTACGCCCGGATCTGTCCGATGATCCCGAGTTCCGCACCCGATTCCGGCGGGAAGTGGCCGCCGCGCGACGGGTGACGGGTGCACACGCGGTTCCGGTTCTGGATGCCGATGTGGAGGCGCAGCGGCCGTGGCTGGCGACCGGGTACGTGGCGGGGTTGTCGTTGCGTGAGGCGGTGGACTCGTTCGGGCCGCTGCCGGAATCGGCGCTGGTGCCGCTGGCGGCGGGTTTGGCGCGGGCGCTGGCCGATGTGCACGCGGCCGGGGTGGTGCACCGCGACCTGAAACCGTCCAACGTGCTGTTGACCCTCGACGGGCCGCGGCTGATCGATTTCGGCATCGCCCGCGCCGTCGACGACGACTCGCTCACCACGACCGGCAAGGTGATCGGTTCGCCGGGATATATGGCGCCGGAACATATTTGGGGCGATGCGCCGGTGGGGCCGGCGGTCGATGTGTTCGCGCTCGGCGGGGTGCTGGTGTATGCCGCCAGCGGCAGCGGGCCGTTCGGTTCGGGTGATTCGATTCCGATGCTGTGGCGGGTGATGCAGGAACCGGCTCGGCTCGACGGCCTGCCGGCGGCGTTGCGTCCGATCGCGGGGGCGTGTCTGGACAAACAGCCCGGCAATCGCCCGACGCCCGCCGATATCGAAAGACAGTGTGCGGCTTTGGGTGAGGCCAGGTCGGGGTGGTTGCCGGGACCGATCCTGGAGGCGATCAGCCGGCAGGCGGTGATGCTGCTGGATCTGGATTCCGATCCGGCGCCGCACATTCCGTCACCGCGGCCCGGAACGCCCGAACTTCCCTCGACGCTGATCGGGCCGGCGGGCCGGACCGGCGCCGCTGGGCATGCGAACACACCCGGTGCGCCGTCGCCCTCGCCCTGGGCTCCGCCCGGCGTCCCCCCGGGCGCCGGGCACAGCGAAAGCCCTCTCGCACAGCGGGATTCGTCGCGGCGCCGGGTGGTCGTGATCGGATGCGTGGTGGTGCTGTTGGTGGCCGCGGCGGTGATCAGTGCCACGCTCGCCTTCCGCAGTGCGTCCTCGGACGGTCCGGGATCGGCAGCCGGTACCGACACCGCGGTGGAGACCGGCGCTTTCGAGGAGACGTCGACGCCGGAGGCGACGGCCGAGACGACGGCCGCGGCGAGTGAGTTGTCGGCGCTGCCCGCCGATTACGCGGGCACGTGGAAGGGCACCGCGACCGACGGGCTGGCCACCTACGACATCATCGTCACCCTGCGCGCGGGCGCGGTAGGGACGGAGTTGAGTAGTGCGAGCAATACCGGCCGGACCAGTGGTGTCACCTGCCGGCGCGCCGAAACCCTCACCTCGGCGAGCGAGTCCGTGATCACGCTGCGCGCCCGCTTGGTGTCGGGGCCGACCTGTATGGACGACGGCCAGTCCTCCACCCTCACGCTGAACCCGGATCGCACGCTCGCCTATTCGATGACCGGTCCGATCGGCGCTATCACCGGAACACTGCGACGCCAGTGAAACGTGTTGCAGCACAATGATTCGACTCAGGCCGTCTCAGGAGGGCAGGCGCACGACCGCGATGGCCGGTTCGCTGAGGCTGCCCAGGTACAGGGTGCCGCCGGATTCGGCGACGCCGGTGACCATCGCGTACCGGTCTGCGTCGCGTTGCAGGTCGTGGACGAGGTCGCCGTCGAAGTCGTAGGCCTGTACCCAGACGGTGCGGGCGGGTTTCGGCTGCAGCGTGGGTGGAATGGCGCGCACGAGGCGGCGCAGCACGCCGGGTAGCGGAAGCAGCCTGTCCAGGATGGGGTTTCGCGGTGTGACGAGCGCGGCCCAGATGTGGCCGTCGCTGCCGAGCCCGAGGTTGTCGGGGCAGCCGGGCAGGTTCTCCACGAGGTAGTCGGTGTCACCGGCGCGGGGTCCGGTGAGGTGGTGGCGGGCGATGCGGTAGCCGCCCGTTTCGGCGACCAGCACGCAGGAGCGGTCGGGGGCCAGGACGATGCCGTTGGCGAATTGCAGCCCGTCGACGAGGGTGTCGACGCCGCCGTCGGGGGTGCGGCGCAACAGCCGGCCGGTGCCGGAGTGTTCGAGGATGTCGCCCATATAGTCGTCGAGCGGGTAGCGGCGGGTGGATTCGGAGAAGTACACGGTGCCGTCGGTGTCGGCGACGACGTTGCTGGCGAAATTCAGCGGCACGCCGTCGACCCGGTCGCAGAGAGTTTCCAGAGTGCCGTGCGGGCGGTCCAGGCGCAGCAGTCCGCGGTCGGCGTCGCAGATCAGCAGCGATCCGTCGGCCTCGGCGTGCAGGCCCAGGGGGCGGCCGCCGGTATGGGCGATCTGCTCGACCGCGCTGGTGGCCGGGTCGACGGCGAGAACGGCGCCGTCGGCGATGCCGGTGAGGATCCGCCCGTCGGGTGCGAGTACCACGTCCTCGGGGCCGGCGCCGGGGAGTTCGAGCAGCCGCAGCTCGGGCATGGGCGGTTCGCTGTGCGGGGCGCGGGCCCGGGCGGGTGCGGGCGGGGGAGTCCAACGGGTCGGCTGGAAAGACATGACTCACCATACCCACGCCCGGTGACCGCGCCCGCGGTCGCGCCGATGTCAGGCGGGCACGGTCGGGCCGGCGGTGCTGGTGACGTGGACGGGCAGGTTGTCGGCCCACGGCTGGCTTTCGACCATGTCGGCGACTCGCACTGTGCCCCTTTCGAATTCGCCGGTGGCGGCGTCGACGAGGCGGTAGGCCTGCACCTGGGTGTGGATGGGCTGGGCGTCGAGCAGGACGATCCGGACTTCGCCGGGTTCGAAGCGGCAGCGCTGTTGCAGGGCGGCGATGAGTTGTTCGTTGTGCATATGCCCGTCGCCGAAGTTCCAGCCGATGGCGGTGCTGCAGATGCGTTCGCCGTCGGTGATGGTGTATTCGTCTTCGCGACCGGCGGGCATGGCGCGGTGCACGAGGGTGAACAGGGCGCGGCCGTGGGTGTTCATGGCGCGGAAGGCGTAGCCGAGATACAGCGGGATCTGGGCTCGGTCCTTGCCGTAGTAGCGCTCCATCTGCGCCTGCGGCATGCTCGCGATCGCGACGATGTTGTGGTCGATCTTCTGTGCCGCCGAGGGTTTGAGGCACCACACCGTGGTGTCCCAGTTGCCGGCGTAGTAGCGCATACCGGGCAGGAACGAGATCCGCGAGGGCAGCAGGTTGCCGGTGATCACGACCGCGACGAGCACCGCGAACAGCAGCACCGGCAGCCAGGGGTGCGCCGCGTCGGCGAAGCCGATGTCGGCGTGCGCGACGAACAGCACCCCGAGCCCGAAGATCATGAACACATTCCACTCGAGCGGCACACCCATCGGGATGGCGGTGAGGATCGCCAGGTGGAAGCACAGCAGGATCACCGCGGCGATCGTGGTGGGCCAGCCGCCGTGGGAGAAGAACAGCACGATCGGCGCGCACATCTCCACCGCGGTGCCGCTGTGGGCGACCCACCGCGACAACCGTCCCGGGCGCAGGTCGTCGGGGAAGTCGGCGAAGAAGCGGCGCTTCAGCCATCGCGGGCGCACGATCGGACTGTTGGACATCATGGTCGAGACCACGAACGGGAAGTGCCGGTTCAGTTTCGAGGTCGCCGCACCCATCCAGATGACGACGAAGACGAGTTTGGCGGCGAGGATCGCGTCGGCGCCGCCGAACAGGAACGCCACCGCCAGCGAGCCGTACACCTCGCCGCGCGCGGCCAGGAAGATCACCTTGTCGCGCAGTCCCAGCACCGCCAGCACGGCCACGACGAGGCCGACGTGCCAGGCCGGCAGGAGTCCGACATTCGTGTCGAGTGCGGGGATCGGGCCGGTGCCGTCGGACAGCAGCGCCCACAGCAGCACCGCCAGCAGCAGCGCGTAGAGCGCGGCGTCGACCGGGGTGCGCGCGGTGCCGCGGGTGAGCGGGACGACGCGCGGCCACGGTGGGAGCCGGATCGTGCCGGGCCGCAGCCAGTACAGGATCGATCCCATCGGCGGGAAGTAGCGGTTGTTGAGCGGGCCGAATCCGCAGCCGAGCCCGATCACTTCGAACAGCATCGTGTAGAGTACGACCTTTTCGAACACGATCGGTTCCGACCACCAGCTGCCGACGTCGGTGAATCCGTCGATGCCGCTGGTGCTCAGCGCGAACAGCCAGCCGCCGAGGATGTAGAGGCAGATCTTGACCACATAGAACAGGTGCAGCACCACCGGTGTGCCGAAGCCGACCTCGGCCCAGTGCCGCGCCATGAGCCGGATGCGCTCACTGCGGTCGCTGCTCTGCCACTGCTGTTGATCGACGACCGGTAGTTCCGGCTGAACGAACCCCATCAATCTCTCCGTTCCCGCGTCCGCGGCCGGTCACGGCACCATGACCGCGGTGTTGCCCTTCTCGCTCGACGTGACGAGGATGTCGCGGCCGATCGGATCGTCCACCGCGCCAAGGCTTTCCGGCGCCATCAACGCCAGGAACCGGCTGTCGTCGGCGTGCAGGCGCCCGACGACCAGTCCGGTGCGCGGCTCGAATGCGTGGCGCACGGTGTAGGTTTCGATGCGCGCCGGCCTGTCGGCGCGCGCCCGGCTGGGCACCCGCGGGGCCGCCGCCACAGCGCGCTGCAACTGTGCGCTGCGGTCGGGCGCCCAGGGCGCCGGCGTGGTCGAGTACACCCCGACCGAATATTTGCTCATGATGCCGCCGTTGGCGCCCACCAGGCCGAAAGCGCCGGGCTGCTCGCGCATCCGGGCCACCGTTTCGGCGATGGCGTGCATGGAGTAGTTGTTGCCGGGGCCGCCGAAGAACGGCAACCCGCCGGTCACGGTGAGCCCGCGCGGGTCGTCGGTGGCCAGTCCGGTGCCGTCGCAGAAGTTGAACACCGCGACGGGGAAGCAGCTGTAGAGATCGATGGTGGTGAGGTCGTCGAGGCCGATTCCGGCTACCCGCAACGCTTCTCGCGCCGCCGTCCACGCGGTGGGTGCGGCGCCGAGGTCGGGGCGCGCGAGCAGGGTCTGTTCCTCGAGGTCGGCGTGGCCGCGCAGATACACCAGTTTGTCGTCAGGGATGCCGAGCTCGCGGGCTTTGCCCAGCGACATCACCACGGCCGCGGCGCCGAGGTTGACCAGATCGCGGGCCACCATGAGGCGCGGATACGGGTCGCAGATCATCCGGTTCGCATCGGTGACGGCCGCCAGTTCCTCGGCGCTGCGCTCGACCGGCGCGGCGGCGAGCGGGTTCTTCGCGGCCACGGAGGTGAACGGGGCCAGCAGTTTTCCCATCTGCAGGCGATACTGCTGCGGTGTCGCGCCCACGCGCGCGCGGCGGGCGTTCTCGAGCAGGCCGTATTGGGTGGGTGCGCCCATGACGGCGTGGGCGATGAGGTTGTCGTCGACGAACGATTCGTATCCGAAGCCGCGGTCCTCGAGCTGTCCGGGGGCGGTTTCGGTGAAGTCGGGTTTGTCGTCTCGGCCGGCGTAGTAGCGCTCGGTCGAGATCGCGTCCGACCCGGTGATCAGCACCGATTCCAGTCGCCCGGCGGCGATGTCGGCGGCGAACTCGGTGAGCAGATGTTGCGGGCCCTGCCCGCCGACCACCTCGAGCACGGCGCGGGCCGGATCGATGCCCAGTCGTCGCGCCACCGAGCGCGGGTAGTTGTCGGAGCGTCCCAGCGGGGCGCGCACCGGTGCCGAGATCTCGAATTGGCGTACCCCGGCGATGAGTTGGACGCTCGCGGCGGCCTCGGCGTAGCGGATGCCGGTGTCCTCGAGGGCGGCGCGGGCGGCCGCGGCGGCGAGCTCGACCGACGACATCTGCCGGTACTCGGGCGTGTCGATGCGGTCGATCGACTGGCCGACGCCCACGACGACCGGTGTGCGCGCATCCACCATCAGCGGACCCCACCACTGCGTGCGGCCGCGTCGGCTCCCCGTCTCATGGAAGTGACAGTAACACGGGAAATAGAACCTGTTACAGACGTTTGTCTCAGGTGGTGGCTCGCTGCGAGGCCGCGGCGTGCTCGCCGAGATCGGCGAGGGTGAGCCGGTGCCGGGGCGCGTGGTCGACGACGGTGTGGCGGGTGGTCACCAGATCGGGCCCGACGTGCAGCAACCGGCCCACCGGCAGATCACGCCAGCCGGGGTCGGCGTCCATGCGTTCGGTGGCGATCACCACGGCCGGATGGTCGGCGAGCGCGGAGGAATGGGCGCGGAGGGGCCCGGTGCCGGCGTGGTCGAGATGTTTGCCGCCGCCGGGTCCGCCCGCGGCGCGTTCGAGAACGAACAGGTCGTGGGTGTCGGGGTAGCGCAGCGCCCACAGATCCTGCGCGGTGGTGAGCACGAAGTTCAGCGCGAACACCGGCAGGTTGTCCGCGATCCACCCGACCGCGGCGCCGATCCCGGCGACGACATCGCCGTCGTGTTCGTCGATGCATCGGGTGACGAGGGCGAAGACCCGCTCGGAATCGGTTTGCCCGGCGACCAGATCGCGGTAGTCACCCAGGGCGCGTTCCAGTTCCGGCAGGCCGCCGACGACGCCGTTGTGGGCGAACAGCCGCCCGTGTTGTTCGAACGGGTGGGTGTTGGCCGCGACCGTCGCCCCGGTGGAGGCGTAGCGCACGTGGGCGAGAAAGGTCGCCGACTCGCATTCCATGGCCTCGCGCACGAACTGCTGGTCCTCGTAGGCGGCGATGGGCTGTTTGCGCACCAGCGGTTCGCCGTCGGCTTCGAAGGTGCCCAGCCCGGTGCCGTCGGGTTCGCGGCGACTCTGGCGGGCCAGGCTGTCGGGGGCCTCCAGCAACCAGAACGTGGCGTGCACCCGCTGGGGTGCCGCGCTGAGCCCGAACAATCGGCACATCGATTCACCTTTCGCCGCACCGCCGCTGACCTGATGATCCGTGTCGGACGAAACCGCTTGTCGCGGTTCGTTATTCAGTGAACGAGCTACGGGGAGCCGAACCGGTGACGCGGCCCGGGCCGCCGAACCGACCCTACCCGGCCCCCGCGAAACGCGGGGCCCTTCGACCCTGGATCGGCGGTTGCCCGCAGTGCACTATGAGGTGATCGAAACGTGGCGGAGCTGGAAGGGGTGCTCGTGGCGAGGAAACGGTGGAGCGAACTGAACGAGCGGACGCGACGGCTGATCGTGGCCGCGACCGTGGTGGAAGGGATCCTGAAACTGGCGGCGCTCATCGATATCGCGCGCCGGCCGGCCGCCGAGATCCGAGGGTCGAAACTGCGGTGGGCGACCGCTGTGACGCTGCTCAACTCGGCGGGCGCGGTGCCGATCGCCTACTTCCTCGCCGGGCGCCGGCAACCGGGCACGCACTCCTGAAGCCGGTCACAGTTCGCCGCGATAGTCCTGGCATCGGCAGGGCTGGGTCGGCAGCCCGGCGCCGCGATCGCGCGACACCAGGACTCCGGCGTCCACGGCGCTGCGGCAGCGGCCCGATACCGGGTCGTGCACGATATTGGAATGCCCGCAGTGCGAGCACAATCGGCGTGTCACCTTCCGCGGTACCAGGATCAGCAGCACCAGCGCCGAGAAGGCGACGGTGACACCGACGAACCTGAGCAGATGTGGCCAATCCATCTCACGACCTCACTTTCCGGCCGAGTCCGCCGCGGCCGACCGCGATCAACGCCGTCGCAGGTGCATGCCGTAGGGGACCGCCTCGAGCAATGTCACGTTCACCGACGCCCCGCTGGGAATCCGGTACGAGCACACCTGTCCGGGCCGGGCGCCGGTGAGCGCGCTGCCCAGCGGTGACTCGGGCGAGTAGACCTCGAGTTCCTCGGTGTCGGCGCCGTCGCGCCGGCCCAGCAGGAACGTTTCGGTCTGCTCGTCGTCGAACCGGACGGTCAGCACCATCCCGGGTTCGGCGATGCCGTCGTCGGCGGGCGCCTGCCCGACCACGGCACGATCCAGCAACTCCTCCAACTCCAGCCGGCGCAACCGCCGCCCGGCCGCGGACTGCCCGTCCTCGTCGCCGGGGCCGTGTTGCGCCGCCCGCAACTCCAGCAATTCCCGCCGCAGCCGCTCGTACGCGTCCTGCGTCAACCAGACGCTTTCGGTTCCCGTCATCTCATTCTCTTCGTCCACTGCCGACAACACCCGGCCCCCGGACGACACCACATCCGCCGCACCGAGGGTCCACCTCCAGAGTGACCCGCCGTCTTACCCGCTACATTGTCGGTACCAAACAATCTCGACGGGCGCTGTTGTCGACAACGAACAGCATGACGATCGCCCGAAGTTCCGGAAGGAGTCGTGAGCTGCACCGATGGTCAAATTGGACCGGTTGATCAATATCGTGAGCCGCTACGGCGCCCGCCTCCACGGCACCGTCGTGGACCGTGCCGTCGAAATCCACAGCGTCGCGGTCCACGACCCGATCCGCCCGCACGCGGCTACCGGCGATGTGTTCCTCGCGGTCGGTGCGGCCGACCTCGCCGAAGCCCTCACCCTGGGAATGGACGCCCGGGCCCGGGTGATCGTGGCCCGCACCTCCGAGACACCGGATGCCCGGATCCGGCAGTTGCTCGGCGATCGTGGGCCGGCGCTGATGACCGTCGATCCGAGCGTGTCCTGGAGCCAGATCGCCTCGGTCGTCTACGGGCTGGTCCTCGAGGGCCGCGAAACCGAATCCGGGCGCGGTCCCAGCGATCTGTTCGCCCTCGCCGACACCATCTCCGCCTCCCTCGACGGACCGGTGACCATCGAGGATCAGCTCTCGCGCGTGATGGCCTACTCCACCGCGCACCACGACACCGACCCGGTCCGCTCGGACACCATTCTGGGGCGGCGCATGCCCGATCGGGTGCGCCGATTCTTCGAGGAGCAGGGCATTTTCGCGCACTTGGCCCGCTCCGATGCGCCGCGCTACATCCCGCCGGCCCCCGAGCACGGTCTGCACGGGCGCACGGTGGCGGCGGTGCGCGCGGGCCGGGAACTGCTGGGTTCGGTGTGGGTGTCCGGTCGCGAGCCGCTGTCGGCGGATCGGGCCCGGATCCTGCAGGAGGGCGCGCACACTGTCGCGCTGCATCTGCTGCGGTCCCGGGTCAGTGCCGATCTGGAACGGCAGGTGGAGTCCGAACTGGTCATCGAGTTGATCGAGGGCAGCCCCGACGCGGAGGCCGCGATCGGCAAACTCGGCATCCCGGCCCGCGATCTTCGCGTCATCGCCTTACAAGCGCATGCCGAGCAGGAACGCAACGCCGGCATCCTGCTCGCGTTCGAACGCGCCACCACCGGTTTCGGCTGGTCGCGCCTGGGCCGCAGCACGCTGTTCGGCAATACCGTCTACACCGTGCTGCCCGCCGGTGACGATCCGGCGCCGGCGTATCGGTGGATCGCCGATATCGCCGCGAGCCTGCCCGCGCATATGAGCGTGGTGGCCGGCATCGGCGGCTGCGCCGACGCGCGGGAGTTGCCGGCGAGCCGTCAGGAGGCCGACGAGTGCATGGCGCTGCCGGCGGCCAACACCCCGGCACCGGCCTGCTACGACACCGCCTGGGATCGGGTCCTGATCCAGCGCCTGCGGTCGATGGCCTCCACCGGCCGGCTGCCGTCGCGAGATCCCGTCGCCCAGCTGGCGGAGATCGACGAGCGGGCCGGCACCCACTATCTGCCCACGTTGAAGGCCTGGCTGGAAGCCCACGGCGATCCGAACACCGCGGCTCGCACTCTCGACGTCCATCCCAACACCGTGCGTCACCGGATGCGGCGGATGCGTGAACTGGACTTCCTCGATCCGGACGATCCGGCCAAACGCACGGCGATGCTCATCGCTTTGTCGATCCACACCGGCTGATCACCGATCGGCGAAAACCGATGTCTGTGGCATGAGGTGATCCGGCGACTGAAATAGTTTTCTTTATTCGCTATTTAGCTAAAGTGCTAAGGTGCGAGAATGACCGAGTACGGGCCTGAAGAGGAAACCGGAGTGTTCCGCGCGCTGGCCGACCCCACGCGCCGGCAGATCCTGGAGGATCTGCGCCCCGGTGAGCTGACCGCAGGGGATATCGCCGCCAAGTTTCCGATCAGCGGTCCGTCGATCTCCCGGCATCTGGGCGTACTCAAGGCAGCCGGGCTCGTCCGAGAACGACGAGCCGGCAATCGAATCTTCTACTCCCTTGTCGAGGAACGACTGGCACTGTGTGTCGGCAGGTTCCTGAGCGCGATCTGCCCGGAGCAGGTCATCGTCAGACAGCGCAGACCGCGAACCACCGAGAACGAGGGAACCTGATGAGACCTCCGCGGATGTCCAGCGTCGTCGAGCGACGCCTTCTGGTGAACTACCGCGTCGCCCCTGAGGCGGCTGCGAGCTTGGTGCCGCCGCCGATGCGACCTCAATTGGTGGGCGGTTGGGCGGTTGCCGGCATCTGCCTGATCCGCCTCGGGCAGTTCCGACCCAGTCGGCTGCCCGGCTGGGTCGGGCTGCGCAGCGAGAACGCGGCACATCGCATCGCGGTCGAGTGGGATGGTCCGCGGGGACGCTCGACCGGTGTGTACATCCCGCGCCGCGACAGCGGCTCGGTGATCAATGTTCTCGCCGGTGGCCGACTGTTTCCGGGTGAGCACAGTTCGGCGCGATTCGACGTGCGGGAAACAGCGCAGGACCTGCACGTGGCCTTCACCAGTCAGGACGAGACGGTCTCCGTGAGCGTGGACGTCCGGACCGCTGAGCGGTTCCGGGGAAGCGAACTGTTCGCCGATCTGGCGCAGGCATCGGACTTCTTCCGGCGTGGCTCGGCCGGATTCTCGGCCACGCGTGGCGGTCGACGCTTCGATGGGCTCGAACTCCAGACGAACGCGTGGCACGTCGAGCCGGTCGAGGTCCAATCGGTCCGGTCCACTGTCTTCGACGACCGGGACCGGTTTCCGCCCGGCACCGCGGTGCTCGACTGCGCCTTGCTCATGCGCCAGGTGCCGGTGTCCTGGCGCCCCCTTCCGCCCCTGCGGGCCGATGTCGACTCCGTGCCGGCGGGCGAGCAGCGCACATCCACGGGTTATCCGGTGGCCCGGTGGTGATCCCGTGGCGGGGTGAGGTCCTCGACCACGACCAGATTTCCCCCGGCCTGCTTCGCGCGGTACATGGCGGCGTCGGCGGATTGCAGCAGCCGGTCGGGGGTCGGTCGCGGGCATCGCGGACAGGTCGTCGCGTCGTAGACCGCGACACCGACGCTGGCGGTCACCTCGACCGTGGTTCCGGACGGTTCGGCGACGGTGCGGCGCAGGCGTTCGCCCTCGGCGTGGGCGGCGTCGGCGGCGGCGATCGGCGTGGCGACCACGAATTCCTCGCCCCCCGTACGGGCCACCACCGCGGTTCGTCCGGCGGCCTCGTGCAGGCGGCGGGCGGTCCGCACCAGCACGGTGTCGCCGACGCGGTGTCCCCAGGTGTCGTTGACGTTTTTGAATTTGTCGAGGTCGAAGGTCATGACGCTGACCGCGGGGTGCTGGTCGACCAGCAGCGGGAGCCGGATCTCGAGGCCGCGACGGTTCAGCAGTTCGGTCAGGGGATCCGACATCGATTCGGTGCGCAGCAGCCAGTAGAGGATCTGCAGGGCGGGTACCGCGCTGACCACCGACACGAACAGCAGCAAGCCGACCGCGACCGCGAGGCGAAGTTGTCCGCCGCCGGTGGCGATGCGCACCGACATCACGATCACCGCCAGCAGCGACCACGCCGAATGGGCCGCCAACACCCGCGCGTTGTGGAAGAAGCCGAGGTAGCTGCCGGTGACCACGAGCAGTACCGTGCCCATCGCCGCGAACACCCGATCCGGCACCTGCAGGAATTCGAGGATGAACAGCACGTCGGCGCCGCCGATCAGCAGCAGCGATTCGAATTTGCCGGGCCAGCGCAGCAACCACCAGCGCAGTGCCCACAGCGCCCCGCACGACACCCCGACCGTGGACGCGATGCCGGGATGGCCGGGCGGTCCCACCGGTGAGCCCGTGATCACCGCTCCCATCGCCGCGATCATCGCCCCGGCGACACCGACCAGCACTTTCAACGGACCCAGCGCGGATCGGGCCGTCAGGCTGCGTACCAGCCAGCGGTAGTCGACCGGATCGTTCCACCAGGCCCGCAGTGTCTTGCCGCCATTCATCGACTCACCCTCGCACCCGGCCGGTTGCCCGGCCGTCGCTCGTATCCGGTGCGAGAATCCCGGTGCGAGGATCTCGGGAATCTCATCGGCTGATCCGCAGCAGTCTAGACCGGCAACTCGGACCCTCCGGGCGAAAATGTGGTACTTCCACGACCGGCGCCGCGGATGATCGTTCCCGGTGAATGCTCTCGGTGCCGCCTCGCCCCCGTACGGCTCGACCCCACCGCGTGGATCGGCTCAGTGGTCGCCGGCCGCCAGCAGCAGGCGGGCCACCGAGGTCAGCCGGACCGCCATCTCCCGGTAGCTGTAGTAGCCCGTCCCGGCCTGGATCATCGCGCCGCTGACCGCGATGTTCAGCGCGTCGAGAAGGTCGCCGGTGCAGGTGTCGCCCAGGGCGGTGCGGACGCGGTCGCTCATCGCTGCGCCGATGCGGGTGCGCAGAGCCGACACATCGGGGTCGTGGCTGAGGATCGCGGCGGAGGCGGCCAGGCTCAGTTCCGGCTCTTCGGACATCAGCTCGCCCATCTCGGTGAATACGCTCGCCAGCCGCTGCGACGGCGTCTTGCCGAGGACCGGTCGAGCACACCAGGTGCGGATCCGGCGCCAGTACGCTTCGGCCACCAGATGCTGTTTCGCCGAGAAATAGCCGTAGGCGGTCGCGTGCGTGAGCCCGGCGCGCCGGCACACCTCCCGCATGGACAGCTGGTCGTAGCCCTGCTCCCGCAACACCTCGAGACCGGCGTCGAGCAAGCGGTCCACGGTCTCGGCGGAGCGGCCGGCCAGCGAGCGCCGGGGCGGGCGGGGTTGTATCGCGGCCTCCACCATGAATCAGACACTAGGATATACGCCTGTCAACAGCAAAAGCCGACGCCGGACCCAGCGGGTGCGGAACTACCGACGAGGCACGATGGCATCCACATTCACTCCCGCGCCGGATCGCACCGAATTCGATCTGGGACAGGTCAGCTTGCACGCCTTGACCTGGGGCGATCCCGCGGCGACGCTCGCGCTGTGCCTGCACGGCTACCCCGACACCGCCTGGACGTGGCGCCATCTCGGACCCGCGCTGGCCGACCACGGGTACTATGCCGTGGCGCCGTTCAGCCGCGGATATGCGCCGTCGACGGTGCCGGCCGACGGTGACGTGTCGACCGGTTCGCGGGTGGCCGACGCCCTCGGCATCGCCGAGCGCCTGGGCGCCGAGCGGGCCGTCGTCATCGGCCACGACTGGGGCGCCTTCACCGCGAATGCCCTTGCCGCCCTGCCGGAATCGCCGTTCCGGTCCTTCGTCGCGGCGGCGGTTCCACCGTTGGCGAGTGTCAGGATCACCCGTGACGATCTCGCCCGCCACGTGGCGCGGACACTGGCGCAGTCGGTGAACAGCTGGTACATCCTCGCCAACCAGTTTCCGGTCGTTCCCGAACGCTTCTTCACCCCGATGACCGCGTTCCTGTGGCGCCGGTGGTCTCCCGGATACGACGCCACCGACGACCTCGCCCACCTCGCCGCGGCCGCCCCGCCGCAGCACCGCTCCGCGATCATCGGCTACTACCGGCAACTGGTCCGCCCGCGGTCGACGCGGCCCCGCGACCTGGACCGGCTGCTGATGTCGCCACCGATCCATCCGATTCTGCAGCTCTACGGCGCCACCGACGGCTGCCTGCGGCCCGGCTTCTTCCAGGATCTCGACCGGCACCTGCCCCCGGGCAGCCGCGTCGTCCGCATCGACGACGCCGGGCATTTCCTGCACCTGGAGAAACCGGAGGCGGTGAACGAGATCATCCTCGACCATCTCGCAGGCGGGCAGTAGCGGTTCACTGCGTCGTTTCCCCGATCAGCGTGCGCAGCAGGGCCGCGTGGTAGAACAGCGACTCGACATCCTCGGGCCGATCCATCTCCCCGAAATGCACCCGGCGCGAGCCGGTGCGCATGAACACACACGCCCACACCACCGCCGAATAGACGTAGAACCAGCGCAGATCGCCGAGTTCGACACCGGTGAGGCGCCGATACGTGTCACGAACGTCGTTCTCGCGCAAGATGTCCGGCAATCCCGGCAGTCCGGCGAGCCCGCTCAACTCCTGAAACACCAGGTGCGCGAACACACACCACGCCACATCGAGTTCGCGTGGCCCGACCGTCGTCATCTCCCAATCGAGGACGGCGGCGGGACGGAAGTCGCGGTAGAGCACGTTGCCGATGCGCGCGTCGCCCCACAGCAGCACGGTCTCACCGGCCGCGATCTGTTCGGGCCAGTGGGTGTCGAGCCAGTCGAAGGCGCGCTCGACCAGCGGTGACCGACCGATATCGGCCACCGCGAACTCGTACCACGCCCGCAGCCAGGTGAGGTTCTTGCGCAGGGCGGTGTCGCCGGTGCGGTCGGCGACGAGGAAGTCGAATGCGGTGCCCGCGTCGGGGATCGAGTGCAGGGTGGCGAGCACCTCGATGGTGGCGTCCTGCAGCAGGCGCTGCTGTTCGGGTGCCGCGTCGAAGAACCAGTTGCCGCCGAACGTATACGGCATCACATCGGGCGGGACGATCCCCTCGACGTAGTCCATGATGAAGAAGGGGGCACCCAGCACCGTCGCCGTGTTCTCCAGAAACCGCACCCGCGGAACCGGAATACCGGCCCGACCGGCGGCCTCGATCACAGCGGCTTGATGGTCGAGACGGTAGACGGGAAAGACGGGAACGTCGGAGCCGGTGGGCGCCACCCGCATCACCCATTTCCGGTGCACGG
Source organism: Nocardia violaceofusca NBRC 14427 (assembly GCF_963869435.1). Classification (NCBI taxonomy): domain Bacteria; kingdom Bacillati; phylum Actinomycetota; class Actinomycetes; order Mycobacteriales; family Nocardiaceae; genus Nocardia; species Nocardia violaceofusca. The sequence continues at coordinate 223,723 of NZ_CAWMPM010000004.1, forward strand.
GCGCGCCGTCGTCGTCCCATCGGGCGCCGAGCACGATCGTCTCCGAGGACATGCCGTTGGCGTCGATCCCGCCGACGACGGAGATCTCGGGCCGCTGCCCGTCCAGCATGACCGTGGCCAGCCAGTCGGCGAGCAGCGCGGGCAACTGGGTGACGTCGCGACTCGAGCTTTGCAGCCGGCTGACGTTCTCCACGGTCGGTTCGCTGGCCACAGGCCGGCTCCTTTCACTCGGGCGGGTCATCCACGGGCCACTCGGCGCTCATCGGGCGCCGATCGTGACCGGCATATGCCGGATACCGCTGTGTTTGTTGCTGCGGACGTACTCGACGGGCCCGCGCGGAGTGAGGGTTTCGACCCGGTCGAGCAGCGCGTCGAACATGACCCGCATCTCCATCCGCGCGAGCGAGGCGCCCAGGCAGAAATGCACGCCCCGCCCGAAAGCCAGGTGCGGGTTGGGGTTTCGGGTGATGTCGAACCGGTGCGGGTCGGGGAACACACTGTCGTCGCGGTTGGCCGAGGCCCACCACAGCGTGACCTTGTCACCGGCGGCGATGCGGTGGCCGCCGATCCACACGTCCGCGGTGGCCGTGCGCCGGTTGTAGGGGGTGGAGGATGCCCAGCGCAACATCTCCTCGACCGCGCCCGGGAGGCGAGTTCTGTCCTGCTGCAACTGTTTCCACAACTGCGGCGATTCGCTGAGCGCGGCCGTGCCGAGGGCGATGGAGTTGCGTGTGGTCTCGCTGCCCGCGGCGACGATCAGGCTCAAGAACAGGTGTTGTTCGGCGTCGGTCAGCGGCTGGCCGTCGACGAGGGCGTGTGTGATCACCGACAGCAGATCCGCACCCGGTGCGCCGCGTTTGCGCTGCAACAGGTCCGCGGCGTAGGCGAACATGCGGGCCTGTGCCCGGGCGAGACGGTCGTCGACCTCGCCGACTTCGCGGCCGTCGTAGTCCAGGGCGACGTCGGCCCAGTTCATCAGTTCGTGGCGATCGGCTTGCGGCACACCGGCCAGCTCGGCGACGGCCTGCAGCGGCAGTTCCGCGGCCACGTCGGTGAGAAAGTCGCACTCACCCTTCGCTACGGCCGCATCCACGATGGCGGCCGCGCGCCGGCGCAGGTCGTCCTCGATCCGCCGCAGCGCTCGCGGGGTGGTGCTGGGTGCGAGCAGGCGACGGATCTTCGCGTGGCGGGGGTCGTCCATCATGTTCAGCAGCGCCCCGACCGGCACGCCCAGCGGCATATCCTCGAGCGTCGTGCCGCCGCCGTCGCGTCCGCCGCCGGATTCGGAGGAGAAGACCGTGGTGTCGGTGGCCGCGGCGACGATGTCGCCGTAGCGGCTGAGCACCCAGAAACCGTCGCCGCCGGGGCTGTGCGCGGTGGGCGGATGAAACCAGACCGGCGCCTCGCGTCGCAGCCGATCGAATATCGGATGGGGAAATCCGCTGGTGAACCGGTCCAGGTCGGTCAGGTCGACGTCCTCGTCCACGACGTTCACGCCTCCTTGCCACAGCTCACCCGCCGGCGAATACGGGCGCCCCCACACACCCGGCACGCCGTACCTTACAGGTGTCAATCCGGGCGTAAGGCCGGAAAAGGCGGACTCGCATCGGTGTCGCGCCGCCGCTACGACGAGTCGCGCGGCCGCAGACCGTCGAGCATCAGTTCCAGCAGGCGCCGCCAGTCGCCGCTGCCGGTGCGGATCGTCGCCGAGATCGCACCGACGAGCATGTAGGCGTCCGCGGCCGTGCAATCCTGCCGCAGCGCACCGGCCTCTCGATCGCGCGTGATGATCTCGCCGACAACGGTTTCCAGCCGGGCGCGAGACGATCCGCGCGGCTCGCTGCCGGGCGACCGGCGGGCGGCTTCGACGGCCGCGGACAGGCCCTGATCGGCGCTGAGCAGCTCGCCCACATGCGTCAGATAGCGTCGCAGCCCCTCGCCGGCGTGAGCGAGACACTCTGCGCGAGCGTAGTTCTCGATCTCCGTGAAGCGTTGCTCGGCCGCCGCGTCGACGAGCTCGGCGAGGGTGGGGAAGTGGCGATAGACCGTGCCGACTCCGACACCCGCGGCGCGTGCCACGTCGGGCAACTGCACCTGAGAGCCCTTCTCGGCGAACAACTCTCGAGCCGCGTCCAGGAGGCGGTCGCGGTTGCGGGCCGCGTCGGCGCGGGTTCTTCGTGGCGTCGCGGGTGTTGACACCTGTCCGTCCTTTCCGGCTACCATCGAGACGGAAGCGGATTCCGATTCCGTTTTGTCCCGCGGGAAGGGTAGCACGATGTCGCACAACAGATTTCTCCACGTGGCTCCGGGTGAGGTGCGCCCGGGGCGGGTTCCGATGCCACCCGCCTTCGCGGTCAAGGCCGCCACAGCCGACACCGAGGGCCGGTTCTCACTGCTGGAGGTGACCTTGGCCCGAGACATCCCGCGACACACGCACGAGGTGGCCGACGAAAGCGTCTACGTGCTCAGCGGTGAGCTCGGAGTCGACTTCGACGACCGGTCGTTCGTCGCACCGGCTGGCACGTTCGTCCTACTGCCACAAGGGATTCCGCACGCCCTGCGCGCGGTCTCGGACCCGCCGCCCACAGTGCTCCAGATATCGTCGCCGGGCGGATGGGAATGCTATCTGGAAGACCTGTTCGAAGCAGGCCCCACCGTACTCACCGACGGCGCACTCGACCCGCGCAAGATCAACCCGATCGCCGCGGCGCACCGCATCCGCTACGACGAACACTGAACGCCGGGCCGGCGGAGCGGTCGGTAACCCGGTGTGGCGCCGTCAGTGAATGTGGTCCTGCCAGTCCGCGGGGACGTGACCCGCGGGCCCCGGCACCGGCTGCGTCTCCGGGTGACTGGTCGGTGGCGCCAGTTCCGGTCCCTCACCGACCGCGCCGTCGCGGTAGTCGTAGAACCAGTCCTCGCCCGGTTCGAAGCTCTGGATGATCGGGTGGCCGGTACTGCGGAAATGGGCGGTGGCGTGCTGGGCGGGGGAGGTGTCACAGCACCCCACATGCCCGCAGCGCGCGCACCGACGCAGATGCACCCACCAACCGCCGGCGGCGACACACTCCGCACACCCGGTTCCGCTGGCGGGCACCTCGACGTCGATATCGCTGCCGGAATCGCTCACCGCTGCTCTCCTTTCAGGGTCGCGACCACCGCTTCGGCCACGCCGCGCGCACTGGCGGGGTTCTGACCGGTGATCAGCCGCCCGTCGGTGACGACGTAAGGTCCGAACGGCTCGTCGGCCATGCTGTAGTCGGCGCCCAATTTCACGAGTTCGTCCTGAAGACTGAACGGTACCGCGTCGGCGCGCTGAGCGGCTTCCTCCTCCGGCCACGAGAACCCGGTCACCCGCCGCCCGGCGATCAGCGCCGCCCCGCTCTCCAGCGGGACGTTCAGCAATCCGACCGGACCGTGGCACACCGCCGACACCACGCGGCCGCTGTCGTGGAAGGCCGCGGTGAGCGCGCCCAGATCGTCGCCACCGAAGTCGAACATCACCCCGTGCCCGCCGGTGAAGTAGATCGCGTCGTAATCCTCGACCTCGATCTCACCGATACTGCGCGTGCGGTCGAGCAGGTCCATGAATTCCCGGTCGCGGTAGCGGCGGTCGGTGCCGAGATCGGCGAGGACGTCACGGGCCAGGCTCTCCGGATCGATGGGCACGAATCCGCCTGCGGGACTGGCGATGTCGACGGTATAGCCGTGTTCGGTGACATAGTCGTAGAAGTGGGTCAGCTCGCCGAGCCACAGCCCGGTGCGATAGCCGACCTTCTCGTATTCCCCGGCATTGGTGACGATGACCAGAATCCGGTCGGTGGCCACGGCGATCTCCTTCCGGTCGATGCGATGGGCGACCGGCCGTCCGGGATCACTGTCGTCCGATGATCACTGTCGTCCGATCCGGGAAGACCGCCGGCCGCGTGACGTCGATCACAACCTAACACAGGCGCAGGTCGCCGGAGCCGTCCCGGGACTCGGGGGAGACTCACAGGAAAATAGCTCTGAGTCAGAGGTATTGTGGGGAGGTGACCACCCCACCCGCCACCCACGCCGAACTGGTCCCTCGGCTCATGAGCGCCTTCGGCCGCTTCCGCCGCCAAGTCGGGCGCATCGCCGGCCGATCCTTCGACCGGCCCGGCGTCAGCGCCTCCCAAGCTGAATTCCTGCGCCTCGTCGGCCGCAACCCACACATCTCCGTCAAATCCGCCGCCGCCGAGATGGGACTGGCACCCAACAGCGTCTCCACCTTCGTCACCGCACTCGTCAAAGACGACCTCCTCGTCCGCGAACCCGACCCCGCCGACCGCCGCGTCATGCGCCTGAGCCTGCCCGCCCGGGTCCAGCGCGACGTCGACGACATCCGCAGACGCCGCCACGACATCGTCGCCACCGCCCTCGACGCCCTCACCCCGGCCGAACGCGACGACCTCCTGCGCGGCCTCGCCGTCGTCGACAAGATCACCGAACTCCTGCACGACCACGAACAAGGACGACGATGACCCCGCACGACCCACCCGAACACCACCCCGCCATCGACTGCCGCGACCTCACCCACCGCTACGGCGACCACACCGTCGTCGACCACCTCGACCTGCGCATCGAACGCGGCGAGATCTTCGGCCTCCTCGGCCCCAACGGCGCCGGCAAAACCACCACCATCCGCCTGCTCACCACCCTCATGCCCATCCAGCACGGCACCGTCGACATCCTCGGCTTCCGCGCCGGCCGCCACGACACCGACATCCGCTACAACCTCGGCTACGTCCCCCAACAACTCTCCATCGAAGCCACCCTCACCGGCCGCCAGAACGTCACCTGGTTCGCCCGCCTCTTCGACGTCCCCCGCCGCGAACGCCGCCACCGCGTCACCGAAGCCCTCGACGCCATGAACCTGCTCGACGTCGCCGACCGCCTCGCCGCCGGCTACTCCGGCGGCATGATCCGCCGCCTCGAACTCGCCCAGGCCCTCGTCAACCGGCCCGCCCTGCTCATCCTCGACGAACCCACCGTCGGCCTCGACCCCATCGCCCGCGACAGCGTCTGGGAACGCGTCCACGACCTTCGCACCCGCTTCGGCACCACTGTCCTGCTCACCACCCACTACATGGCCGAAGCCGACAGCCTCTGCGACCGAATCGCCCTGCTGCACAAGGGAAAACTCCGCGCAGCCGGCGCACCCGCGGATTTGAGAGCCGCACTCGGCCCGCACGCCACCCTCGAAGACGTCTTCCGCCACCACGCCGACGCCGGACTCGACGACGACCCCACCACCGAAGGAGGACTGCGCGGTGTCCGAAGCACCCGCCGAACCGCTCAACGCGCCGGCTGAACTCCCGCCCCTGCGCCACGCCCCGCACGGCGCCGCCCGCATCGCCACCCTGGGCTCCCGCATCGCCACCTTCGCGATCGTCGAACTGCAGAAACTGCGCCACGACCGCACCGAATTGGTCACCCGCGCAGTGCAACCCGCGCTGTGGATGCTGATCTTCGGCACCACCTTCGCCCGCCTGCACACCATCCCCACCGGCGACATGCCCTACCTGGACTTCCTCGCACCCGGCATCATCGCCCAATCGGCACTGTTCATCGCGATCTTCTACGGCATCCAACTGATCTGGGACCGCGACGCCGGCATCCTCAACAAACTCATGGTCACCCCCACACCCCGCGCGGCGCTGATCACCGGCAAATGCTTCGCCGCCGGAGTACGCGCCATCGCCCAGGTGCTGATCATCGTCGTCCTCGCTCTGATCATGGGCGTCCACATGACGATGAACCCGCTGAAGCTGCTCGGCGCCCTCGCCGTCGTCGTCCTCGGTGCCGCGTTCTTCGCCTGCCTGTCGATGACCATCGCCGGGCTGGTCACCCAACGCGACCGCCTCATGGGCATCGGCCAGGCCATCACCATGCCGCTGTTCTTCGCCTCCAACGCCCTCTACCCGCTGGCGCTCATGCCCGGCTGGCTGCACGCCGTCAGCCACGTCAACCCGCTCAGCTACGAGGTCGACGCCCTGCGCGGACTGCTCGTCGGCGGCACCGCCGACCTGTGGACCGACTTCGGCGTCCTCGTCCTGGCCGCCCTCCTCGGAATCGCTTGCGCCTCAGCGCTGCTGGGACGCCTCACGCGCTGACGTCGAGAACCGGAACCACGCCGGCTCAGGCCGGGCGGCCACCCGCCGAGGTGTGCCGGACCTCCACGATCGGCAGCCGCAACGCGGCAGGGGAGGAGTTCGGAACGACGGGGGCTACCGGCGCGATCGGATCGATGCGCCGGTAGGGCAGATCCATCGGCGGCCGCGGATCGCGCTCGTCCTTGTTCGGCCACATCGACGCCGCCCGCTCGGCCTGCGCGGCGATCGTCAACGACGGATTCACCCCGAGATTAGCCGAGATCGCCGACCCGTCCACGATGCTCAACGTCGGATATCCGTGCACGCGGTGATACGGATCGATCACACCGTGCTCACGGTCGCCGCCGATCACACACCCGCCGATGAAATGCGCCGTCATCGGCACACCGAAAATATCGGGCCAGGTGCTGCCCGCGGTGGCGCCGAGTTTGTCCGCCACCCGCCGCGTCACCTCGTGACCGGCCGGAATCCACGACGGATTGGGCTCACCGTAGCCCTGCCTGCTGGTGTAGCGGCGGCCGAACAGCCCACGCCGGGTGAACGTGGTGATCGAATTGTCCAGGCTCTGCATCACCAGCAGAATCAGCGTCCGCTCACTCCATCGCCGGGTGCGCAACAACCGCACCGTCCGCACGGGATGGGTGGCCGCGATCGCCAGCACCCGCACCCACCGCGGCACCGCCTTCCCGCCGTCGACCAGATAGGTCTGCAACAGCCCCATCGTGTTCGAACCCTTGCCGTAGCGCACCGGCTCGATATGGGTGTCGGCGGTCGGATGGAACGACGACGTGATCGCCACACCCGCCGTCAGATCCAGGCCGGTGTCCACCCGGGTGCGGCCCGCACCCAGAATCGCCTCGGAATTCGTGCGGGTCAGCACGCCCAGCTGCGGCGACAGCGCGGGCAGCACCCCGGTGTCGCGCATCCGGAACAGCAACCGCTGCGTTCCCCAGGTCCCCGCCGCCAGCACCACGTACCGCGCCGAGAAGCTGCGCCGCCCACCTCGGAATCGGCCCGTGCGGCGCGTCTCGACCCGCCAACTGCCGTCGTCCTGCGGTCGCAGGGCGGTCACGGTGGTCATCGAATGTACTTGTGCCCCAGCGCGTTCGGCCAAACCCAGATAGTTCTTGACCAGCGTGTTCTTCGCGCCGTGCCGGCAACCGGTCATACATTCGCCGCATTCGATGCAGCCGGTGCGCTCGGGTCCGGCGCCGCCGAAATAGGGGTCCGGGCTCGCTACTCCGGGCTCGCCGAAATACACGCCGACGGGGGTCGGAACATAGGTGTCGGCGACGCCCATCTCCTCGGCCACCGAGCGGATGATCTCGTCGGCCGGAGTGGTGTGCGGATTCTCCACGACACCGAGCATGCGCCGGGCCTGGTCGTAGTGCGGGGTGAGTTCGCCGTCCCAGTCGGTGATCTCGGCCCACTGGCGGTCCTCGAAGAACGCGCGGCCCGGCTTGTAGAGGGTGTTGGCGTAGTTGAGTGATCCGCCGCCGACTCCGGCGCCGGCGAGGATGAAGCAGTCGCGCAGCCGGTGGATCCGCTGGATGCCGTAGCAGCCCAGTGCCGGCGCCCACAGATATCGCCGCAGATCCCAGCTCGTGGTGGCGAACTCGGCGTCCTCGTAGCGTCGCCCGGCCTCGAGCACCGCGACCGAATATCCCTTTTCCACCAATCGCAATGCCGTCACACTGCCGCCGAATCCGGATCCGACGATCACCACATCGACATCGAAAGGCCGCGCTGCCTTCATGACACCTCCTGCCGAGGACGCTAACAAGTCACCAGCGGGCCCGCGAGGTTCTCGTGGCGGGTACCAAACCGTGCGGTGTGCACTGCCCCTGAGTCACAATCCGCCGGCAAGGCGCGCGGTGACGTTCAGCGGATGCGGATCTCGACTCGTTGCGAGAGGCCCCGCCCAGCCACCCTTATTACGTCACTGTGACGTTTTACGACAGGAGTCCGGGAAGCTGGGGAAGTGGCCGATAAGGGGCGGAGTCGACCCAGCACGAACAGCAGAAAATTTTCCGGCAAATCGGACCTGAGGCGAAAAAGTTCATCCGGCGGATTTCGGCGAGTGCGCGCGAGACTTCGCCGGCATCGAGCACCGTCGCAAGCAGACAGAAGAGCCGAGCGATAAGCCGAGGCGCCGACGCCCGCGCGCGAAACACACTGACACACAGGCGTAAACGCAGCCAACAGCGCCCGTTCCATTGCGCCGATAATCTACATTATGTCAAGTAACATGCTGATACAGACGAAACCAATGACCGCCTTGGCCCGACGAAACTGCGTGAGTGAGTGTAATCTCGTCAGGTCCGATCGCGAAGAAGGGCAGGCCCGGTAATTATCTCGTCCACGACGGCCTTACGAGGACGCTTTCGAGAAAGCTCTCGGCTATCGTGCGCGAGTCCTACTGAACGATGCAGAATCAGCACAACACGAAGGGTTCGCACGCCAAGTGACGCAGCATTCACCGGCTAGATTCTCGCCACTCCCGCAAGGGGCAAACCGTTTAGGTCGAATCAACGATGATTCAACCTTGCGCGGCGCTTGCGCAAGGTTGAGACCGCGCGATCTGAGTTTTTTTCATGAAATTCGGAAGTAGACAGCATGGCTGGAACGAACAGTTTCGTCGAGTATCGATCGATCGCAATCACGGAACCCCTTCGACAGGGTGACATTTTGGAGCGCGTAGCAGATGATTCGACTGTTTGGAATCGGCATTTGCTGGTGATGACAGCCGATTGCGATTTCGCGCATAACAAGCATCACGGTAGGGTGACGTGCGTACCGCTGTTAACCAAGGACGAATACCTCGTTAAACTCCAGATACCAAAGCTCCTCAGTAAGGCAGTCGCTGACCTTACGAAGAGCCTGCAAGATGTGCTATCAAAACTGGGAACGATCGGCATCTCGGACGCTCGGCTGAGAGAGTGGCCAATTGAGCAGTCAACCGAAAGAATTCTGACGTCTCTACCGATTCCAGATAGCAAGCACGACGCTGTACGCGGCATGTTTGATTCCATTCGCGCACTAGGTAGGAGCGAGCTGTCACTCGCTGAAGCAATAAACATTTTAGTCCAAGCGCAGCTCCAATTGCCAAACCCGCAAAGCGAGAAGAACCTGAGAAGGAACATAGTTAACACACTCCAGAACGCCTTCAAGAATCCGCCTGGTGACGCACTATTCCTGTCGGCGATCGCCGACGGCCACGACTACGGATACTTCGTCTATTTGCGACATTTGGAGCAGATCTGGGAGCCCCGGGTGGCGCTTAGTCCTTCACGCAAGGTAATGGAATACCGAAGGTTATCCAGGCTGCAAGACAATTTCACACATGCAATTGCGCAGCGGTTTGGGCTCGTGTTTACGGCGATTGGCCTACCTGACACGTACGAAGAGATGCGTAACCTCCACTCGGACCTACTTGTAGAGGACATTTCGTGAAGCCATTGGTTACGACAGCAAGTGCCCTTAAGGAGCTGGCAACCGGCGTGGCTCCGTCTGCCATTCCGACCTCGACCTCCCTGTTCTCATGGGAAGGTGTAGGTGCCGATTACTTGCTCACGAACAGTGACCATGCCAGCGATCAGCGCATCGTAGTCGTTCGAGATTCATTCATCAGCGACCCCTTCGTCCCGGACCATCTCAGGGATGATCGTCGGGCGGTGCTTAGTCGGATGGCCGCATTCGCCGAGCGCGCGCGGACGGCAGGTCCGCTCACATTGCCCCGAGCCTGGCGCCAATACAAACACAACAACTTGATGGCGTTCTTCGCAGTGCCGGGGCGCGACACGGAAACAACACGCTGGATTGCCGAAGTGTTGACAGGTGACAGCTCAGATGTCGTCTTCTGGGACGCGACAACATCTGACGAGAAGACGAGGCTAGAGGAATTCGATGCCACGAAGCCGCCGAACCCCCTGCGGAATAACGAGTGGATCGAAGCTGCCGGGGCCGCAACGATACACTTTCAGGCCGCGAAACGTCCTCAACCGTCTGACGTTGAAATCGCCTTACCGGAGCTCGAACGCGCCGCGACACAAAATTGGACCTACGTCCAATGGATGGAAGCCATCAGTGCCGATCAACGTGCGTTTGTGCTCGCCCCCTCCGACAGATCCATCCGACTCCGCGGTCCTGCGGGCTCCGGCAAAACTCTGACCCTCACGTTGAAGGCCGTTTATGAGCTCCTCAAAGCTCGCGAATCCGGCGAGCAAATCAGGATTCTTATGGTCACCCACAGCTGGTCACTGGCAACGGAGATTGCGGATTCCACCGATGCATTCGGTCTTGGGTCATTGCACGAGATCGATGCCTTTCCATTGTTAGAGATCGCAGCCGAAATCTCACCAGGTGGGAATAGCGACGGATCGTACAAACTGATCGGCGATGACAGCTTCAGCGGAAAGCAGGCACAGCTTGATGAGATCCTGGACCTACTTAGCGATTTCGTTACAGGTGACTGGATCACTTATAAGGCTGATGTCACCCCATCGCTGCGCGATCGATTTGATTCGCCGGACTCGGACGAGCGACTGGCACTTGCCTGGGATCTCCTAATCGAGTTTGGCTCTGTCATAGGTGCTGCGGCGATTTTCCCAGGCGCTGGCTCAGAGAGCCGATATTTCAACTTGGAGCGTGCCTCGTGGATGCTCCCACTATCAGGTCGCGCCGACATGCGGGTGGTTTTCGAGTTATATAGCCGTTATATGGACAGCCTCGACGCTCGCGGGCTCTGGACTAGCGACCAAGTACTTGCGGATCTCTTGAACGACCTCCAGAAACACTCCTGGAACCGGTCACGGCGCGACCAAGGTTATGACCTGATCTTTGTAGACGAGTTCCACCTCTTTAACCCCTTGGAGCGGCAGGTTCTCCACTACCTTTCCCGCGATGTGACGGTATATCCGAGAATCTTCATGGCCCTCGATCCCCGGCAGTCACCATCAGAGGCATTCATTGGCTTGGCATCCGACGGCACCAGGTCGTCAGCCTCGCTTGAGGCTGGCGACGGTCTCGGGGAGGTCACGAGCTTCGAATTGAACCACGTCCACAGGTATACGCCGCAGATCCTTCGACTGGTAAAGCATGTCCACCACGAGTTTCCTACGTTGGACTTGGGTCGCGATTGGAATATCGATTTTAGCTCGGTCGAGTCTGCACGTGAGAATGGGCCGGTGCCTACGCTAGTTACTGCCGCCAGCCGTACTGGCGAAGAGACCGACGTCGTTCGAGCAGTACAAGACCGGTATCAGACGGGGACGATTGCGCTGGCGATCGTGGATACTCGACAGTGGAGTCGGTTCAGCGAACTCGCGTCGCTGATAGACCAGTCGCAAAAGTATCACGTATCAACTATCGCTGGGCGTGGAGACATAGAAGGCCTGGGGTATCGAAAGCGCGGACTGGTAGTCGGCCCCGCTGAGTATCTCGCCGGCCTCCAATTCGGCACCGTGCTGGTCGCCGGGATTCCCGATCTGAGTCATGGATCGCGCACGCCGAGCGAGATAACCCGACTGTTGTCGCTCCTCTACCTCGGGATCAGCCGGGCAGAGAACGACGTAAGGGTCTTCGTCAACGATGACGACGGTGGCGTTCCTGAGGTGCTCCAGCGAGCCATCGCAAACTCTCTAGTGGTATTGCAGAAAGGGAGTCTGGTCTGATCGCGCTAAAGCCGATCGGCATACACGGCACGTACCGACCAGTACGCTCCGAGAATGGTCGAACACGATCACGATGGCTTTTCATGTGGGCAGTCGTCAGGGGTAGAACGATTACGCAGGGATCGAATACGCGGAGTTACCAGTAACGGCAGTCGCGGCCGCCGGGCCCCATCCCCTCACCGATCCAGCCGGCGGTTGAGGATCTTCGCGATTTCGGCGACGACCGCGGGTTCGGTCATCGCCAGATGTTCGGCCGCGATATCGACGTTCGAGATCTGACCGCTGACGAACCGAGCCCATCCCTCGTGGCCCGTGGCGTCGGTGCGCCGGTCCGTCGTGGCGGTGAAATACAGCATGTCGGCATCGAGTACCGGCGGCTGCCAGGCACTCGCGGCGCGGATCGACAGGTTGTAGGCGTCGGTCATGCGTTCGATGGTCTTGGCGTCGATGGCGAAGCTGTCGCCCAGCTGCCGGCGGATCAGGTCGGCGGCCTCTTCGGCGGTCGCGTCGGCGCCGACGACATCGATGCCCATGACCGGGCCGAGATTGCTGATCAACTCCCCTGGCGTGGCCTCGGCGACCTCCGTGGCGTCGATCCCCTCGGCTTCCGCGTCCAGCAACGCCAGCAACGCGACTTCCTCACCGGCCGAACGCATTTCGGCGGCGACGGCGTGCGCGATCTGCCCGCCCAGCGACCAGCCGAGCAGATGGTAGGGCCCGTGCGGCTGGATGGCGCGGATCTCCTCGAAGTAGCGGCGCGCGATCTCCTCGAACGTTTGCGGGCCGGGCACTTCCCCACCGATCTGCGGCGCCTGCAGGCCGTAGATCGGGCGGTCGCCGGCGAGGTGGTCACCGAAGGTGTAGTAGCACCACGACAGTCCCGACGCGGGATGGATGCAGAACAGCGGTGGCCGGCTGCCGCCGGTCCGGATCGGCAGCACGACGTCCAATCCGAAGGCGGCAGGACCGGATTCGTGATGCCCGTTGCTCATTCCGGTTTCGATGCGCTTGGCGAGGTCGGCCGGATTCGGATCCGACAGCATCCATCCGAGCGGGATCTCGAAGTGCAGTTCCTTGGTGAGTTCGCTGGCGACCTGCACCGAGCGCAGCGAGTTGCCGCCGAGGGCGTAGAAGTCGTCGTCGGCTCCGACGTGGGTGACGCCGAGGACGTGTTCGAACGCGCGGGCGATCTCGCCTTCCAGCCAGGACGACGGTTCGCGGAACTCCCCTACCGCGGCCACCGGTTCGGGTAGCCGGGCGCGGTCGAGTTTGCCGGATGCGGTGAGCGGCACGGTGTCGAGCACCATGAGCGTGGTGGGCACCATGTAGTTGGGCAGTTCGGCGGCGGCGTGCGCGAGGACGGCGTCGGTGTCGACGGTGGCGCCGGCGACGGGTACGAGATAGCCGACGAGCTGGGCGGCGATCTCGCTGGAGTGGACGACGGCGATGGCGCGGGCGACGCCGGGATGTTCGGCGAGTACGGTTTCGATTTCGCCGAGTTCGATGCGCAGGCCGCGCAGTTTGACCTGGAAGTCGGTGCGGCCCAGGTATTCCAGTTCGCCGTCGCCGCGGCGGCGCCGCACGAGGTCGCCGGTGCGGTACATGCGCCCGCCGTCGTTGTAGGGGTCGGGCACGAACCGTTCGGCGGTGAGGCCGGGGCGGGCGTGGTAGCCGCGGGCGATCTGGGTGCCCGCGAGGTACAGGTCCCCCGCCACTCCGGGCGGCACGGGGTTGAGCCGGGCGTCGAGGACGTAGGCGCGGGCATTCCAGACGGGCCGACCCATCGGCACACTGCCCTGGTCGGCGGCGGTGACGCGGTGGGAGGTGACGTGCACGGTGAATTCGGTGGGTCCGTACAGGTTGTCGAGTTCGACGTCGGGCAGTACGCGCCGGACGGCGGCCACGGTGTCGGATCCGAATGCCTCTCCCCCGATGAGCAGCGCGCGCAGCGAGGTCAGGGTGCGGGCGGGTGCGGCTTCGGCGAAGACGGCGAGCATGGACGGCACGAACGAGGTGATCGTGATCTGCTGTGCGGCAATGATTTCGGCGAGATATGCGGGGTCGGTGTGGCCGTCGGCGCGGGCGATGACGAGGCGGGCGCCGACGCCGAGGGTGGCGAACAGTTCCCAGACCGAGACGTCGAAGGTGGCCGGTGTCTTCTGCAGGACCACATCGTCGGCGGTGAGTTGATATGTGTCACCGAGCCAGCGGACCTGGTTGGCGGCCGCGCCGTGCGGGACGGCGACGCCCTTGGGCCGGCCGGTGGATCCGGAGGTGAACAGCACGTAGGCGGTGTTGTCGGGGCGCAGTGGCGCGTGGCGTTCCCGGTCGGTGACGGGTGTGTCATCGAAGCCGGACAGGTCGATGCCGTCGAGGGTGGACAGGACGACGACGGGGTCGGCGGTGGCCAGCATGTAGTCGATGCGGTCGGCGGGCAGGTCGGGGTCGACGGGCACGTATCCACCGCCGGCGGCGAGGGCGGCGTAGAGGGCGGTGACCTGGTCGAGTGAGCGGCGCATCCGTACGGCGACCAGCTTTTCCGGGCCGACGCCGCGGGTGATGAGCCAGCGTGCGAGCCGGTTGACGCGCGCGGAGAACTGCGCGTAGGTCAGGGACTCGTCGTCGTAGGTGACGGCGGTGCGGTCGCGGTATGCCGGGACGGCGTCGGCGAACATGGAGGTCAGTGTCTCGTCGGTGGGGAGGGCGTGCTGGGTGGAGTTCCAGCGGACGACGACGTTGTGGCGTTCGTCGGCGTCGAGCAGGTCGACGTCGTGGACGAGCCGGGTGGGGTCGGCGACGAGGGCGCGGAGCAGCCGGTCGAGGCGGGCGGCGATGGCGGTGACGGTGTCGGGGTCGAACAGGTCGCGGGTGTAGGTGATGCCGCCGGTGATGCCGGCGGGGCCGCCGTGGTCGTCGTAGCTGTCGGAGACGGTGATCTGCAGGTCGAACAGAGAGGTGTCGAGGTCGGCTTCGACGGCGGAGAGGGTGAGTTCGGGGAGTTCGAATTCGGTGCCGGTGAGGTTCTGGAAGGCGAGCATCACCTGGAACAGGGGGTGGTGGGCGTGGGAGCGGGCGGGGTTGAGTTCCTGGACGAGTCGTTCGAACGGGACGTCGGCGTGGCCGAAGGCGGCGAGGTCGGTGTCGCGGACCTGTTCGAGCAGGTCGGTGAACGTCATGTCGGTGCCGACGTGGGTGCGCAGGACGAGGGTGTTGACGAACATGCCGACGAGGTCGTCGAGTTCGGGTTCGCCGCGTCCGGCGTAGGGGGTGCCGATGGTGATGTCGTCGGTGCCGGCGAGGCGGGCGAGGACGGCGGCGAGGGCGGCGTGGAAGACCATGAACAGGGTGGTGTTGTGGGCGCGGGCGATGTGTTGGAGCCCGGCGTGGAGTTCGGGGTCGACGGTGAGGGGCACGGCGGCGCCGGCGTAGCTTTGCACGGGCGGTCGCGGCCGGTCGGTGGGCAGGGCGAGCAGTGCGGGGACGTCGGCGAGTTGTGTTGTCCAGTAGTCGATCTGGGCGTGCAGGAGCGAGTCGGGGTCGCTGTCGTCGCCGAGAACGGTGCGTTGCCAGAGGGCGTAGTCGGCGTATTGGACGGGCAGCGGTGGCCAGGCGGGGGCGTCGCCGTCGAGTCGTGCGGTGTAGGCGATGGTGAGGTCGCGGGCCAGTGGCGCCAGGGAGGATCCGTCGCCGGCGATGTGGTGGACGACGAGGGCGAGGATCCAGGTGTCGTCGCCGATGTCGTAGAGCCGGATGCGCAGCGGCACGGTGGTGGTGACGTCGAAGACGGTGGCCAGCAGCGACGAGAGGGTGTGTGGGAGTTCGGTTTCGGCGATGCGGGTGACGGCCAGGGGTGGGACGGCGTCGGCGGGTGGGAGGATTTTCTGGGTGGGTTCGCCGTCGACGGCCGGGTAGATGGTGCGCAGTACTTCGTGCCGGGTGATGACGTCGCCGATGGCGGCGTGCAGGGCGTCGGTGTCGAGGCGGCCGGTGAGCCGGATGACGATGGGGATGCTGTAGGCGGGGGTGTCGGGTTCGAAGCGGTTGAGGAACCACATGCGCTGTTGTGCGTAGGACAGCGGGAGGTGGTGTGGGCGTGGTTGTCCGGTGAGGGCGATGCGGCGGGTGTCGGCGTGGGATTCGGCGCGGGCGGCGAGTTTGGCGACGGTCGGTGCGTCGAAGATCATCGAGACGGGGACGCGGGTGTCGAGGGCGGCGCCGATGCGGGCGGCGGCGCGGGTGGCGACGAGGCTGTTGCCGCCGAGGTCGAAGAAGTTGTCGTCGGCGCCGATGGCGGTGTCGAGGCCGAGGAGGTCGGCGAAGATGCCGGCGACGATTTCCTCGACCGGTGAGGCGGGTGCGCGGAATGTTTCGGTGTGCAGGACGGGTTCGGGTAGTGCGCTGCGGTCGAGTTTTCCGTTGGGCGACAGTGGGATCGCGTCGAGGATCATGACGGCGGCGGGCACCATGTAGGGCGGGAGGGCGTCGGCGATCGCGGTGGTCAGTTCGGTGGCGGTGGGTGTGGCGCCGGGTGCGGGGACGACGTAGGTGACCAGCATGGCGGGGGCGTTGCCCTGGCGGTGGGCGATGGTGGCGGCGAAGGCGATGTCGGCGCGGGCGTCGAGGACGGCGTCGATCTCGCCGAGTTCGATGCGGTAGCCGCGCACTTTGACCTGGAAGTCGTTGCGTCCGACGAATTCGATGTCGCCGTGGGTGTTCCAGCGCACGAGGTCGCCGGTGCGGTACATGCGGGTGCCTGGTTCGCCTGCGGGGCAGGGCACGAAGCGGGTGGCGGTGGTGGCGGTGCGGTTGAGGTAGCCGCGGGCCGGGGCGAGGCCGGCCAGGTAGAGTTCGCCGACCACGCCGGCGGGGACGGGATGCAGGCGGGTGTCGAGGATCAGCGCGTGCATGCCGGGTAGTGGGGTGCCGATGGTGGGCCGGTCCCCCGGGTGCAGCGCCCGGGTGGCGGTGGCGAGGATGGTGGTTTCGGTGGGGCCGTAGAGGATGCGGAATTCGCGGGTGCCGCGGCGGTCGGTGCCTGCCCACCGGTTGATCAGTTCGGCGGGGACTTCTTCGCCGCCGGAGAGCACCAGGTGCAGGTCGTCGAGTCCGGTGGGGTCGACCGAGGCGAGGGCGGCGGGGGTGACGAAGGCGTGGGTGACGTGCCGGTTGCGTAGCAGGTCAGCGAGGTCGTCGCCGCCGTAGGTGGCCGGGGGTGCGATGACGAGGGTGGCGGCGCCGGCGGTGGCGAACAGGATTTCCATCAGGGAGGCGTCGAAGGACGGTGAGGCGAAGTGCAGGAATCGGGCGCCGGGTTCGATGTGGTAGTCGGCGCGTTGGGTGGCGACGAGGTCGGCGATGCCGGTGTGGGTGACGGCGACGCCTTTGGGGCGGCCGGTGGATCCGGAGGTGAAGACCACGTAGGCGGTGGTGGTGGGGCGCAGGGGCCGGAGCCGGTCGTGATCGTCGATCGGGCTGTCGGGGTGGGTGTCGAGCGCTGCGATGGTTTCGGGGGCGTCGAGGGTGATCCAGTGGGCGGTGTCGGGTAGTTGTGGGCGTGCGGTGGTGACGGTGATGCCCAGTGCGGCAGCCGAATCGGTGATCATGTGGTCGATGCGGTGGGCCGGATAGGCGGGGTCGACGGGTACGTAGGTGGCGCCGGTTTTCACCACCGCCCACCAGATGAGCACGGATTCGGCGGAGCGGGGCGCGGCGGCCAAGACGGGGATTTCGGGTCCGGCGCCGTGGTCGATGAGTAGCCGGGCCAGGCGATTGGAGCGCCGGTCCAGTGCGGTGTAGGTGAGGTCGGTATCGCCGGTGGTGAGGGCGAGGCCGTCGGGGTTGCGGCGGACGGCGTCGGCGAATATGCCGGGCAGCAGCGGTGATTCGGGTGTGGGTGCGGTGCGTGGGCCGATGCTGGAGAGCAGGGTGCGGCGTTCGCGGGGGTGCAGCCAGTCGATGTCGCCGACGGGGGTGTCGGGGGTGGTGGCGACGGTTTCGAGGATGCGCAGCAGTCGGTGCACGAATCCGGTGACGGTGTCGGGGTCGAACAGGTCGCGGGCGTACATCAGCATGCCGGAGAGGCCTTGGGCGGCACCGGTTTCGGTGGAGGTGTCGGAGATGACGAGTTGGAGGTCGAATTGGCTGGTGCCGGTGTCGACGTCGGCGCGGGAGACGACGACGTCGGGGAGGGCGATGTCGATGGCGCCGGTGTTCTGGAAGGCCAGCACCACTTGGAACAGGGGGTGCGCGGCGGTGGTGCGGTGCGGGTTGAGTTCTTCGACGATGCGTTCGAAGGGGACGTCGGCGTGGTCGAGGGCGTGCAGGTCGGTGTCGCGGGTGCGGGCCAGCAGTTCGGTGAACGGTTCGCCGGGGTCGAGGGGGGTGCGCAGGGCGAGGGTGTTGACGAACATGCCGACGAGGTCGTCGAGGCCGGGTTCGCCGCGTCCGGCGACGGGGGTGCCGATGACGATGTCGTCGGTGTCGGCGAGTCGTCCGAGCAGGACGGCGAGGGCGGCGTGGACGACCATGAACAGGGAGGTGCCGTGGTCGCGGGCCAGTGTCTGCAGGTGCTGGTGCAGGGGTGCGGGGATGTCGAGGGGGACGCGGCCGCCGGTGAGGGTGGCGACGGTGGGCCGGGGCCGGTCGGTGGGCAGGTCGAGCAGGTCGGGTGCGCGGTCGAGGGTGGTGCGCCAGTAGTCGAGCTGGGTCGACATCAGTGAGGTGGGGTCGTCGGCGGCGCCGAGGACTCGGCGTTGCCACAGCGCGAAGTCGGCGTATTGCACGGGCAGTGGCTGCCAGTGTGGGGGTTGTCCGGTGTGGCGGGCGGCGTAGGCGGTCATGACGTCGCGGGCCAGCGGACCCATGGATTGTCCGTCGCCGGCGATGTGGTGCACGACGAGGATCAGCATGTATCGGCTGGTGGTGTCGGTGTCGGTGGTGATGTCGAACAGGGCGACGCGCAGCGGTACCTGGGTGGAGACGTCGAAGCCGCGGCGCACGAATTCGGTGAGCAGTTGCGGGAGGGTGTCGCGGGCGGGGTGGCCGGTTTCGAGGGTGACCGGTGCCCGGTCGAGGATGAGCTGGCGGGGTTCGCCGTCGGTTTCGGGGTAGATGGTGCGCAGCACTTCGTGGCGGGCGAGGACGTCGTCGAGGGCGGCGCTCAGTGCGTCGGTGTCGAGGCGTCCGGACAGGTGCAGCATGACGGGGATGTTGTAGGCGGCCGAGTCGGGTTCGAAGCGGTTGAGGAACCACATGCGTTGCTGGGCCAGCGACAGCGGGATGGGGTCGGGGCGGTGGCCGGCGGTGAGTGGGATGCGGGCGGTGCCGTGCAGGGTGCGGGCGGCTCGGGCGAGTGCGGCGACGGTGGGTTCTTCGAAGATGGTGCGGACGGGGATGCGCACGTCGAGGGCGGCGCCGATGCGGGCGGCGACGAGGGCGGCGCTGAGCGAGTCGCCGCCGAGGGCGAAGAAGTCGTCGTCGGCGCCGACGTGTTCGGCGTCGAGGACTTGTTCGTAGGCGCGGGCGACGATGTCTTCGGCCCAGGTGGTGGGTGCGCGGAAGGTGCGGGCGGTTTCGGGGGGCCGGGGTAGTCGGTCGCGGTCGAGTTTGCCGGTCGGGGTGAGCGGCACCTCGTCGAGGATCATGACGGCGGCGGGCACCATGTAGGGCGGAAGTGCTCGGGCGAGTGTGGTTTTCAGGTCGGTGTCGGACAGGGTGGTGCCGGCGGCGGGTGTCACGTAGGAGACGAGGGTGGTGGGGCGGCCGTCGTCGGTGCGTGGGATGGTGACGGCGAAGGCGACGTCGGGGTGGGTGGCCAGGGCGGCGTCGATTTCGGCGAGTTCGATGCGGTTGCCGCGGACTTTGACCTGGAAGTCGTTGCGTCCCACGAATTCCAGGTCGCCGCTGCCGGTGCTGCGCACGATGTCGCCGGTGCGGTACATGCGGGTGCCGGGTGCGCCGAAGGGGCAGGCGACGAAGCGGGTCGCGGTCAGTGCGGTGCGGTCTTTGTAGCCGTCGGCGAGTCCGGGGCCGAGCAGGTACAGCTCCCCCGCGACGCCGTGCGGGACGGGCCGCAGCCAGGTGTCGAGGACGGTGGTGGTGACGGGGCCGGCGGGGGTGCCGATGGTGATCGGCGCGCCGGGGGTCAGTGGTGCGCTGGCGGTGGCCCAGATGGTGGATTCGGTGGGTCCGTAGAGGTTGATCATGGTGCGTCCGGGCGCCCACCGGTCGACGAGTTCGGGTCCGACGGGTTCGCCGGCGGTGGCCAGCACGCGCAGGGTGTCGAAGCGGTCGCCGGGGATGGTCGCCAGCGCCGACGGTGTCAGCACGACGTGTGAGATGTGTTCGTACTGAATGAGTTTCGCCAGGTCGGGGCCGCCGTAGACGTCGGGTGGGGACACGACGAGCCGCCCGCCCGCGCCGTGGGCCATGAGCAGTTCGAAGATCGAGGCGTCGAAGCTGGGTGAGGCGACCTGCAGGACGGCGGAGTCGGCGGTGACGCCGAGGAGGCGGTGCTGGGCGGCGACGAGGTCGGTGAGGCCGCGGTGGGTGACCAGGACACCTTTGGGGGTTCCGGTGGATCCGGAGGTGTAGATGAGGTAGGCGGTGTGGTCGGGGGTGAGCGTGGCTCCGCGTTCGGTGTCGGTGATCGGTGCGGTGGATTCGGTGTCGAGGGCGGCGACGGTGTCGGGGTCGTCGAGGGTGAGCCAGTCGATGCGCTGGGTCGGGCGGGTGTTGTCGGGGTGGGTGCCGGCGGTGTGGGTGATGCCGAGGGTGGCGCCGGTGTCGTCGAGCAGGAAGGCGATGCGGTCGGCGGGCAGGCGGGGGTCGATCGGCACGAACGCGGCGCCGGTCTTCGCGGCGGCCCATATGGTGACGACGGCGTCCAGGGAGCGTGGCAGCGCGCTGGCGAGCACGGTGTGCGGGGGGAGGCCGCGGCGCAGCAGCAGTCGCGCGAGCCGGTTGGATCGCTGGTCGAGGTCGCGGTAGGTGGCGGTGTCGGTGCCGCAGGTGGCGGCTACGGCGTCGGGGTGGGCGGCGGCGGTGGCGGTGAGGATGTCGCCGAAGGTGCGCGGCTGGTGGTGGGCGTGGTCCGGGTGGGCGGGTTCGGTGTCGCCGGGCGTGGTGAGGCGGGCCAGGTGGCCGGCGGGGTGGTCGGCGATGCGGTGCAGCAGTGCGACGAACCGGTCGAGGATCCAGCGGGCGCGGTGGGTGTCGAATTCGTCGTCGAGGTAGCGCAGGGTGATGCGCAGTCCTGGGGCGGCGGTGGGGTCGGTGTGGGTGTCGGCGGGTTCGGGGGCGACGACGAGGCTGAGCGGGTACGGGGTGGCGTCGACGCCGGTGATGTCGTCGATGCGCAGGCCGGCGGCGTCGACGAGGTGCTGCAGGGCGGGCCGGTCGACGGGGAAGGACTGGAAGGCGACGGCGGTGTCGAACAGGGCGGTCATTCCGGCGGCGCGGTGGATGTCGGGCAGTCCGATGTGGTGGTGGCCGAGCATGCGGGTCTGGTGTTGCTGGATGCGGGTCAGCAGCTGCTCGACGGTCAGGGTGGGGTCCAGGGGGACGCGCACGGGGATGGTGTTGAGGAACATGCCGAGTGTGCGGTCGACCTGCGGGAGTTCGGGGGGCCGGCCGGAGACGGCGGATCCGAAGACGACGTCGGTGTCGCCGGTGAGTTCGCGCAGGGTCAGCGCCCAGGCCGCGGCGACGGCGGTGTTGACGGTGACGGTCGCGTCGGCGGCGACGCGGCGCAGGTCGGTGACGTGCCGCGCGGGCAGCAGGGTGTCGATTTCGCCGGCGGAGGTGTCGCGGTGGGCGGCGTCGGCGCGGGCGACGCGGGTGGGTGATTCGACATCGGCGTATTCGTGGGCCCAGGCGGCGGTGGAGGCGGCGAGGTCCTGGCGGTGCAGCCAGCTCAGGTAGTCGCGGTAGCTGGGGGCGGGTTCGGCGGTGTCGATGTGGGCGGGCGTGGCGTAGTACGTGAGTAGTTCGCTCATCAGCAGCGGCATGGACCAGCCGTCGAGGATGACGTGGTGGTTGGTGACGAGCAGCCGGAAGGTGTCGGGGCGCACGGTGATCAGGGTGAACCGGATCAGCGGCGGTGCGGACAGGTCGAACCCTTCGGCGGCGTCGTCGGCGGCCACCCGGTCGAGGCCGGAGTGGTCGGTATCGGTGAGGTCGATGTGCCGGAAGCGGACGGGTGCGTGGCAGAGCACGATCTGGCAGGGTCCGGCGCTGGTGTCGGTGAAGGCGCCGCGCAGGATGTCGTGGCGGTCGACGAGGGCCTGGGCGGCGCGGCGCAGCCGTTCGGCGTCGACGGTGCCGGTGAAGCCGATCGCGGTCTGGACGGTGTAGTTGTCGCCGGCGCCGGGATTGTAGGTGGAGTGGAAGCGGATTCCGGCTTGCATCGGCGACAGCGGCCACACGTCGGCCAGCTCCGGGTAGCGGTGGTCGAGTCGTTCGACGTCGGCGGTGGTCAGTTCGACGAGCGGGAAGTCCGCGGGGCGCGGGGGGCGGCCTTCGGCTCGGTGGGCCGGTTCGCGCGACGGCGACGGGTCGGCGGCGACGGTGCCGCGAACCAGTTCGGCAAGGGCGGCAACGGTTTTGGCTTCGAAGACGTCGCGGGGGGTGAGGGTGAGCCCGGCCTCGCGGGCCAGCGCCACCAGGCGCATGGACACGATGCTGTCGCCGCCGAGGGTGAAGAAGTTGCTGTCGGCGTACACGGTGTCGCGGTGCAGGACTTCGGCGAACAGTTTCGCCATGAGCTGTTCGTCGGCGGTGGCCGGTGCCCGTCCACCGGTCTCGTCGGTCCGGAAGTCGAGTGCGCGCAACGCTTTCCGGTCGATTTTGCCGACCGGGGTGCGGGGCATCTCGGCCAGTTCCACGATGGCGGACGGGTTCATGTAGTGGGCCAGTTCGCGTTCCAGGTCGGCGTGCAGGGCGGCCGGGTCGAGGGTGGCGCCGGGTGCGGCGACGACGTAGGACACCAGCACGGGTTCGCCGGCGGGTCCGGGGCGGTCGACGGTGGCGGCGGCGGCCACGGTGTCGTGGCGGGCCAGCCGGGCGTCGATCTCCCCCGGTTCGATGCGCAGCCCGTGGATCTTGACCTGCTGGTCGCTGCGGCCGAGGTATTCCAGTTGCGGTCCGTGCGGGGTGTGCAGCCAGCGCACGCTGTCGCCGGTGCGGTAGAGGCGTTGTCCGCGAGGGGATTCCGGGTCGGCGACGAAGCGGGCGGCGGTGGTGGCGGGGCGGTCGAGGTAGCCGCGGGCCAGGGCGGGGCCACGCACATACAGTTCGCCGGCCACGCCGGCGGGGACGGGCCGCAGCCACATGTCGCGCACGGTGACCGACAGTCCGTGGATCGGGGTGCCGATGGTGACGGGTTCGCCGGGGGTGAGTGTGTCGGATCCGGTGGCCCACACGGTGGTTTCGGTGGGACCGTAGTGGTTCATCAGCCGCCGCCCGGGTGCCCAGCGGGTGACGAGGTCGCTGCTGGTGGCCTCCCCGACGACCGCGATGGTCGTCAGTGCCGGCACGTGCGCGGGATCCATCGTGTCGAGCACCGACGGGGTGATGATGGCATGGGTCACCCCGTGGGTGTGCAGCAGTTCTTCGAGTCCGGCGCCGCCGTAGACGTCGGGCGGGGCGATCACGAGGCCGGCGCCGTGGCCGTGGGCGAGCAGCAGCTCCGACAGGCAGGCGTCGAATCCTGGTGAGGCGACCTGCAAGACGGTCGAGGTGGTGTCGACACCGAATGCGTCGGCGTGTGCGGCGGCCAGTCCGGCGAGGCCGCGGTGTGTCAGGTGCACGGCTTTGGGGGTGCCGGTCGATCCGGAGGTGTAGATCAGGTAGGCGGCGTGGTCGAGCCGCACCTCGTGCACGGTGGTGGTGTCGGGTTCGGCGGTCAGGTCGGTGTCGGCGTGGACCCAGTCGACGGTGCCGGGTAGCCGGTGGGCGAGGGCGCTGGTCGTGACGCCGAGGGCGGTGCCGGAGTCGGCGAGCAGTTCGGCGATGCGTTCGTCGGGGTTGCCCGGATCCAGCGGTAGGAACGCCGCCCCGGTTTCGGCGACCGCCCAGATCGCGGCCGCCAGCTCGATCGATCGCGGAACGACCACGGCGACAACGGTTTCCGGGCGTGCGCCGCGGGCGAGCAGCCGCTGCGCGAGGCGGTGGGCCCGCGCGGCGAGTTCCCGATAGGTGAGGGTGGTGGTCCCGGCCCGCACGGCCAGCGCGTCCGGGTGCGCGCGGGCGGTGTCGGCGAGGATGTCGCGCAGGGTGCGCCCGGCCGGTGCGCTGCGCGCCGGAATCGGTTCGGCCGCTTCGGCATTCGAGCCGGCGCTGATCGTGGCGACGGTCGCGGTGGGGTCGGCGGTGATCTGGTCGAGGATCTGTTCGTAGCGGTCGAGCAGGGTGGCGGCGGTGTCGGTGTCGAGCCGGTCGCAGGAGAAGCGCAGCATCACGGTGTGGGTGGCGGCGGTTGCCGCGTCGGGGTCGCTGTCGCGGCCGGGTCGCGGCGGGGTCACCTGCAGGCTCAGCGGGTACGGGGTGGCGTCGTGGGCGTCGATGTCGACGAGGCGCAGCCCGGCGTCGTGCAGATTGTGGGTCAGTTGTTCGCGATCGAGCGGATAGGACTCGAGGACGGTCACCGTGTCGAACATGTCGGCGAAACCGGTGGCGCGTTGCAGTTCGGCCAGCCCGAGATGCCGGTGATCGAGGGTGGCGGCCTGTTCGGACTGCACCCGGGTCAGCAGGTCGGCGACGGTTTCGGCGGGTTCGAGCCGGATCCGCACGGGCAGGGTGTTGATGAACAGCCCCACCATGCGTTCGACTCCCGGCAGCTGGGGTGGACGGTCGGAGACGGTGTTGCCGAACACGATGTCGGCGCGGCCGGTCAAGGTGGTGAGCAGCAGCGCCCACGCCACCTGCACGGTGGTGTTGGCGGTGACACCGTAGGCGCGCGCCAGGTCGGTGATCGCGGCGGTGGTCTCGGTGGACAGGTTGCGGCTGACGTCGGCGTTGTCGGCGGGCACGGTCCGGTCCGGGCGCCCGGTGACCAGGGTCGGGCTCTCGATGCCGGCGAGCACGTCGCGCCAGGCGGTGATCGCGGCGTCGCGGTCCTGGTTGTGCAGCCAGTGCAGGTAGTCGCGGTAGGTGCCGGCCGGTGGCAGGGTGGCCGGGTCGCCGTCGGCGGCGTAGAGGGTGAGCAGTTCGTGGATCAGCAGCGGCATCGACCAGCCGTCGAGCACGATGTGATGGTTGGTGAGCAGCAGTTCGAATCGGCTCGTGCCGGTGCGGATCAGGTGGAAACGCAGCAGCGGCGGACGGGCGGGGTCGAACGGGGCGGACGCGGCGTCGGTGATGCGGCGGCGTTCGCGGGCGCGTTCCCCGGCGTCGGCGATGTCGGTGAGGTCGCTGTCGTGCCAGTCGGCGCGCACGCCGCTCATCACGATCTGGCGGGGCCCGGCGGCGGATTCGACGAAGGCGGTGCGCAGGCTGTCGTGGCGGTCGATCAAGGTCTGGGCCGCGACCCGCATGCGGGCGGTGTCGACCTGCCCGTCGAGGGTGAGTGTGGCCTGCACGGTGTAGCCGTCGGCGCGGTCGGTGTCGTAGACGGCGTGGAACAGCAGACCGGACTGCAGTGCGGTCAGCGGCCACACGTCGGTCATGGTCGGGTATTCCAGCTGCCAGCGGTCGATATCGTCCTGGGTGAGGTCCACGAGCGGGAAATCCGAGGGGGTGAATCCGCCGGCGGTGTCGGTGCGGGCGTGGGTGGCGAGCCCGCGCAGTGCCCGCACCCACAGTCCGGCCAGTTCCTCCACGTCCGCGGTGTCGAGCACGTCGGTGGCGAATTCCCAGGTGGCGTCGAGTTCGAGGCCGTCGGGCCCGGGTTCGGCGATCGCGTTGACGTCCAGGACGGCCGGCAGCGCCATCGCCGGGTCGCCGGTCGCGGTGAGGGAGGTGAATTCGGTGGTCGGTGTCCACGGCCCGGACTGTTCGTGCACGCCGACGCGGCCGAGGTAGTTGAACGCGATCTGCGGCTCGGGCACGGCGGCCAGTTCGGCGCCGGCGTCGGGGTCGAGGCGGCGCAGCATGCCGTAGCCGATGCCGTTGTCGGGGATCGCGCGCAACTGTTCCTTGGCGCGCACGATCGCCGTCCCCGCGGCGGCGCCGCCGGCGAACGCGTCGTCGGCGTCGACGCCGCGCAGGTCCAGGCGCACCGGGAAGCGGGTGGTGAACCAGCCGACGGTGGAGCTGAGGTCGGCGCCGGGCACGGCGTGTTCCTCGCGGCCGTGTCCTTCCAGTGAGATCAGTTCGGTGTCGGTGTCGACGCCGCGGTGGCGACGCCACTGTCGCAGCGCCAGCGCCAGCGCCGCCAGCAGCGGATCGTTGGGTGTGCCGTGGAAGCGGGCCGGGACGGTGGTGAGCACCGCTTCGGACACGTCGGCGGGCACGTGCACCTCGACGCGGCCCGCGGTGGCCACGGTGTCGCGTGCCGGGTCCAGATGTCTCGTGCCGAGCAGCGTCTCCCCCGGCGCGAGCACGCTCTTCCACAACTCGAGTTCGTCGGCGCGGCGGCTCGCGGCCTGTTCGGTGAGTCCGTGGCTCCAGCGCCGCACCGACGTGGTGGGCGGACCGAAGGCGGGTTCGGTGCCGGCGCTGATCTGCTGCCACGCGCCGGCCAGATCGGCGAGCACGATCCGCCACGACACCGCGTCGACCGCGAGGTGGTGGATCACCACCCACATCAGGTCGGGGCCGGTGGTGTCGTCGCTCATCCGCACCAGGTGCACCAGCACACCGTGGGCGGGATCGAGCCGGTCGGCGGCCGCCTGCAAGCGGGTGTCGATCTCGGGGGCGTCGCGGCGCGGCAACCGCACCGACTCGAACAGTGCGGCGGCGTCGACCGTGCCGGATGCGGCGACCTCGACCGACGGGTCGGCCGATCCGGCGCCGCGCAGGACCGCGCGCAGCATGTCGTGGCGCTCCAGCACCGCCGCCAGCGCCGCCACCAGGTGGGCGTCGTCGACGTGTTCGGGCAGTTCGATGAGGGTGGCCTGGGCGAATCGGTCGAATCGGCCGCGGTCGAGCATCGCGTACATGATCGGGGTCAGCGGCATGGGTCCGACCGCGCCGCCGGGCAGTTCGGCCAGTTGCGGGCCGCCGCCGGCGTCGGTGGCGACCGCGGCCAGACCGGCCACCGTCTTGTGTTCGAACACGTCCTGGGTGGAGAAGCTCAGCCCCTCGGCCTTGGCGCGGGCCACCAGCTGGATGGACAGGATGCTGTCGCCGCCGAGGGCGAAGAAGCTGTCGTCGGCGCCGACGCTGGCCACGTCCAGGATGTCGGCGAACAGATCCGCCACGCGCTGTTCGCGCGGGCTGGACGGCGCCCGGCCGGCCGGTGCGGCGCCGAAGGCGGGTGCGGGCAGGGCGGCGCGGTCCAGTTTGCCGAACGCGTTCATCGGGAGCGTGTCCAACGCCATGATCACCGCGGGAACCAGATGCGGCGGCAGCGTGTCGCGGGCGAAGCGTTGCAGTTCCAGCGGGTCGATGCGGCGGCCGCGCACCGGCACCACGTAGGAGGCCAGCACGGTGGCGTCGGCGTTGTTGCGCACCGGCACGGTGACGCAGATGTCGACGTCGGCGTGGGCGGCGAGCGCGGCGTCGATTTCGCCGGGTTCGATGCGGTAGCCGCGGATCTTGACCTGAAAGTCGGTGCGCCCCAGCAACTCCAGCTCGGGTACGGGTCCGTCGCCGACCCAGCGCGCCATATCACCGGTGCGGTACATGCGGGCTCCGGGCCCGCCGTGGGGGTCGGCGACGAAACGGGCCGCGGTTTCGGCGAACCGGTGGCTGTAGCCGCGCGCCACGCCGGGCCCGGCCAGATACAGCTCGCCCGCGGTGCCGGCCGGAACGGCCTGCAGGTAGCGGTCGAGCACCATCGCCGACATTCCGCGGATGGGGCCGCCGACGGTCAGATCGGCGCCGGGTGTGATGGCGGCGCTGGCGGCGGTGACGGTGGTTTCGGTGGGCCCGTACTCGTTGAACATCACCGCGGTGTGGGTCCATCGTTCGATCACGTGCGGCGGGCACGCGTCACCGCCGACCACGACCACCCGCAGTTCGCTCAGCTGCCGCGGATCCACGGTCGCCAGCATCGCCGGGGTGAGGGTGAGGTGGGTGACGTGCTGGGCGGCGAGCAGTTCGGTCAGTTCGTCGCCGCCGATCACCTCGGGCGGGACGACCAGCAGGGTCGCGCCGTTGGCGAAGCACACCAGGAACTGTTCGAGCGAGGCGTCGAAACTGGGCGACAGCGCATACGACACCCGCGCGCTCGCGTCCACACCGCACACGTCGCTGCGGTCGGCGATGAGGTTCGCCAACCCCGCGTGGGTGACCTGCACCCCTTTCGGGATGCCGGTGGATCCGGAGGTGTAGGTGATGTAGGCGAGGTCGTCGGGGCGCAGCGAGCGCGGGCGTTCGCTGTCGCCGATGGGGGCGCCGGTGGTGTTGTGGCAGGCGGCGGCGGTGCTGCGATCGTCGAGCACCACCGGGGTCACCGTGTGTGGCAGCCGGCCGCGGTAGGCGCCGACGGTGATGCCGACACCGGCGCCGCTGTCGGCGATCATGTGCTCGATGCGTTTGGCGGGATATTCGGGGTCCACCTGCACGATGGCGGCGCCGGATTTGGCGACGGCCCAGGCGGCGACGATCGAGTCGATCGAGCGGCGCAGCATGATCGCGACGGTGGTGCCGGGTCCGCAGCCGTGCGCGATCAGTTGCCGGGCCAGCTGGGAGGATCGGGTGTCGAGTTCACCGTAGGTCAGTGTGGTCTCGGGTGTGGCGATCGCGTCGGAGGCGGGGTGGCGGCAGGCGCTGCCGGCGAGGATGTCGGGCAGCAGCCGGGGCGCGACCGCGTCGTCGCCGTGCACGGGCAGCAGCCGCTGCTGTTCGGCCGGCGCGAGCAGCGGCAGCCGGTCGATGCGGTGATCGGTTCCGCGGGCGAGGAATTCGTGCAGGAACATCAGGAAACGGCCGTGGTGGCCGGCGAGTTCGTCGGGGCGGTAGATGTTCGGGTTGCCCTGGAAGTCGATGTGCGTGCTGTCGCGGCCGGCGCCGGGATAGATGTTGACGAACAGATCGGCGGTGGGCCCGGAGGTGAGCACATGCAGGTGCCCGGTGGTGTCGCCCAGGACGACGTCGTTGTCGATCATCATCAGGTTCACGGCCGGACCGAAGGAGGCGGTCTCGTCGCGGGCGATGCCCATATCTCGGAAGATGTCCTCCTGCCGGTAGCGCTGGCGGCGCAGCGCGCTGGTCAGCTCGCCCTGCACCGCGTCGATCAGTTCGCCGACGCTGCGGGAACCGACCCGCACACGCAGCGGCACCACGTTGGCGACCATGCCGCCGGATCGGCGCAGCATGGCCGAATGCCGGCCCGACACCGGCAGGCTCAGCAGCACCTCCGTGCTGCCGGTCATCCGCGCCAGGTAGGCGGCGAAGGCGGCGACCACGATCGGTGTCACGCTGGTGCTGCGCTCGGCGACCACGGCATCCAGCAGTGCCGCGGTCTCGGGTGAGAGCGCTTCGCTGACCAGCGCCGGATGGATGGTCGGTTTGGCGACGCGACCGGCCAGGCTGACCACCGGCGGGGCGCCGGCCAGATGTTCGGTCCAGTAGTTGCGGTCGTTGTCGAAGCGCGTCGACCCGCGATAGGCCAGGTCCTGTTCGGTGATGTCGGCCAGATCCTTCGCCGCGGCCGTGCCGGGCTCCTCACCGCGCAGCCACGCGTTGTACAGCTCGGTGATGCGCTGCAGCATGGTCACCGCGGCGAAGCCGTCGAGGGCGATGTGGTGGGCGCGCTGATACCACAGGTAGTGGTTGTCGCCGACCTGGTAGATGACGCAGACCATGAGGTGGTCGTGCAGCAGATCCAGGGGTGCGGCGTAGTCCTCGGTCATCAGCCGGTGGGCGGTGGCCACCGGGTCGGCGTGGCGGCGCAGATCCACCACCGAGATCGGGGCGCCGCGGAAGTGGTCGACGTACTGGCAGGGTTCGCCGTCGACCTCGATGATGTGCAGATGCCCGGAGCCGAATTCGATGCTCGCGGCGCGGCAGGCTTCGACGAGCAGGTCGGTATTCAATTCGCCGACGATTTCGACGTATTGCGCCACCGAAATCGGGGACTCCCCCGCGAGATGCTGGGCGAACCATATTCCGCGCTGCGCCGCGGTCAGCTTGAATACGCCGTCCGGGGCCGGGCGCGGGAATACGTGTCCCGAGCCGTGTGCGTGTGTTCCGGTACCGGATGCCTGGTGACCGCCCAGTGGCGCTGCCCCGATCCGCGGTGACTTCGGGGTCTGCCGATCGCCGCCGAAGTTGCTTTTGAATTGGGTCACCGGTCCTCCATCGGATCTCTTTACTTCGACGCAGTGATAAGACGCCGGACCGTTCTCCGAAACGACGTTCGCCGTAATGCGTGAAGCAGGTCGAAATGTGCGCCCAGAATTTATTCAGGCGCGACGAACAACGCCCGCGCGGTGCTGTGGGCGGATATTCGTCCGGGCGCGAAGGCGGTGGTCACGGCGCCCCGACACGCCGCGCCGACCGCCTCCGTGGGCCGTCGGGCCAGGTCAGTGCCTGCGTTTGCGGCGGAGCCGGTGATCGCGTGATCGCCGGTCCGCGGATTCGACGCCACCCCGGGGTTCGGAGCCGTCACCGCCGCCGTGCCGGCCGCATACCTCGTGCGGGACGGCGTGGCCCGCGAGCGGGCCCGGCGGAGCGGGCGGGTTACCCACATCGTTGGTATTCATCGCGTTCACCGGATCACCTTCTGGCACGTGAAGCCTCACGGCAGTGTGTCGTAGGTAGATTCGGTGGCGGGACACGCCCGGATAAAAAGTAATTTTTTGATAACTGTGAAGTTTCCCCGGTACCAGATAGTCGGACTTTCACCCGGTCGGATGTGGGAAGAAGGGGACGCTCCGGGTCGCGGCCCGCGGTTTTCGTGACGGTCGTTATGAAATCGAGCCCCGACGAGGCTCGAATTTCGGTGTGGTCACCGGCATCAGAAACCACAGAAATCACAACAATCACAGATTCGGCGGCACGGGACCTGTATCCCAGCGGGGTACCCGGTCCGTCCGGCTCGCCCGGGGCCCGCTCTCGGCCGCCGAGCGCGCGATACCGCGGGTGCGACCCGCCGGTTCCCGCGCCGGAGGGCAGATGTTCGGAAACTGGGTTCTCCAATCCGCACCTACCGGTTACTTGAATGAGTCATACTTCGGACCGTGTCCACTACGGCGGATTTCGAGCGCATGCTGCGCCGGGCCGCGCTGCGGGTGACAGCCCCGCGGATCGCGGTGCTGACCGCTGTGGCCGACCACCCGCACTCCGACACCGACACCATCCTCGGCCTGGTCCGCGGCACCCTCGGCACGGTCTCCCATCAGGCCGTCTACGACGTGCTGCGGGCGCTGACCGAGGCCGGTCTGCTGCGCCGGATCCAGCCGATGGGATCGGTCGCGCGCTACGAGACCCGTGTCGGCGACAACCACCACCATCTGGTGTGCCGCTCCTGCGGCGTCATCGCCGACGTCGACTGCGCGGTCGGCGACGCACCATGCCTGACCGCCGCCGACGACAACGGCTTCGTCCTCGACGAGGCCGAGGTCATCTACTGGGGGGTGTGCCCCTCCTGTTCCCCGCCCACGTCACGATCGAACCCGTGATCACAGCCCGTTTCACTCTCTCGGAAAGGAAATACCGTGCCTGAGGAACATCCACCTATCGCCGAGGCCAACACCGAACCGCCCGAGAGCGGATGCCCCGTCGTCGGCCGCATGAAGCGACCGGTCGAAGGTGGCGGCAACCGCGACTGGTGGCCGGAACAACTCAACCTCAAAGTGCTGCAACACAATCCGGCCGAAATTCACCCGTTCGGCGCGGACTACGACTATGCCGCCGAATTCGCCACCCTGGATCTGGCGGCGGTCAAGGCCGACATCATCGAGGTGATGACGACCTCGCAGGACTGGTGGCCGGCCGACTTCGGCCACTACGGCCCCCTGTTCATCCGCATGGCCTGGCATGCGGCCGGCACCTACCGCATCGAGGACGGCCGCGGCGGCGCCGGCTCCGGTATGCAGCGCTTCGCCCCGCTCAACAGCTGGCCCGACAACGCCAGCCTGGACAAGGCGCGGCGGCTGCTGTGGCCGGTGAAACAGAAGTACGGCGCCAAACTGTCGTGGGCCGACCTCATCGTCTACACCGGCAACGTCGCCCTCGAGCACATGGGTTTCCAGACCTTCGGCTTCGGCGGCGGCCGCGTCGACGAATGGGAGCCCGAGGAGGTGTACTGGGGTCCGGAGCTGGAATGGCTCGGCGATGACCGCTACTCCGGGCAGCGCGATCTGGAGAACCCGCTCGCGGCCGTGCAGATGGGCCTGATCTACGTCAATCCCGAAGGGCCCAACGGCAATCCGGATCCGCTGGCCGCCGCGATCGACATCCGCGAGACGTTCCACCGGATGGCGATGAACGATGTGGAGACCGCGGCGCTGATCGTCGGCGGGCACACCTTCGGCAAGACCCACGGCGCGGGACCCGCCGACAACGTCGGCCCCGAACCCGAAGCCGCGCCGCTCGAGCAGCTGGGCCTGGGCTGGAAGAGCTCGTTCGGCACCGGTGTCGGCAAGGACGCGATCACCAGCGGTATCGAGGTGACGTGGACCCCGACCCCGACCCAGTGGGACAACAGCTTCCTCGAAACCCTCTACGGCTACGAATGGGAGCAGACCAAGAGCCCCGCCGGGGCGTGGCAGTGGGTGCCCAAGGACGGCGCCGGCGCGGGCACGGTGCCCGACGCCCACGACCCGTCCAAGACCCAGGCCCCCGCGATGCTGACCACCGACCTGTCGCTGCGCCTGGACCCCATCTACGGGCCGATCACGCGGCGCTGGCTCGACCATCCCGAGGAACTGGCCGAGGAGTTCGCCAAGGCCTGGTACAAGCTGATCCACCGCGATATGGGACCCAAATCCCGGTATCTGGGTCCGCTGGTGCCCGAGGAGACCCTGCTGTGGCAGGACCCGATCCCGGCCGTCGATCACGACCTGATCGGTGACGCCGAGATCACCACCCTCAAGGCGCGCATCCTGGATTCGGGCCTGACGGTGCCGCAGCTGGTGTCCACGGCGTGGGCGGCGGCTGCCTCGTTCCGCGGCAGCGACAAACGCGGCGGCGCCAACGGCGGCCGGTTGCGGCTGCAACCGCAGAACGGCTGGGAGGTCAACGATCCCGACGAACTGGCCCAGGTGATCCGCACCCTGGAAGCGATCCAGGAGGCGTTCAACACCGAACAGACCGGCAGCGTGCGCGTTTCGTTCGCCGATGTGGTGGTGCTCGGCGGTGTCGCGGCGATCGAGAAGGCCGCCCGCGATGCCGGTTTCGGGGCGACCGTCCCGTTCACCCCCGGCCGCAGCGACGCCACTCAGGAGCAGACCGACGTCGAGTCGTTCTCCGCACTCGAGCCCAAGGCCGACGGTTTCCGCAACTACCTCGGCAAGGGCACCCGCCTGCCGGCGGAGTATCTGCTGGTCGACAAGGCGAACCTGCTGCGGCTGACCGCGCCGGAGATGACCGTGCTCGTGGGCGGGCTGCGCGTGCTCGGCGCCAACCACAAACAGTCGCCGCTGGGTGTGCTCACCGACAATCCCGGTGTGCTGAGCAACGACTTCTTCGTCAACCTGCTCGACATGAGCACCGAGTGGAAGCCCTCGCCCGCCGACGACGGCACTTACATCGGCACGGACCGCGCCACGGGCGAACAGCGCTGGACCGGCAGCCGCGTCGATCTGGTGTTCGGCTCGAACTCGCAACTGCGGGCGCTGGCCGAGGTGTATGCCGCCGACGACGCCAAGGCCAAGTTCATCGACGATTTCATCGCCGCCTGGGACAAGGTGATGAACGCCGACCGGTTCGACCTGGCCTGATCCGGTAACGCCCGGATGCCCCGCGCACCACCGCCGGTGCGCGGGGCATCCGGGCGTCCGGGGGGAGCATGTCGATCGCCGCGGGCGCGTGGGCGCGGACGCTACAGTCACCCGAGACCCCTCGCCGCCCAGGAGGCCGCCGTGACCGTTCCGCTGCTGGCATGGGCCGGTGCGCTGGCGCTGATCGTCGTGCTGCTGGTGTTCGACTTCGTCTTCCACGTGCGCGGTGCGCATTCGCCGACACTGCGCGAGTCGGCGGTGTGGTCGGCGGCCTACATCGGTGTCGCCGTGGCGTTCGGGTTCGTGGTGTGGGCGCTGGGCGGGTCGGAGATGGGGGTCGAATACTTCGCCGGCTACATCACCGAGAAGGCGTTGTCGGTGGACAACCTATTCGTCTTCCTGGTGATCTTCACCGCCTTCCGGGTGCCCGCGGCAGCCCAGCAGAAGGTGCTGCTGGTGGGGATCGTGATCTCTTTGGTGGCGCGGACCGGGTTCATCTTCCTCGGGGCGACGCTGATCAACCGTTTCGCGTGGGTGTTCTACCTGTTCGGCGGGGTGCTGCTGGTGACCGCGGGCAATATGCTGCGCCCCGAGAGCGAGGACACCCACTCCGGTGACGGGTTCGTGGTGCGCGCGACCCGGAAATTGTTGCGCACCACCGACTTCTACGACGGTGACGCGATGACCACGATCGTGGACGGGCGGCGCCGGTTGACCCCGATGATGTCGGCGATGATCGCGATCGGCGGCACCGACGTGCTGTTCGCCCTCGACTCGATTCCCGCGATCTTCGGCCTGACCCAGAACGTGTTCCTGGTGTTCACCGCCACGGCGTTCTCGCTGCTGGGTTTGCGGCAGCTGTTCTTCCTGCTCGAGGGGCTGCTGGACCGGCTGATCTATCTCGGTTTCGGGCTGGCCGCCGTGCTCGGCTTCATCGGGGTGAAGCTGATCCTGCACGCCCTGCATCACAACAGCGTGCCGTTCGTCAACGACGGCGACCCGGTGCCGGTGGCCGAGATCCCCACCGGGTGGTCGCTGGTCGTGATCGTCGCGATTCTCGTTGTGACGGTGGTGGTTTCGCTGTGGAGCCCGGCCGGGCGCGCGCAGACCGCCGTCGCCGGAGCGCGTCGCTACGCCACCCGCTACCTCGATCTGGGCTACGAGGCCGACCAGGCCGTCCGCGAACGCACCTACGCGCGCATGCTGGACTCGGAGCGGGCCATGGCCGGACTGCCGGACAAATATGTGCACCGCTTCCGCGCCGACGACCTGACCGCGCTTCTCGACCGCGCGCACGTCGTGCACGAGGACCGCATGGAGCGCATCCGCGCCGGCCTGCCGCTGCGCATGTGAACTCCGCACGCCTTCCACTTATATTCCGTTTCGGCTATATTGCCGATATGGCATCTACGTTCGAGGCGCTGGCCGAACCGCGGCGCCGCGAAATCCTCGACCTGCTGCGCCGGCGCGAACACCTGGTCGGCGAACTGGTCACGGAGCTGCGGCTCGCGCAGCCGACGGTGTCGAAACATCTGAAGATCCTGCGCGGCGCCGGACTGGTCGAGGTCCGCCACGACGCCCAACGCCGCTGGTATCGGCTGCGACCGCAGCCGCTCACCGACATCGACCTGTGGCTGGCCCCCTACCGGCAGCTGTGGGACACCAGCCTCGACGCGCTGGCCCGCCACCTCGACGTCCTGGCCGCCGCCGACGACAGCACCACACCCACCGATGCCGAGACCGCGAGGAGTGATGACGATGAGTGACCCGTCCGCCGAACTGACCACGATCGACGGCACCCCGACCTTGCGATTCGAGCGCCGCTTCGCCCACCCCCGCGAACGCGTGTGGCGGGCGATCAGCGATCCGCAGCAGATGACGGCGTGGTTTCCCGCCGCCGTGCAGACCGAACTGCGCCCCGGCGCGCCGATGCGGTTCGTCTTCGACGACGAAGCGCCCGTCGACGGCACCTGGGACGGGGAAGTCCTCGAGGTCGATCCGCCGAAGGTGTTCATGTTCCGCTGGAACCGCGACGTGCTGCGGTTCGAACTGCTCGCCGACGGCGACGGCTGCCGGCTGGTGTTCACCCACGCGCTCGGCGACGGCCCGACCGGCCGCCTGGGCGCCGCCCGCACCGCCGCCGGATGGGACGGCTGCCTGACGAGCCTGACCGCCGCACTCGACGAGACCGAGGTGAGCGAGGACCCGACGACCGGATGGCTGGCGCGCGCCGAAGCCTATATCGAGAAGTTCGGGCTGGCCCGCGGCAGCGCCGAACCGGGCGCGGACCCCGAATCCGATGTGGTGCTGCGGTTTTCGCGTGATCTGGTGTGGCGGCCCGCGGACACGATCTGGGCGATCCTAGTCGAGGACCAGTCGCCGCGCGTCGGTGCGATGCCACCGGCCCGCGCGACCAACCCGCAGATCGAACCCGGACCGGTCACCGCATGCGATCCGCCGCGGCTGCTGGAATACGAGGTGTCGGTGCACGGGCAGCCGGCGGGACGGGCGCGGTGGGAGATCGTCGCCGATCCGCGACTGGGCACCCGCGTCGACTTCACCCACACCCTGCCCCACCGCCTCGCCGCGCACCGCGCCGCATTGCTGGCCGCCTGGCAGGTGCAGTTCGAACTGTTCTTCGCCGCCACCCAGGGCGAGATCCGATGCCCGTGGCCGCGGCAACGCGTCATCGAACTGACCGCCACCTACAGTTGAGTCACCGCGCCGCCCCCCGGCCGGTGCGGACCGGAATCGTGGTGTCCAGCAACGTCATCAGCGCGACAACGACGCCGAGCCCGGCGATCACCCACGCGATGGCATGCAACCCGGCGTCGGTGGTGGCCGAACCGAAGGTCAGCGCGATCAGGCTGGAGGAGAAGATCGCCCCCATATAGGCGAAGGTGCGATACAGCCCCGACGCCACCGCGACCTGCCGGGCCGGCGCCTGCACGTACAGCGCGGCCTGGTTGGCGAACCCGCTGGCGCCGCCGGCCACTCCGAACAGCAGCGACATCGCGATCAGCACGATCACCGGCGAGTCGTGCTGGATCACGACCATCACCAGCCCGGTCGCGATCAACGCCGCACCACTGGCGGCCAGCGGCACCCGCACCCAGCCACGATTCGACACCAGACGAGCGATGACGATGCTGATCGCCGACAGCGGCAGCAGGATCAACCCCACCTGGGAGGCGCTGTAGTGCGCGGCCTGTTCCATCCACTGGCTGGTCCCGTAGAGAGCGGTGTAGGTGCCCAGCGACACCACCGCCTGCCGCAGATAGGTGCGCAACAGCCCGCCGTTGCGAGTCAGCATCCGCACATCGATGAGCGGGCTGCGGGCCCGCCACTCCCACGCCACCAGCGCGGCGGCCAGACCCAGCGTCACCGGCAGCAACCACCACAGCGGTGAGCGCAGATCCGACAGAAACGTCAGCATGCCGATCACCGCACCGGCGAACAGGCCGATGCCGACGATGTCGATCGCGGCCGGCAGCGACCCCTGATCGCGGCGGCGCGGTTCATCCTTCGGCACACCGGTCAGCGTCGCCACCAGCGCGACCAGCGCGAGCGGGATGTTGACGAAAAAGATCGCGCGCCAACCGAACACCCCCGCCAGCAGTCCCCCCAGCGGCAGTCCCACCACGGAGGTCACCTGCGCGGCGATCGAGAAATTACCCAGCACCCGCGCCGGCACCCCCGTCCCGGCGTCGTCGGCGCGCCGCCGCACCAGCGCCATCGCGGTGGGAAACGCCGCCGAGGTGCCGATGCCGATGAGCGCCCGCGACACCACCAGGAATCCGAAAGCCGGTGCGGCGGTGCCGATCACACCGGCGGCGATCAGAATGATCAGCCCGCTGGTGAATACGCGCCGGGGCCCGAACAGGGTGGCGAGTTTGCCCATGGTGGGCTGGGCGACGGCGCTGCACAGATACAGCACCGAGATGAGCACGGCGGTGGCGCCGGGGCCCCGGTGGAAGTCGACGCCGATGCCCACCAGAGCGGTGGCGATGGTGGAGGTGTTGATCGGGTTGAGGGTCGAGCCCAGCAGCAGCGGCCCCACGAAGCGGGCGGTGAACGGGTCGCTGCGGGCGGGCGCGGTATCGGCGGGGGCGGCTGTCACGGGCGGGCCGCCAATGTCTGTAGCACGTCGTCGGTGGTGCCGGTTTCGGCGATGCGGCCGAAGATGTGGGTGATGCTGTGGTCGTGGCGTCCGCCGTCGGGATCGGTCATCGCGTCGACGGGCAGTGTGACGTGGAACCCCTGTTCGTGGGCGTCGCGGGCGGTCGATTCGACACCGGCGCCGGTGGCGATGCCCACGACCACCACCTGGGTGACTCCGTCGGCGCGCAACCGGTCGGCCAGCCCGGTACCGGCGAAGGCGCTGCGGGCGTGCTTGGTCACCTGGATATCGCCCGGATGCGGCCGCATCTGCGGGATGAGGGCCGTCCAGTCCGGCGGCAGATCGGTCATGGTGGTGGCGCCGGCGTCGGTGCGCCCCGGCGGGGTACCGGCGACGTTGACCAGCACAACCGGCAGGTCACGGTCACGGAAGGCCTGGGCGAGCGTGGCCGCCCGCGCGATCACCGGTTCCACCGGATGTGCCAGCGGCCGCCCGACGATGCCCTGCTGCAAATCGATCACGATGAGAGCGGTGGCCGGGTCCACGGTGGTGACGGGCATGACGAATTCCTTTGCTGGCGGGCGAGTTCGGAGCACCGGGTGCGGCGCGCGCGAGGACGCGCGGGCCCGGTGGCCGGGTCGCGGATTTCGGTTGTAGGCGCTCGATCAGCCGGCGCGGCCGATGCGGTCGAGCAGCTCGATCGCATCGGCGAGTTGCCGGATTTCGGCGTCGGTGAATTCGGCCTCGATGACGCGGGTGAGCCAGTCCTCTTTCGCGCGGCGGCCGGTGCGGAATTCGTCGCGGGCGGCATCGGTCAGGTCCAGGACGGTTTTGCGGCCGTCGGCCGGATCGGGTGTGCCCGCGATGAGACCCGCATCTTCCAGCGCGCGAACGATTTTCGCCATCGATTGCGGGCGCATTCCCGCCGCATGAGCCAGCTGGGTGGCCGTGGCGGGCCCGCCCTGTTCGAGGCGGATGAGGACCGAGCTCTGGGATTTGGTGAGGTCGCTGCCCTCGGCCTGAGCACGCAGCTGCCGCAGCAGCCGGCTGACGGCGACACGCAGATCGCTCGCCACCGCGGCGGCTGTGGGCGCAGGCTTTCCGGACATGACTCCACCGTACCATTTACTAAGCTAACTGTGTAGTTGGCTGTACAACTTTGCCGGGGCCTCGCCTGGGCCGGTCGTGATTACTTGACGGCCGGTAAGTGATGTGGCTAGCCTGACCGAAAAGCCCCCTACCGGGTCGTTCATCCGATCCGGCCGGCGTGGGAAGTGGGTGGGGAATGCAGACCGTCAGCGTGTTGTGGCCGGTACCGGCCGAGCGCGTGGCCTCCGTCGAGATCGGCGAGGACGCGCTGACCGATCTGGAGATCGCACCGCTGATCGCCGCCATCGTCGGCGAGACCGATGACCACGATCTCACCGCCCTGCTGCGCCGCCCGGTCCGTGATCCCGACACCGTCCGATTCCGCCAGGAAGTGTTCACCGACCTCGACGACGGCGAAACCTACTCCGCCGCAGAGGAATTTGTGATCGCCATGTGGCGGGTGCGGCACCGGCTGCGCGTCGCGGGCGAGCTGTATCACCCCCATCAGCGCCACCGCCTGCACCTCGACGCCGCCGCCGACTACCTGACGGCGGTGACCGCGCTGCACACCGCGACCGCACGACTGCCACTGCGATCGCGGGCACTGCTGCGGTGGCGCACCTACCTCGACACCTATTGCGCGAGTACGGATCTGCGCGCCCTGGCCGACGACATCGACACCGTGCAGGCCGCGCTGGCCCAGGTGCGATACCGGCTGCGGATCGTCGACCGCACCCTCGAGGTGAGCCCCGCCCGTCCCGCCCCCGACTACACCGCCGCCGTGACACAGCTGCTCGCCCGCTTCGGCGCACCCCACCGCCACGACCCGCGCCCGCGACCGCAGTGGCCGGATATGAACCAGACCGAGGAACAGATCCTCGACCGGGTCGCGGCCCGGTATCCGGCGCCGTTCGCGCGACTGGCCGAATTCGTCACCCGTCATCGCGATGTCATCGCCCCCGAGGTGGCCGACTTCGACCGAGGCATGCAGTTCTATCTGCGCTACCGCCGCTTCGCCCACCGCGCCGCCGGAACCGGGCGCAGTGTGTGCCTGCCCGAGATCGCCGCACCGGGCGAACCGATCCACGCCGATCGCGCCTACGACCTCGCCCTCACTGTGCGCTCTCCGAACTCTGTGGTGTGCAACGATTTCCGGCTCGAGGGCGGGGAACGGCTGGCGGTGGTGACCGGCCCCAATCAGGGCGGCAAAACGACTTTCGCGCGCACGATCGGGCAACTGGTGTACTTCGCCGCACTCGGCGGCCCGGTGCCCGCGCACACGGCGCGGCTGCCGTTGCCCGATCGCATCCACACCCACTTCGAACGCGCCGAACACGCCGGCGACCCGGACGGAAGGCTGCTGGCGGAGCTGCGGTCGATGCGCGAGATTCTGCGCACCGCGAGCGCGGACACCCTGATCGTGCTCAACGAGAGTTTCGCCACGACCACCACCCACGACGGTGTGCGCATCGCCGGCGAGGTGCTGGCCCACATCGTGCGGCGCGGCGCGTGGGGGGTGTGGGTGAGCTTCTTCGACGACCTCGCCGAGGCTGGACCGGAGGTGGTGTCGATGGTGGCACTGACCGACCCGGACGACCGCGCGCACCGCAGCTACCGGATCGTGCGCCGCCCCGCCGACGGCCACGCCTACGCCACCGAACTCGCCGACCGCTTCGGACTCGGCTACGACGCGGTGGCCGCGAGGCTGGCGCGATGAGGGTCCGGCTGCTCTACCCCGGCGACACCACACCCGCACCCACCGCGCTCGGCGACACCGCCGTCGAGGATCTGGGCCTGTCCGCGCTGTTCGACACGATTGCCGACAGCGACCCGGCGGCCGCCGACGCGGTCCGGGCCGTGATCGCCACCGCCCCGGCCGATCCGGCGGTGATCTCCCACCGCCACGACGTGCTCACCGACTGCTGCGCGAATCCGCACCTCGTGCGCGCCGTCCACGACATCGCCACCACCGCGACCGCGGTGCGGCGCTGGACATCGGCCGCCGGGCGGCGAGCCAACGGCACACTGGTGCTCGCGCTGCCACCGTTCACCGAACAACTCGAACTGCTGCGCCGACTGCGCACTCTGCTCGAACGCGACGGCGACCGCGTCACCGCCGCGGGCTGGACCGACCTGATCGCGACCACGAAACAGTTCGACGACACCTACCTGCAAGCGGTGCGCGACGAGCTGAGCGTGCTGCGCTTCGACCACGGAGTCGAGTTCGAAGCAGGCCTGGGCGCCGGCAACAAGATCACCGATGTCGTGGTCCACCGGCCACCGCCGCCGCGCCGCACACGATTCGGATCATCGCGCGGCGCCGGCGTTTTCGACGCGATCGCCGACGGTGACCTCACCTCCGATCCGGTGATGCAGTTGAAGGATCACGCGCTGGCCGAACTCGCGGACGTGGTAGCCGCAGCCGCCGACGAGTTGCACGGCTTCTTCCTGCGCTTACGCGACGAAACCGCCTTCTACCTCGGCTGCCTGATCCTGCGAGACCACCTCGACCGCACCGCGATCCCCTACTGCCTGCCACACCCCCACCCACCCGGCACCCCGCGACTGCGCGGCCGCGGGCTGCGCGACATCACCCTGGCCCTGGGCGCTTCCCCCGCGACCGTCACGGGTAGCGACCTCGCCGCCGACGGACGATCGCTGCTGATCGTCACCGGCGCCAACAACGGCGGCAAATCCACGTTCCTGCGCAGCCTCGGCGCCGCGCAACTGATGATGCAGGCCGGAATGTTCGTCCTCGCCGAGGAATTCGCCGCCGACGTCCGCGACGGGGTGTTCACCCACTTCGCCGCCGACGAGGACCACACCCTGTCCTACGGCAAACTCGCCGACGAACTGGTCCGGATGAACGCCGTGGTCGACCGGATCGGGCCGCACGGCATGCTGCTGTGCAACGAGGCGTTCGCCTCCACCGGCGAACGCGACGCCGGCCGTATCGCCGGACCGCTGCTGCGCGCGCTCACCGAGGCCGCAGTGAAGGTCGTGTTCGTCACCCACCTCCACGACTACGCCCGCACCCGCCACGCCGACGCGCACCCGGGTGATCTGTTCCTGCGCGCCGAACGCCGCCCCGACGGCACCCGCACCCACCGCATCGTGCCCGGCCCGCCCGAGCCCGGCGGTCACGGCTACGACCTGTGGGCCGCCACCGACCTCGACGCCCTCGGACACTGAGGGGACCGCCCGCAGACGGGCACCGCCCGCGTCTCAGGCCGAGGGACGCAGACTGCTCAGCACCCGGATCGCATCCGAGAGCGGGATCATGCGGCCGGGTTGTTCGGCGAGCAACCCCATCTCGATGTATTGGCGAATCAGCATCGACGGGGTGATGCAGTGTTCGGCGGCCGCCTCCCGGATCCGGTCGCGCAGATCCTTCGGCAGTTTCAGGGAGGTGGTGACCATGCCGCGTTCGATCTCCTCGCCGGTCGGCGGCAGCGCGGGTGCGGCGGCGGTGTCGTCGAACACCAGGGCGTCCACGACCGCCTGCGGGTCGGCGCCGGGCTTCGGTTCGAAGATGTGCTTGTCGGTCATCGGTTCGCCTCCCATGCGGTGTATTCCTCGAGCTGCTGCGGGCGCATCTGCGCGGCCATCACGATCTCCCAGGTGCCGGCCGACTCCG
Source organism: Nocardia violaceofusca NBRC 14427 (assembly GCF_963869435.1). Classification (NCBI taxonomy): domain Bacteria; kingdom Bacillati; phylum Actinomycetota; class Actinomycetes; order Mycobacteriales; family Nocardiaceae; genus Nocardia; species Nocardia violaceofusca. Next base: position 266,367 of record NZ_CAWMPM010000004.1, read on the forward strand.
GCGACGGCCGCATCCGCAGCATCACCACCAGCGGACGGCCCGCATCGGTGCGGCCCCATACGGTGGTGACGGGCAGCCCTTCCAGGGTGCGGGCCGGGCGCGGCCAGCGCCGCGACGAATACAGCACCTCCATCACCTCCCAGGGCGCCACCTCGGCACGATCCAGGAACGAGTGGATTCCGATCCACCATGCGTACTCCACGCAGCCACCATAATACCCGCGTATTACCTACTCCGGCAGTGGTGACCGCCGCTGCGGCAACACCACCGTGCGATCGAACGCCGCGGGATGGGCCGCGGCATGCTCTACCGCCGTCGCGATCTCCGCCAGCCCGAAGGTCGTGACCGTCTCCCCCGACAGATCCAGCAGCCCGCAGCGCACCAGCTCGATCAGCCCGCCGATCGCGGTGCGCGGGCACATCCACTGCCCGCGCACCGTGACACTGTCGCGCATCAGCCACGGATACGGCAGCGCCAGATCACGACCACCCAGCATCCCCACCCCGCCCATGAGCACGACGCGCCCGAACTCCCGCACCGTCATCGCCGCGGTCCGCACCACCCGCGAATCCGCCGCGGGCGGCAGAATATCGAGCACGACATCCACCGGTCCCCCGCCCGCCGCCTGCATCGCCTGCCGATCCATCTCCTCGTCACCGGTCAGCTCGACCGGGCGAACCCGCTCACCGAACAGGTCCCGCAACCGGGTCAGAGCCGCGCGGTTGCGCCCGGGAGCCACCACCCGGCTCGCACCCATCGCCAGCCCCACCGCCACCGCCGAACCCCCGAAATTGCCGGTCGCCCCGCTCACCAGCAACGTCTCTCCCGCACGCAGATCCGCCGCCAGCAGACCCCCGTACGGCACCAGCGGCACCGCTAGCGCCGCCCACCGCGCCACCTCCCCGGCATCGATGTCACCGAGCGGCACGGCGTTCTCGGTCGGCACGACCATCCGCTCCGCGAACGAACCGTGATGGAAGTACCGCGACAACCGCAGCCCGCCCGCCCCGCGCGAACTCCAGCCCTGCAATGTGATGTCGGGCGTGCGCGCGTCGTCGCGGGAACGCACCGTCGGATCACACCACACCAGGTCACCGGGCCGCAGCCGGGTCGCATCCGGTCCGGCCGACACCACCCGGCCCACCCCGCCCATTCCCGGAATCACCGGCGGCTCCAGCGGGTACTTGCGCGCGCCACCGAAAACCTCTGCCGCATAGGGCAATACACAGGTGGCCAGCACATCCACCAGCACCTCACCGGAGCTGGTCACCGGATCGGGCACGGTCGTCACCGTCAACGGCCGCCCGAACTGCTCCAACATCGCCGCACGCATCGCCCGCTCCTCCTGCTTTCCGAATTGTCTCCCCGCCAACGTAGGTCGCGATCCGGCCATGCCACCAGCGAGAGTCCGGCATATCTGGTATGCCGTACTTGCATGGATCTGTCACCGGCCGGGCTGCGGGTACTGGCCGAGGTCGCCGAACGCGGCTCGTTCACCGCCGCGGCCACCGCCCTCGGCTACACCCAATCCGGAATCTCCCGCCAAGCCGCCGCCCTCGAACGCGAGGCCGGCAAACTCCTGTTCGAACGCCACCGCACCGGCGTCCATCTCACCCCCGCCGGACTCACCCTGCTGCGCCACGCACGCGTCGTCCTCGACGCCCTGGACGCGGCACGGCGCGACCTCGACGGCGACGACGTCACCCAGCGGGTGCGGCTGGGCAGCCTCATCAGCGCGGGCGTGGTCCTCGTACCCACCGCGCTGGCCGCGCTGCGCCGCACCCATCCCGGCCTGGACGTGTCCACCCGCGAGGGCACCACTCCGGCGCTGGTCCGCGCGATCCGCGCGGGCAGCCTGGATCTCGCCGTGATCACCTCCCGCCCGCCGCACCGGCCACCCGACACCGAGCTACCCCGGCTGATCGTCGAACACCTCACCGACGTCGAACTGCTCGTCGCCGCGCCCGCCACCGGCCGCTTCGCCGGCCGCGCCACCGTCACCGTCGACGAGCTCCTCGACGTCCCCTGGATCGCGAGCCCCGCCGCCACCACCGAACCCCTGCTGGGAGTGTGGCCCGGCCTGCCCGGCCGCCCCCACATCGCCCACCGCGCCCGCGACTGGCTCGCCAAACTCGCCCTCGTCGCCGCCGGTTGCGGCGTCACCACCGTCCCCTCGGGCCTGTTCCCGGTGCTGCCGCCGGAGGTGATCACGCTGCGCGTGGTCACCGGCACCCACGACCGCGCCGCCACCGAACTGCGCCGCCTGTCGCTGATCCGCCCGCCCGCCGCACTCACCCCCGCGGTCGCCGCCGTCATCGACGCATTGCGCAGCGCCGCAATACCTTTCGCCCCCGCTACCGGGCGGGTACCGGGCTAGCGGGTCACCAGATCAGGGTCCGCTCGGGTACCCGCACACAGGCGAAGAAGCGTTTTCCGATATCGCTGCCGTCGTGGTTGTAGGCGTTCATGATCTCGGCCAGCTCGTCGGCCAGCTCCTGCAGCGCCGGACTCGGGTTGTCGATACCGCAGTCGCTGACCCAGCCCCATTCCCGCGGCACGCCCTCGATGGTGACGATGATCTTGCCGACGTACGGCGTCGCGACCGAATAGGAGATCTCGATGGGCGCATCGCGGATCGGTGAACGCTCGGCGAGCTCCGCGCGATGCTGCGGCATGCTGAAGATCTTCGCGAAAGCGATGTCCTGACTGATCATCTCGGCGATGCTGGCCAGGGTGGCATGCCGGCCCACCCGGTGATAGCGGGGACCGTAGTCACGATCACCGCGCGGCCCCGCCGCCTGCGGATGCTTGGCCAGGATGCGATCGAGCATGCGCTGGGCAGCATCGCGTTCGGCGGCGCCGGTGGCGGGATGGTCGATCAGCTGGCGCAGCCGGGAAATCCGGGGGCTCAGGGCCGTTGACATGGTCGCGGTCCTCTCCTCGTCGTCGCGCGGCAGCCGCGGCGGTCAGGGCAGCGGATCGACCAGCACCTGATGGTCGATGCGTCGCAACATATCGGGCCGAGCGGTCAAACACGGCCAATTGCGAGAGACCGCCTCACTGGCGGCGTGTCCGGCGGCCACCAGACCATCGGCATCCGAGCGCCCGGCCAGCAGCGCCGCGACCCGGGAGGCCGCGCCGGTGTCCAGTCCGGTCACCACGGTGTGCGGCAACTCCAGCAACACCGCGAGAATATCGAGCCGATCCGGCCGGATCAGCGCCTGCCCCGCCGCCGCCACCGCCGCGGGCACCACGATGGTATGACCGGCCTCGGCCGTCGCCCACGCCACCGCGTGCACGTACGGCAGCCGCCGCGTCCAGCCCACCACGGCGGCGGTGTCGAACACCACGCCGCCCAGTGCGGCCGGGCTCACGCGGCGCCGGCGCTTCGCCGATCCAGATCCTCCGCCGACAGCGGCGGCAGGCCCTGCACACGCCGGGCCTGATTCACCAACTCGAGCGGCGGCACGCCACCGAAACTGGACTCGATGGCATCCAGCGAGATATCGCGATCCATCCGATCCCGCAGCGCGGCCGACACGTAGGCGGACAGATTGTCGATCCGCCCCGACGCCTTCCAGCGCTCCAAGGTCGACACATCATCCTTGGGGACCGAGATCGTCACCTTCTTCGTCTCCGCCATACCAACAGGGTACGTCAGTATGGCGAACGGACGGCGGCGACTACCGGGTGAAGATGGTGGCGTAAGCCTGCCGCAGCAGCTCGACCAGCTCCTTGCCCGCGGTATCGTCCAGCGCCGCGAAGGCCGGGGCGATCAACTCGTCGGTCAAAGCCTCGGCCGCGTCCCAGCGTTCCCGCATCGCGGCGCTCACCTCGGTGGCATCCACCCGCTCACCCCACCCGAACAGCCGCGCCTGGGTGGGCCCGTCGGTCCGCGGTGAACCGCCGATCAGCACCGCTTCGAACGGCGACAGCCCACTCGCCCGCACCGCGATCAGATGCAGGCCGCCGCGCAGCTCTCGCAGACAGTGGATCAACTGCAATACCCGGCCCGGGGCATCGCCGGCGAGCGGCAACGCCCGCCAGCCCGCGAACAGGCTCACCCCCGCGACATCGGCGGAATCGGCTACCGCCCGCAGCAATTCGGCCAACCGGTCCGCGTCGTCGAATCCGGCGAGTTTGCGGCGACCGAAACCCTGGCACGCCGCCAGATAACCGGCCGCGGCCTCCGCGGGCGCCATCGCCACCGAATTCCACGCTGCCCGAACGGTTTCCGCCTCGAAGAACCCGAACGCCGCGGTCACCACATCGGCATCCACCTCGCCGAGCACCCCGCCGCGGCCGCGGGTATAAGGTCCGATGAAGCCGTCCACGCCGGTGGTGGCACCGAAGGCCTTGGCCTCACGGGAGAACATGAACGCGCCCCCGATGGTCTGGATCTCGGACTTCACCGCGGCCGGCACCGACACGGCGGACCCCTTTCGACGAGAGCGACCGATCCGGCCGCTCGGCTCCTTCGACAATCCCCCGGAGCCTATCTCGCTTCAATCCGCTAATGCCAGCACCCGACGGCAATCCGCCGCACCCGCGAACAACCCCCGAGCTAATCCAGCGCCATCCGGCCCGCCCGCGAGACGGCCTCGCCACCGCCCGCCTGCCGAACCCGCCGGCCCGACGCTCGCGATATTCCGCCGCCGCAGGCGACCGGCTTCCCAGCACCGCACGGTACGCGTGAAATCCCGTATAACGTAACGGCATCGGCACGTTGCCCGGAATTCATGGGAGGATTCACCTATTCTCGGGTCCGGGCCCGGGTACCACCGATTTCGAAGCGAGCGAGGGATGACCGACAACCTCGGCGCGACCGCACCCGACCCCGGTGCCGACCGCGCCACCGCCACGCAGACCGCGCTGACGTCGCTCGTCGCCCGCTTCGCCCAGCAATGGCAAACCTCCGGCGAACCGCCCGATCTGTCGGCCCACCTGCCCGCCGAACCCGCGCTGCGCCGCTCCGCGCTCATCGAACTCATCAAGGTCGACCTGCACGAACGCTGGCAACGCGACACCGACGCACCGCGCCTGGCCGACTACCGCGAACAATTCCCCGAACTCGCCGCCGCACCCCTGCCACCCGACCTCGTCTACGAAGAGATCAACGCCCGCAGCCGCCGCGACCACCACGCCGTCGACCTCGGCGAATACGAACAGGACTACCCCATCCAAATGGCCCGCATCACCGAAGGATTCGAGGACCTACCCCCCTCGGCACCCGGACTGCGCACCACCATGCTCGCCGACCCCACCGCCCTCGACGCACTCGACACCATCAACCCCGGCGCCACCGTCGACGACTTCGACCTGCTGTTGCCCCTCGGCCAAGGCGCATTCGCCCGCGTCTTCCTCGCCCGCCAACGCTCCATGGGACGCCTCGTCGCCGTCAAGATCTCCCACGACCGCGGCAGCGAACCACAAACCCTGGCCCAACTCGACCACGACCACATCGTGCGCGTCTTCGACCAACGCCAGATCACCGACCAGCACCTCAAACTCATGTACATGCAGTACGTGCCCGGCGGCACCCTGCTCGGCGTCCTGCGCATGCTGCGCCGCACACCACCCGACCAGCGCAACGGAAAACTCCTGCTCGAAGCCATCGACGCCGCCACCACCACCGGCGGCGTCCTCGAACCCCAGCCCTCCCCCACCCGCACCGAACTCGCCCGGCTCAGCTGGCCCGAAACCGTCGCCTGGCTCGGCAGCCGCCTCGCCGCCGCCCTCGACTACGCCAACCGCCGCGGCATCCTGCACCGCGACCTCAAACCCGCCAACGTGCTGCTCACCGCCGACGGCCAACCCAAACTCGCCGACTTCAACATCAGCTTCAGCCGCCACCTGCCCGGCGCCAACCCCGTCGCCTACTTCGGCGGATCCCTGCCCTACATGGCCCCCGAACAACTCGAGGCCTGCCACCCCCACCTCGACACCACCGCCGCCGACCTGGACACCCGCACCGACCTCTACGCCCTCGCCGTCGTGCTGTGGGAACTACTCACCGGCCGCCTCCCCTTCGACGACGGCCACGACGCCGGCGAAACCGAAGAATCCCTGCAAGCCATGATCGACCGGCGCCGCACACCCATCGCCGCCCGCTACGAAGCCGACCTCCCGCCCGACACCCCCGCCCTGCTGCGCCACGCACTGCTCACCTGCCTGTCGCCCGACCCCGCCGGCCGCTACGCCACCGGCGCCGACCTCGCCCAGCAACTCGACCTCAGCCAGGACCGCGCCGCCCGCGACCTCGTCGACCCGCCCACCCACAGCCTGCGCGCCCGCCTGCGCATGCGCCCCATGCCCGTGGTCACCCTCTCCAGCCTGCTCGGCCACCTGCTCGCCGGGCTCTACCTCGGCTCCCACAACCTGCGACTCATCCGCGACGCCCTCGGCGCCGACGCCGCCCACCAGATGGTGCGCCTCGGCATCGTCATGATCGCCATCGCCTACCCGATCGCCATCGCCGCCCTCATGTACTGGTGCCGCTCGGTGTTCGTGATACCCAACGGATTACGCCGCGGCAGACAATTCGACGCCGACACCCTTGCCCGCGCCCGCGCCGACACCCTCGCCTGCGGCGACCGCATCGCCGTGGCCACCTTCGCGGGATGGCTTGCCGCACTGGGCGTCTTCCTCGTCAAACTGCACACCCTCGGCGACGTATCCCCCGGCATCACCACCAGCCTCATCGCCTGCAACCTCGTCGCCGCCTGCGTCGCCGTCGTCTACACCTACTTCCCCGTCACCTACTTCGTCCTGCGCTGGTACTACCCGGGTCTGGTCGCCGCCGGCGCCACCACCCCCGCCGACGCCGCCATGCTGCGGCGCATGGTGCACCGCAGCCGCATCTACCTCGGCGTCGCCGCCTGCGTCCCACTCATCGGCGTCCCCGCCGGACTGGTCTTCCTCACCCCCGACCAACAACAGACCGTCATCGGCCCCATCGTCGGCCTCTGTGTCGGAGGGCTTTTCGCCTTCCTCATCACCCTGCGCACCTTCTACGCACTCGAATCCGACCTCAACGCCCTCGACCGCATCCTCGACCCCCACCCCCACTCCTGACCGGCTCGAGACCACCGATCAAGATCGGCTAATCTCGAGGCGGTGCTAGGACATTCACATGCGACCAGTGGTGCGCTCGCGTGGGCGGGAGCCGCTGCCGCGCTACCACTTTCGATTCTCACCTTCCCCGCCGCGCAGATCGGCCATCTCGGCACCGTCGACCTGCTCATGGGAACGTTTCTCACCGCCGGCGCCGCCCTGCTGCCCGACGCCGACCACCCCAGCGGCACCATCTCGCATGCGCTCGGACCGATCACGCACACCGCCTGCAAGATCATCTCCACCGTCTCCGGCGGACACCGCCACGCCACCCACTCCCTGGCCTTCGTCGCGGCCGTCGCCTACGGCACCTGGGCCGGCGAACACTGGATCGGCCGCTGGTTCACCCTCGGCCTGGTCTTCTTCCTGCTCGCCCTCGCCGTGCGCGCCCTGAACCTGTGCCCGCCCGGCGAAGGACTGCGCTCCTACGCCACCATCGCCGTACTCGCCGTCGCCGGCACCTTCGCCATGGACCAGTGGATCTCCGACAAACCCGCCTGGCTGCCGTTCTCCGTCGGCCTCGGCGCCCTCGCCCACCTCATCGGCGACTGCCTCACCGACCGCGGCTGCCGGCTGTTCTGGCCACTGGACATCCGCACGAGGATCCCGATCATCGACCGCACCGGCAACAAGGTCGAAACCTGGCTGATCTCACCACTGTTCGTGCTCGGCACCCTCGCCGCGCTCTGGTACGTCATCACCCACCAGCCCTAACAGCGTCACCGCGTCGCGGTCCGGGCTGCCCGGCTCGGCCTGGAACGCGACGAACCGCTGCCCGTCCGCGGCGGTCAGAATCTCCGACGTCAACTCCATCCGGCCCACCGCCGGATGCCGGAACATCCGCCGCGTACCGCGCTTGGCCCGCACATCGTAGTGCGCCCACAGCGCCTCGAAATCCGCGGTCGCCCCGCACAATTCATCCGTCAGCGCGGCCAGCTCCACCGGATGCGACCCCGCCCCCTGCACCACCCGCAGATGCGCCACACAATCGCGCGCCATCCCCGTCCAATCCTCGAACACCGTCCGCGCCGCCGGATGCGTGAACACATACCGAATCAGATTCCGCCGCACCGGCTCCCACTCCTCGATACCCCACAGCAACCGCAACCCCTCCGGATTGGCCGCCAGCAGATTACTCACCTGATCGAGGACGAAAGCCGGTGTGGGACGCACCGAATCGAGCAGCAACACCATCCCCCGCCCCGCCCGCTCCACCGGCGCCGCCGCCGCGGCCGACCGCGCCCCCGCCAGCCTCGCCACCCGGTGCAGATGCGCCGCCTCGTCGGCATCCAGCAGCAACGCCGACGCCAACGCCGCCAACACCTCCGGACTCGGATTGCGATCGCGGCCCTGTTCCAGCCGGATGTAATAGTCCACGCTCAGACCCGCCAGCGCCGCCACTTCCTCGCGACGCAGACCCGCCGTCTGCCGACGCCGCGTCCCCGGCGGCAGACCCACCTGCGACGGCTGCACCCGCGCGCGGCGCGCACGCAGGAACTCTCCCAGGGCCCGACGATCATTCACTCATCCAGTGTGCCCGCTTCCCAGCCACGCCGGGGTAGCCCCGCCAGGACCAGGCCACAGCCGGTCTCCCCGCCGCCCTCGCCGCACCGCACGGTGGATCCATGACCGACAGCACCCACACCCTCGTCATCGGCGGCAGCTCCGGCATGGGATTCGCCCTGGCCCAACGGCTCCTGCCCGCCGGCCATCGAATCACCATCGCCGCCCGCGACACCGACCGCCTCACCGCCGCGACCGCACACCTCGGATATCCCGATCAGGTCCGCTCACAGCGCGTAGACATCGCCGAAGAAGCCTCCATCGCAGCACTTTTCGACACCCTCGGCACGGTCGATCACGTCGTCGTCACCGCCGCCGACATGCGCCACGGATACGGACCGCTCACCGAACTTTCCGCACACGACGCGCGGACGGTCCTCGACATCAAGGTGCTCGGGCCGTGGCTGGTCGCGAAATACGCAGCGGACCGGGTTCGCAACTCCATCACCGTCACCTCCGGCATCGCGGCCTATCGTCCCGCTCCCGGCGGATCGGTCGTCGCCACCGCCAACGCCGCCCTCGAAGGCCTGGTCCGAGCGCTGGCGCTGGAATTGGCGCCGATCCGGGTCAACGCCGTCTCACCCGGCTGGATCGACACCCCGATCTGGGACGACTTCGCCGGCCCCGACAAACACGCCCGCCTCACCGCGATGGCCGCCCGGCTGCCCGCCGGCCGCATCGGCCGTCCCGCCGATATCGCGGCCGCCTTCCACGCCGTCCTCGACAACGACTTCCTGACCGGTGAAGTCCTCCACGTCGAAGGCGGCCACCGCCTGGTCTGACGAGAGCACCCCACATATGGCGGCGCCCCGCACCACCCGTCATCGGCACCGCTACCACTGCGGCGCTGAATCGACGGATATGCGGGGCGCGCGCCCTGCCGGTCAGGCCAGCTGAGCCGAGACGATCGTGATCGGCTCGACCGGCACATCCTGGTGGCCGGCCTTGGAGCCCGTGCGGACACCCTCGATCGAATCCACGACGGCATTACCGTCGACGACCCGCCCGAAGACCGCATAACCCCAGCCGTCCTGACCCGGGTAGTTCAGGAAGTCGTTGTTCGCCGTGTTGATGAAGAACTGCGCACTGGCCGAATGCGGATCCGCCGTACGTGCCATCGCGACGGTGTACTTGTCGTTGCGCAGCCCGTTCTTGGCCTCGTTCTGCACCCGATTGGGCGCCGGCTTCTGCTGCATATCGGCGGTCAGACCGCCGCCCTGCACCATGAAACCCGGAATCACACGGTGGAAGATCGTCCCGTCGTAATGGCCGGACTTGACGTAGTCCACGAAGTTGGCGACCGTTTGCGGCGCCTTCGTCTCGTCCAATTCGAGGGTGATGTCCCCGGCTGATGTGTTGAGCAACACTGTGGTCATCCGGTCATCGTATGGCAGCCGCCCTCACCCGGCGGACAACCCCTCATCTCGGATGCACGAAATGACCTTCCTCGTCGTGTGCTTCTTTTGGTTTTCGGTGTGTGAGCTGGAAGCCTGCGGCACGCCATGATGGAGATACATAGTTAGATGCGCATATCTCCATCATGCATTGCATTATACGTCCCGGCGCCGCAAATGCCGCCCGGCATGGTTCCGAACGCCGGCGCCCGCGGCCGGAACAGGATTCAGGCCTCGTACAACTCCAGTGGCAAGTCGTCCGGGTCGAAGAAGAAACCGAAACGGCGACCGGTGAATTCGTCGACGCGAACCTCCTCCACGACCACTCCCCTCCCCCGCAGCTCCGCCAGGCCCGCGGCGACGTCTTCGACGGCGAAGGCGAGATGACGCAACCCGCACGCCTCCGGCCGCGACGGCCGAGGAGGCGGATCCGGGAACGAGAAGAGCTCCAATCGGGTGCCGTCTGGCAGTGCGAGATCCAGCTTCCACGAACGACGTTCGGCCCGGTAGTGCTCCGCCACCACCCGCAGCCCGAGCACCTCGGTATAGAACATTTTCGACCGCTGATAGTCCGACGCGATAATCGCCGCGTGGTGAATCCTCCGCAACTTCATTGCCCGACCGTAGCCACTCCGTCATGGCTGTGGTTGTCGCCGGTGAGCCGGTCGTCTACCGCGCGACGACACTGTGGCTTCCCATGTCTAGATACGCATACGTCCATATCGATATGTTCGTTACTTGCATTCTCCACTCGGCGCTTGGCCGAACACATCGGCCCCGATCATGTAACAGTCTGTCGCCCAGTCGCTTTCACCCTGCGGACAACGCCTCTTCCGCCGCAGCGATGGCCTGTTCCCGGTATCCCCCACCGAACAGCACGACATGCACCAGCAACGGATACAGCTGATGCAGTGCGACCCGCTGCTCCACGCCGGGCGAGAGGGGGAAGCGCTCCTGGTATGCCCCCAGAATGTGGCCGAGATGCGGAGCGCCGAACAGCCGCAACATGGCCAGGTCCGTCTCGCGATGACCCCCGTGGGCGGCCGGATCGATGAGCATCACGCCGCGCTCGGTCCACAGCACGTTGCCCGACCACAGGTCCCCGTGAATGCGGCACGGCGGTTCCGGCGGGCCGGCCAGTTCGCCGATCTCGTCGATCACCCGCTCGACGAGCCGAATCCCGTTGCGGCCCAGCACGGATGCGGCGGCGGGAAGCAGCGGCTGCAGTCGATACCGGGCATACCATTGCCCCCACTCCCCCGCGACCATCGCGTTGTCCTGCGGCACGGTGGCGATACGACCCACCCACGGGGCCCCGTACCGGTCGACGGTGTGCGTGTGCAGGTAGGCGAGCGCCGCACCGAACTGTTCCGCGGCTTCGCGGCCGGGCGCTGTCGAGTTCAACCACGGCAGGACGAGTGTGCGGTCGTCGGCGCCCAGAAGCTGTGGGATCAGACCGGCGGCGTCGGCCTCGCGCAACCAGCGCAGCCCGGCGGCTTCGGCGAGCAAGGCGTGGTCGGCGGGCGAACCTGGTTCGCCCACAGCACTTTTCACGAAGGCGTCGCGGCCGTCGGCGAGCCGCACGCGATACAGGGTCCAAGCGTGTCCGCGGCCGACCGTGCGCTCGGCCACCACCGGCATGCCCAGCAGGGACTCCAGATGCGCCGACAGATCGCTCACGAGGCGTAGACCGTCCGCCAGATCGCACGTCCCAGCGCCCGCGCCAGTTGTTCGTCGCCCACCGGATTCCCGGCTGCGAAGGTGAAGTCGATGGCACGCTCGACCATGCAGGTCAGGGCGATGGCGGTGGCCTCGACCTCCAGGTCGGCGGGAACCCGGCCGGCCGCGCGCTCGCGGTCGAGCCGCAGACGGACGAGTTCGGTGAAGCGCCGGACCCGCTCCTGCCAGTAGCGGCCCACATCGCGGTCGTAACCCGCCACCTCGGTGAGCGCGCGCAACACGCGATGGTGTGCCCGGGTTCCGGCGATCATCAGCCGCATCGCGGTGACCACCCCGGCCTCTCCGTCGAGGTGATCCGCGGCCCACCACAGTTCGGCCGTGCGAAATTGATCGTCGGTCGCCAGGTCGGCCATCCGGATCAGCAGTTGGCTCTTGTCGGGAAAGTAGCGATAGAAGGTGGAGCGGGCGATATCGGCCTCGGCGGCGATCCGGGCCACCGGCAGTTCGGTGTAGGTGACGCCCGTATCCAGCAGCCGATCCACAGCCGCGAGCACCCGCCGCTCCACCGCGTCACGCCGTTCGTCACGCTCACGAGACCGCGAGCCGGGGCGGGTCAGCGACGCCATGTCGTGGGTTCGTCGAGGACGGCCATGGGCATATTGTCGCTCGAGTCACGAGACAACGCAGGTGAGCACCGGAGGAAATCACCGGACGATTCGGGCATCATGCTGGGAAAAGTCTGTGATAACAGCCACAAACGGCAGTTCAGCCGCATTCCGCTTCATTTCGGGCCTCGCGAGAAAGCATCACTCGCACTGGAGGTTTCAGATGTCTCGCCGACAGCGGGGCGGGGGTAGTGAACGGGATCTGAATGAATGGACTCCGGGCGTTCACTGTCTGTTAGCTGGCCTCGTCTGTGATTCCTTCGTCCCTGAACCACTCCGTCTCGAGGTTCCGCAGAAAATGATGATGAGGAAATTCGTCGCGACCGCCGCCATGCTGGTCGCCGCTGTCGGTGTCGCGGCCGGTACCGCCACAGCCGACCCTGCTGCCCCCGCGGCGCCCGAGAGCGTCTACTACAAGGCCAGCGTCGTCGACAACGACAAAGCCGTGATCAAGACCGACGGCGGCTCGATCGTCAACGAAGACGGCATGCTGAAGATCAAGGCCGCCAACGGCACCGTGCTCGCCGGCACCCCGCTGAACTTCCGAGTCGACGACTTCGAGTTCCCGATCGCCGCCGACATCTCCGGCAACACCGCCACCCTCACCCCGCAGTACGACGTGCAGCATGCGGTCTACAAGCCGGTCGCCCTCCCCTTCGAGGACTCGGCCCCGTGGAAGACCCCCTACGACCGTGAGACCGCCGCGTTCAACCGCCTGAAGGACACCATCTCCACCGGCGCCACCATCGGCACCCTCGCCGGCGGTATCGGCGGCGCGGCCATCGGCTGCATCGCGGGCGCCGCCCTCGGTGTCGTCGCCACCGGTGCGCTGGCCACCCTGTTCGGCCTCGGCCCGCTCGGCGGCTGCATCGCCGGTGCCGCCGCTGTCGGCTTCCTGGGTGTACTCGCCGGCCAGATCTTCGTGACCGCTCCGGTCGCGATCGGCGCCGCGATCCAGTACTTCGCGACCATCAACGCCCCGTTCAAGCCGGCGCCGAGCAAATAACGCGCTTACCGCCGCCAGGCACCTACGACGATGCCCTCACAGCAGTTTGCTGTGAGGGCATCGTCGTAGGTGCCGGAAATTCACGCTGCGTTTCGTGCGAGCACGATTACCCACGATAGAAGCGACCGGTCCCGGGTAACCGATGAGATCAGAGCATCCTTCGGCACCGGATCGACCACCGTAGACGTGAGGCCAGGTGATGACACGTACTTCCGCGCGGAAGCGGGCGCCCGGCGGGGACCCGCCGATCGCCGTCCCCGACCGCGTCCAGGTGCGCGGCGCGCGGGAGCACAATCTCGCCGACGTCGATGTCGATATCCCGCGCGATGCGCTGGTCGTCTTCACCGGCGTCTCGGGCTCGGGGAAATCGTCACTGGCCTTCGGCACGTTGTTCGCGGAATCCCAGCGCCGATATCTGGAGTCGGTGGCGCCGTACGCGCGCCGCCTCATCGATCAGGTCGGCGTTCCCGATGTCGATTCGATCGAGGGGCTGCCACCGGCGGTCGCCCTGCAGCAACACCGCGGCGGCGGTAGTGCTCGATCCTCGGTCGGCAGTGTGACGACGTTGTCGAGCCTGGTCCGCATGCTGTATTCGCGGGCCGGTAATTACCCCGCGAAGCAGCCGATGCTCTATGCCGAGGACTTCTCGCCGAACACTGTGCAGGGCGCCTGTCCTACCTGTCACGGTATCGGCCGGGTGTACGAGGTACCCGAGAAACTGATGGTGCCCGACCCGTCGGTGTCGATCCGCGACCGGGCGATCGCCTCCTGGCCTCCGGCCTGGCACGGCCAGAACCTCCGCGACATCCTGGTCTCGCTCGGCTACGACGTCGACCGGCCCTGGCGAGATCTGCCGAAGAAGGACCGCGACTGGATCCTCTACACCGACGAGCATCCGACGGTGCCGGTGTACGCGGGATTCACCCCGGCGCAGACGCGCCGCGCGCTGAAGCAGCAGATGGAGCCCAGCTACCAGGGCACGTTCACCGGTGCGCGCCGGTATGTCCTCGACACGTTCGCGAACACCAAGAGCGCCTCGGTGAAGAAGCGGGTGTCCCGATACATCAGCAGTGCGGTGTGCCCCACCTGCGACGGCAAACTGCTCAAACCGGAGGCCCTGTCGGTGACGTTCGAAGGGCTCGACATCGCCGAATTCTCCGCACTTCCCCTGGCCCGCCTCGCCGAACTGTTGTCGTCGGTACTCGCCGAGAACTGGCGCCCGGCCGATATCGGCTCCGGCGCCGTCCTCGACGAGTCGGCCCGGCGCACGGCGGTCGAGAAACGGGTCGCGGCCGGCGGCTCCGCACACGACGCGGCTCCGGATGTGCGAAACACGCCGAATATGTCGGTCGAAAAACGCGCTGCCGCACAGCGTTTGGTCGCCGAACTGCTGGAGCGGCTGCGTCCGGTCACCGACCTGGGCCTGGGCTATCTGTCTCTGGACCGCAGTACACCGACCCTGTCGTCTGGCGAGTTGCAGCGCGTGCGGCTGGCGACGCAACTCTCTTCGCAGCTCTTCGGAGTCGTCTACGTCCTCGACGAGCCGTCGGCGGGGCTGCACCCGCGCGACCGCGACGCCCTGCTGGGCATCCTGGAGGGGCTGAAGCGCCGCGGCAACAGCGTATTCGTCGTCGAGCACTCGCTCGACATCATCGGCGCCGCCGACTGGCTGGTCGATCTCGGTCCCGGCGCGGGCGAGAACGGCGGCCGGATTCTGCACAGCGGACCGCCCGACGGCTTGCGCGACGTCGATGGATCGGCGACCCGTCGTTATCTGTTCGGCCACGAACGGCCCGCACCCCGGCCGCCGCGGCAGGCGGAGGAATGGTTGCGCCTGAAGAAGGTGCGCCGCAACAACTTACGTGACGTGTCGGTGTCGTTTCCGCTGAGATGCCTCACCGCGGTCACCGGGGTCTCGGGTTCCGGGAAGTCGAGCCTGGTCAGTCAGGCACTCCCCGCGCTGGTCGGTGAGCATCTGGGCCATCCGGTGCTCACCGCCGACGACGACGGCGACGACCTGCTGCTCTCGGACGAGTCGCAGGCCGTCGACGGCACGATCGTCGGCGGAGTCGGCGATCTTCGCCGGGTGGTGTCCATCGATCAGAAACCGATCGGCCGAACTCCCCGTTCGAATGTCGCCACCTACACCGGAATGTTCGATTACATCCGCCGCCGTTTCGCCAGTACACCCAAGGCGCGGCGCCGGCACTACAACGCGGGCAGGTTCTCGTTCAACGTCGCGTCCGGGCGGTGCCCGACATGTGAGGGCGAAGGCTGGGTGATGGTCGAATTACTGTTCCTGCCCAGCGTTTACACGCCATGCCCGGACTGCCACGGCACCCGCTACCAGGCGAGCACACTCGACATCACGTGGCACGGCCGCAATATCGCCGAGGTTCTGGAGATGAGCGTCGACGAGGCGCGCGCGTTCTTCGACGGCGACACCGACATCCTGCGCTCGCTGACGGTTCTGAGCGACGTCGGGCTCGGCTATCTGCGGCTGGGACAGCCGGCGACCGAACTGTCCGGCGGCGAGGCCCAACGCGTCAAACTCGCCACCGAACTGCAGCGCGCCCATCGCGGCGACGCCCTGTATCTGCTCGACGAGCCCACCTCGGGGCTGCATCCGGCCGATACCGACCGGCTGATGCTGCACCTGCAGAAACTCGTGGACGCGGGCAATACCGTCGTGGTCGCCGAACTGGATATGCGTGTTGTGGTCCAGGCCGACCATGCTATCGACCTCGGGCCCGGCGCCGGCAACGAGGGCGGCCGGGTCGTCGTCACCGGCACCCCGGCCGAGGCGGCCGCCGATCCCCATAGCGCGACCGCCCCCTACCTGGCCGCGGCGCTGGGAACCCATCGCGATTCGCCACGCCCGCACCGCGATTCCGGTGCCGGAGGGCACCACGTCGATACCGCTGCGAAGCCGCACCGGGCCGAATAGGCGGCAGTCACGACGGTGGCGACGCGCGGAGACGGGGTACGTGGAACAACACCCGGCTCCAATGTCCGCGCGTCACGGATTCACGCCCCCGGGGTGACGAATACGCCGGTGGCGCCGTCGGAGAACACCACCCCGGTGTCGGCCGGCGGCTCCCCGCTGGGTTCGAGCGCCCCGTTCTCGAGTACCCGGTAGGTGAACACCTTTTCGGTGCCCGCCGTGCTGAGGGTATCGATGACGTAGAGCCGTTTGGCATCTGGGCTCAGGACCACGCGGCCGGGGAAGTGACCGGGTTGGCTGGGCGCGTCGGCGGCGGGAATGGGGGCCAGCGCGCCGTTGTCCTGAATGGCGAAGCCGTTGACGCCCGGGCCCGCGGTTTGCGGGAGGTACAAGTATTTGCTGTCCGGAGTGATCGCCATACCGTGCGGGGTGCCCTCGGTCGGGAATCGGCCGATGGGCGTCAGTGCACCGGTGGGTGAAATACTGTATGCCGACACATCATTGGTGCCCTCATTGGTGATGTAGAGGAATTTGCCGTTCGGCGTCACCGAGGGCAGTGCCGGCCGGTCGCCCGTGAGCACCTGCGGCCCGGCGGGGGTCAGATGCCCGTCGTCGCCGATCGCGAAGGAATCCATGGTGGCGCCGATGAAGCTGGGCGCGAACAGGAATCGGCCGTCAGGCGAGACCGTCGGGATCGAGAGGCCGCTCGTGGCTCCCGGAATCGTCGCCGAGGCGACCGGCGTCAGGGCGCCCGAGGGGGCGATGGCGTAAGTACGCACCTCGTTGGTCACCGAGCCGACCGTGGCGAACAACCACCGTCCGTCGGGGCTCACCACCGCGCCCACCACCGGCTGTCCCGGATCCAGCCGGGCGCCCGCAAGAGGCTCGAACGAGCCGTCCGGATGTACTCGGAAGCCTTGCAAGGTACCCGAAATTGTATGGGCCACATACACGTAATGGTTGTTCGGGGTGACGGCGACGGTGAGGGTGCCGGTTTCGATCGGTACTGTCGGGCCGGTGCCCGACAGGTGGCCGCCCGATTCGCGTAGCACCCCGAGATTCGACGACCCGGTGCCTCCGACCAGAAGATAACTGGGGCCGGCCGGGGCCGCGCCCACCGGCGGGGTCACAACACCACCGACGGAAACCCCCACAGCCACGCCGATCGCCGCCGCAAGTGCCGACGTTCGCCTCCGCTGCCCTATACGGGACGAAGACACTTTCGGGCCGCTGAGGGTATTCCGATCGTTCAAGACAACCTCCGTTGGTTGGCAGCCCGCGGGGCGCGGGTCGGTGCGCCGACAAGGATCCGTCGGCGCGCTGCCACGAACGTATGCCCCCGGTCGGAGGCGAAGTGTCCAAGGATTTGGACAACCGACACCGAAGCCGGTCATAGTTTCCGTAACCCGGCCAAAACCTCCCGCAGAAATACCGGATCGTGTCCGACGTCAGGATGTGGCGATCGGAACTCGATGTATCCGGCGGTGATCAGATCACCGACGAGAACCTTCGCCGCCGTGACCAGCAATCCGCAGCGCGCCGCGATTTCCGCGATGGATTGCGGCCCACCACGGCACAACGACAGAATCTGCCGGTATTCACGGTCGAAATTCTCGATGTCGTTGTCGAACTCGACGGCCGTCACCAGCGTGAAGATATCCAGATCGTGCACGTTCGTCCCGGTTCGCCCGCGGGTCGTGGCGAAGGGCCGAACCAGCGGCCCTGGATCGTCGTCGATCGGTGAATCGTCGGGTGGTCGGGTCACGGCTGGTACGGCGGGACAACTGTTTCCGACACTCTGGGGACCGTCGACAGGTGCTCGCGCACCTGACCGATGATCACATTCATTTCGTAGGCGATCAGACCGAGATCGGATTCGATATCCGCTAGCAGCGCCAGACACGCCCCGTTTCCGGCCTCGGTCACGACCAGGAAACCCAATTCCAGTTCGATGACCGTCTGATGCAATTCGCCTTTGCCGAAATGGGAGCCGACGCCGCGCGCGAGACTGTGCAGAGCCGAGGCGATGGCCGCCAGATGTTCGACATTCTCGCGGCCGAGGCCGGAACCGGCCATCGGCAATCCGTCGGCGGACAGGACGACCGCACCTTCGGCCCCGGAGACTCGGGAGACCAGCTTGTCGAGTATCCAGTCCAGCCCGACGGGAGCGGGAGTGGTCGAGGGGTATTCGTTCATGTTATGGCCGTTCACTGTTCGTCGGAATTATGCTGTGCGCTGGTGTCGGCGGAACGCCGGGCTTGCCGGGTTCCGCGCTGGAAGGAGGTCATGGCCGCACGTGCCACGTCCGGGCTTCGTCGTCGCTCGGCGACGGACGCCGAGGGTGACCCAATGTGCCGGCGCGCGGCCGGCATTCCGTTGCTCGGCCGTACTCGCCGGGGCAGCGGCGTGCGCGACGGCTCGAGAGCGGCCTGGTCGGCCGGTGCGACATCCATGCTCACCCGATCCAGCACGGCCGCGGGAACGAGCACGATCGCGGTGACGCCGCCGTAGGGTGATTCCCGCAGGCTCACTCCGATACCGTGCCGGCGCGCCAGGCGACCGACCACGAACAATCCGAGTTGACGCCGGCCCGTGAGCGCCATCTCGTGGAATTCGGGTGGTTCGACCAGAAGCGTGTTGACCTGCTCCAGTTGTTCGAACACCATGCCGAGGCCGCGGTCGACGATCTCGACCACGACCCCGCGCCCGACGATGCTGCCGTGCACGGTGATCGGCGCTTCCGGCGGAGAGAAGTTCGCCGCGTTGTCGATCAGTTCGGCGAGCAGATGGATGAGATCGGCGACCGCGGCGCCGAGGACGCTCACCGGGGGAAGCCGGACGGCGGTCACCCGCGCGAACCCCTCGGTTTCGGAGGCCGCGCTGCGCACGATCTCCTCGAGGCCCACCGGCCGCCGCCACTGCCGCCCGGGCTGCCGGTCGCCGAGGATGAGCAGATTCTCGGCGTTGCGCCGGGCGCGGGTCGCCAGGTGATCGAGCTGGAACAGCAGCTCGAGATGATCGGGGTGGTCCTGTTTGGCCTCGGCCACATCCAGCACGTCGAGCTGCCGGCGGACCAGGGCTTGACTGCGGAACGCGATGTCGAGGAAGACCCGGTTGAATCCGTCCCGGGTGCGAGCCTCGGCGACGGCGGCGGCGATGGCGGTGCGCTGGGCGGCGGCGAAGGCGTCGGCCACTTCGCCGATCTCGTCCACACCGGAGTCGACGGGGGTGGTCTCGCCCTGCACATCCACCGTTTCGCCTCGATGGATGCGGTCGATGATCGCGGGGAGCCGGTCGTTGGCCAACTCGAGGCTGGACGAGCGCAGCGACCGCAGTCGGCGCACGAGCCGCCCGGCGAGCACGAGGGCGGCGGCGACGGCGAGCACGGTCGCGATGACGAGTCCAGTACCGGCGGTGATCGCCCAGTTCAACGTTCTGTCGGCGACCTTCTGGGTCAGTGCGACGGTGTTGCGGTACTGGTCGGCGACCACGGCGACCAGCCTGTCGTCGACCGACCGCTGCGCGGGCCGCCATGCGTCCTCGGGCGTGTCCAGGCTGCCCCGCTCGGCGAGCTGGTTCTGCGCGCTCTCGGTGAGCCGCCATTCGGCGCTGTCGGTCAGTGCCCGGAACGCGGTTTGCGCGACGGGGGCCAGCCGTGCTACCAGCGTGTCGAGCTGCTGCCGGTAGGAGCCGGTCAGCTCGGCCAGAGCTCGTCTTCCGGCGACGTCGAGCATTCCGCGCGATTGCGCGACCGCCGCGTAGCCGAGGGCCCGCGCGTGGGTATCGACCGCGCGGATCAGGGCATTGCCCGTCATATCTCCGGCCAAGGTGTCGTTGTCCGGAGAGTGACCGACGGCGCTGTCGAAGCCACCGTCGGCGGTGGCGCCCACGAGCAGACTGTAGAAGGCGTCGACGGCTTCGGGCGTGGTTGCGCGCGTGTCGATCTGGTGCCGGACGTCGGCGAGCTTCGCCACGAGCTGACCGATCTGGCTGCCGAACTTCTCGGCCGTGCCCGCATCGATCTTTTTCGCCCCCGAGGCGATCGCAGCGGTTTCCGCCATCGCGGTGTCCAGCGCTCTCCGCCGGTCCGCGATATTCACCTCCGGGCCCGCGATGCCGCCGGCCACGAGCATGCCGGCCGTCCGTTCGTCCTCGACGGCGCTGACGAAATGCAGGAGTGGGTCGATGATGCCCTGCTGGTAGTTCGACCATTCCCGGACCGCGTGCGCACGAGTGGCGAGGACGGCGATGGTGACACCGCCGGTCGCCAGCAGCAGGATGCTCGGGATCAACGCGATCGCGAGAACGCGGGTTCGGATACCGGCCCACCGTCTCGCGCGCGGGCTTTCGGCAACTGTCATCGGTGACGTCCAAACGTAGTTTTACGCTTAATACATTGAGCTTGATGTTGCGTTACCCGGGCGGCGCTTCTTTGAATGCGTATCCGTAACGCGCGCAATTCTTTTCGCACGCGGCTGCCCCCGGGGCCCGGCGCGCGTCCGCGCTACGCACCGAACCCCGGAGGCCCCCCCGACCGCCGGATCTGCCCAGTGGACTACTCCGGCGGAGCAGGGGTGGACGCGCATGCACCCGGGCCGAGCACGGCCGCCGATGCAGCTGTCATGGTCCTCACCACCTCTGGAACTGTCCGGGGCACCGCCTGATTCGGCGCCCGACCCACAGTAGAGAGGTATGCGGCCGGTGAGTGTCCAAAGTTCTAGACACTCACCGGGATTCAGTCGATGTGCAACGCCCGCAACCGGTTGTAGAGGGTGGACCGGCTGACTCCCAGGGCCCGCGCGGCCTGCAACCGGTTGCCACCGGCGGCTTCCAGGGCCGCGACGATGACCTCCCGCTCGGCTTGCCGGAACGGCGAGGCCGGCGCGGGACGACCGCGGTGCGAGGCCGGCAGATCCGAGGGGATGATGTCGCCGGCCGAGCGCAGGTCGGCGACGGCCGCGATCACGCGCCGCAGCTCCGCCAGATTGCCCGGCCACGGCTGTTCGGCCAGAATGCGCAGCGTCTCGGCGGTCAGCCGGGTTTGCCCGCCGGGTTTCATCTCAGCGAGCATGTGCCGCGCCAGCTGCGGGATTTCATGGCGGCGGCGGCGCAGTGGCAGGAGATCGTTGCGGTCGTTGCACAGTACCGCCAGCGGCGCGTGCACGGTGTCGAGGTGCTCGCCCGGCGTCGAGGTCAAGACAACATTGCGCCGCGCGCTGCGCAGATACCGGGCCAGCAGCGTCGTCATCTGTTCCGAGAGCAGCTGGATGTTCTCCACGACGGCCGCGGGTCCCGGCCGGCCGAGGACGGTATCGGCGGCGCCTGCCCAGGCCTGTTCACCCAGCCGCACGATTTCGGTGGCGTCCAGTTCCGCCGCGTCGGACCCCGCGGCCCGCTGGGCGGCGGCGGTGCGGCCGCTGCCCAATTCGCCGACCACCAGCAGCGGCCAGGTCTGCGTCCGGGTGGCGGGGCGCTCGCCGCGGCGAGTCTCCTGATCCGGGATGACGTCGACCAGCACGCCGTGGTCGTCGTCGACCGGCATACACCGCAGTCGAACGGACTGCCCGGAGACGAGGGTGAGTCGGTGGGTCGCCTCACCGGCGAACCGGGTGCCCTCCACGCACATCCGCACGGCCGCGTGGTCGGCGGGTTCGAGCAGATCCAGCGCCGCGGGGGTGGCCAGGACGAGGCCGTGGCCGACCGCGACAACCGCTCGTTTCCGGCGGGTCGCCGCCGCCTGGAAGGCGGTCAGGAGCTGCCGCTGTGACTGCGAGGCGTCCAGTTGGAGGCGGTCTTCGATATCGCGCACCACCCGCCGGGCGAAGGGCGGGAACAGCCGGTGGTCGTCGCCGGCACGGCCACTGATGTCGAGGACGCCCTCGAGCCGGCGGGTGACCGGATTGACGATCGGATGCCCGTAACAGGTGAAGCCCTGGAAGGCCGACATGAAGTGTTCGGGGCCTTCCACGAGCAGACCCTGCCGGGTCTCGATGGGGGTGCCCACGGCGTTGGCGCCGACCTCGTCCTCGGCGAGCCGGATCCCCGGCACCACTCCGAGGTCGGCCACACCGCGCAACGTGGACCGGTCCGCGCACTGGATATCCACCACGCGGGCCGACTGATCGGCGAGCAACAGCGTGACCGAGGTACCCTCCAGTTCGGCCGTGGCCCGTTCGAGCACCGGACGCGCCGCCCGGGTTAGGCCCGACTCGACGGCGACCGCGTCCGGATCGAAGCGGGGCGTGACATGTTCGTCGAGGCCGTTGAGCCGGGATCGTAACCACGCCGACGCGATTTCGGGTCGTGCCGGTCTTATGCCGGGATGCGCCGATATAGAAGGCACGCGACACCACCTTGTCTCGCCGTTCTCGCCTACCCTGCTGCGCTGTTCGCTGGCAGGACGAGCAGTGAATATGTGAGAAGCATTATATTTTATGTACGAAATGATGCAAGTCACACCCCTTTCGAAAACGATGCGGTGACCGGCACCGACACCATCCTCCGGCGGGGTGTCCAAATACTTGAACACTGCGCACTCGGCAGCGCCCATAGTCTCGGGGAGCTCGAACGATCCGGGCGCTACGCGTCAGCGGAGTCTACGGTCCCCGCGCACACCGAGTCCGCATTTTCGACCCGAATACCGGAATCGACGGAGGAGATTTCGATGCCCGAAACTCACCACTGCGCACCGACGCCCCCGACGGCGCTCCCACGCCGGATTCCGGGGATCAACTCCGGATAGGAGGAGCAGTGCCCCAAAGACAACTTTCCCTACCGACCCGTGCCGCGGATCCACACACCGGCTCGCACCACTTCGATGGGCCGACGCCCAACGGCGACAACCTGACCCGCGCCGTACAGGAATGCCTGGAACTGTCGATGTGCATACTGGCCGGACAGGAACGCCCCGAACACCTGCGGCGGCTCCAGCAGGAGGCGTCGTGCTGGGCACGCGACGGAATCCCCATCGATACGATCCTGCGGCTGGTCCACGACGGTGTGCGCCTGGCCATCGATCTCGTGCGGCGCAGCGCCGTCACCCGGATCGGCACGACCGGCATCCGTCGCCGCCCGATCGACGGCGACGTCGTCCTGGACCTGCTGACCACGATCACCTCGACGGTCGCCGGAGCCTACGCCCGCCAGCTCCACGCCGCCGACCGCCAGCACGCGGCGCGTGCGCTGGCGACCGCTCTGCTGGAAGGACGGCCGACCTCGGCCCTGGTTCGCCACGGCGGCATCGAGGTCGCTGACGAATACTGGGTGCTGGCGCTGACCGTGCTGCGAATTCCGGATTGTCCGGGTTCCCGCGTCGGCGCCGACGTCCTCACCCTCGCGCCCATACGGCGGGTGCGGGCCGAACTCGCCGACCGATTCGACGGCGCCGCATTGGACGTCCTGTCGCTCGACGGCGGCACGGTCCTGGTGCCTGCCGCGCTCGCCGAGGATGCCGCTCTCGACCTCCTCGTCGCCGACCTCACCCGGACGGCGGGCGTGCCGATCGCCGCCGCGCTCACCCGCGCCGAGGCCCCGGGCATCCCCGCCGCCGCCGATCGCGCTCACGAACTGCTCGACCTGGCGGCCCGGCTCGGCATGACCGGATTGCATCGCTTCGACGACCTGGCGCTGGAATATCAGCTCACCCGGCCGGGCCCCGGTCTCGACCAGCTCAGCGCTCTGCTGGATCCCCTGGACGATTACCCCGAATTGCTGAGCACCCTGCGATGTTTCATCGCCAACGACCAGAGCCGCAAACGCACCGCCAATCGCCTGCACCTGCACCCGAATTCGGTCGACTACCGGCTCAAACGCATCGCTCAGCTCACCGGTCTGGACGTCTCGCGCTCCACCGGCCTGTGGTATCTGCGCTCGGCCCTCATCGCGCGCAGCCACCGTCGGCCGATCATCCGAACGTCGTAGTCGAATCCGACCGGCGTCAGATGCCGTCGCCCTGTGCCCTGGGACACAGTGTCAGCCACATCACATGACTGACGAGGAGCGGCGATGGAGCCATCACACAACACCGACGGGCGTGGCCGGCGATGACCACGGCCACGCTGGATACTCGCGTACACATCTCGCCACGGTCCCGGATCGCGCGGATCGAACAGGGCTATCTGGTGCTCGGCATCACGGTGCTGGTCTGCCTCGTGGGCGGGCTGACCACATCGAACTTCCTGTCGCTGAACAACTTCACCAGCATCGCGAGCCTGTCGGCGGCCTTCGGCATCCTGGCCGTCGGTGAGGCCGTGGTCATTCTCGGCAAGGGCATCGACCTGTCGGTGGCCGGGATCGGGCTGGGGACCGCGCAGGCGACGCTGGCGTTCATGAATCGCGGTATGCCGGAAGGCAGAGCGATCCTGCTGATGGCCGGGCTGGCGCTGCTGGTCGGCGTCGTCAACGGCGTGCTGATCGCCTACTTCGAGGTGCCGGCGCTGTTCGCGACCCTGGCCACCGGCATGCTCGCCATCGGCGGCGTCGACATCCTGTTCCTGACCAGCAACGTCTACAACGTGCCGGGCGGATCATGGATCGCGGCACTGAGCAACGGATCGGTGCTGGGCGTTCCGCGTCCGGTCCTTGTGGCCGCCGCGGTATTCCTGCTGGCCTGGCTGTTCATCTCCTACACCTCGCCGGGACGTTTGATCCGCGCGATGGGCGACAACTTCGACACCGCCCGGGCGACCGGTGCGCCGGTGCGCCCGCTGCAGGTGCTGACGTATGTGATCGCCGCACTGCTGGCGGTGCTGGCCGGCTATGTCACGGTGTCGATTCAGGGCAGCGTGCAGACCACGGTGAGCTCGTTCGATCCGATTCTGTTCACCGCGTTGACCGTTGCCGTGATCGGCGGTGTGTCGCTTTCGGGCGGTCGCGGCACGATTCTCGGCGTCCTCGCGGGATCGCTGTTCGTCGGCGTCCTCAACAACTTGCTCGTACTGCACGGGCTGACCACAGCCGTGCAGGACCTCATCCGCGGCGCGGTCCTGATCGCCGCCATCGCCTTCGACGCCTGGTTGCATCCGCGCAATGTCGAGACCGAGAAGTCGGGCGAATTGTAATGCCCTCCCCCACAAGCGTTTTCCTTTCCGATCAATCTCACAGCAGGAGTGTTCAACGATGAACCGAAAGAAGATACTCGCCCTCGTGATGGCCGCCCTGGCGGCATTCGCCGTCGCCGGATGTTCGGTCGACAGCGGCGCCAGTTCCGGCGGGGCCGCCTCCGGCGATCAGGCCTTCGGCGCGAATGTGGACATGAACGCCGCGGTGCAGAAGGCCCACGACGTGATGAAGGGCAAGAAGATCGCCTTCGTCCCGATCCTCTACAAAGGCTATGCGCTGACCGAGAACTGGGGCGCGACAATGCAGCGCTCCTTCGGGAACCTGGGCGCCGACTTCCAGGTCTACGACTCCAACTTCTCCAGCGACCGGATGATCAGCACCATCAACGACCTGATCGCCCGCAAGGCCGCCGACGTCCTAGTCCTGCAGAATCAGGACCTCGGTCTGCTCGACAACGCGATCCAGCAGGCCGAGCGCGCCGGCATCTACACCGTCGTGCTGAACATGATGTCGACCCGCCTCGGGGACGCGTTCATCGGCGTCGACGTCGCGCATGCCGCACGCACGATCGCCCAGCGCGCGGCCGACGATTGCGGCGCGCGCAACGCACCCAAACAGGTCGCGGTGATCGACGGGCCCGGTAACGACCCGGCCTCGATCCAGTGGAATCAGGGCATCCACGATGTGCTCGACCCGCTGGGATACAAAGTGACCGTTGCCCATTCGCAGTTCCAGAACGCGGTCGCGCAGCAGGCGGCGGAGTCGATGCTGCAGCAGTCGCAGGGCAAGTTGTGCGGATTCCTGGTGACCTACGACGTCAACGCGGTCACGGTCGGCCAGACCGTCGCCAACGCCGTCGGCCGCGGCCAGGTGGCCCCGGATTCGGTGGGTACCTACACCTTCGACGCCGACAAGAGCTGGTGTGATGCGCTGAAGCAGGGCTTGGTCACCGCCTCGGTCGCCTACGACGTGCAGGGTATCGGTGAAGCGGCGGCAGTCGCGACCCAGCAGCTGATCCAGTCCGGTGTCAAACCCGGCGGCAACCACACCGTGTCCTTCGTCTCCGACGCGATGGTCGACAAGAACAACGTCGATGACGTCTCCATCGCCTGCTACAAGGGCCAGTGAGCATGACAGCCAACACACTCGTCGAAAACCCGCCGCCCGCAACGTCTTCCAAGACAGTGACGCGGGGGCGGCTCGGAATCAAGTATCTGTCCCGCGGCGTGGACTCCTTCCCGCTCACCGGCGGCAGGTGGACCGACCGCATCGCGCGCTACCGCACGCTGTCGGAGCTGTTCGAGAAGCGCTGGATGGAGGGCGCGGTCCCCTTGGGCCTGGCTCTGATCCTCTGTGCGATCGTGCTGGCCACCACGAAGGTCGGCGCCGACAACACTCCCCTCATCCTGGACCAGGCGACCGAATACGGGCTGCTCGCCATCGGTTTGACGGTGGTGCTGGTCGGCGGCGGCATCGACCTGTCGGTGGGTTCCATCGTCGGGGTCGCCTCCCTCGGCGCGATGGTCGCCGACCGGGTGTGGAACTGGCCGATGCCGGTCGTGGTGCCCGCGGCGGTCGCGATCGGGGCCGCGCTCGGCGCGATCAACGGCTTCCTCATCGCGCGGCTGAAAATGCGGCCGTTCATCACCACCCTGGTGACGCTGATCGCCTTCGGCGGCGCGGCCTCCGCGCTGCAGAGCGCCTACAGCACGAAGATCGGCCTCGCCAAGCCCGACATCGTCTGGGATTTCCTGAGTTTCGGCAAGATCGCCGGAATTCCGGCGGAGTGGTTCATCTTCCTGGTGGTGTTGATCGTCGTGCACCTGGGGCTCACCCGTTCCCGCTGGGGCTGGTGGGTCACCGCGGTCGGCTCGGATCGCCGCTCCGCGCGCCGCAACGGTATTCCGGTCGACGCCACCACCTTCTGGATCTATGTGCTCTCCGGTGCGCTCGCGGGCCTGTCGGGTCTGCTCACCGCGGCCCGGCTCGGCCGCACCGACCCCAACGTCGGAAACGGCTGGGAGATCATCGCTTTGACCGCGGTGGTGCTCGGTGGTGTGAGCCTCAAGGGTGGCCGTGGTTCGGTGTTGCGGGCGACCGTCGGTGTTCTGGTGGTGGCGATCATCCAGCAGGCCACCATCGCCGAGGGCGCACAGGGGTCCTACTACACGGTGATCCTCGCGGCGGTGCTGCTGCTGTTCACGATCCTCGACCTGAAGTGGGGTAAGTATCGCCAGCGCACGGTCGAGAAGCTCAAGATCGACCCGGCGAAACTGGAGCTGCCGCCGCTGACCGATATCACCACTCCCGGCAGTGTCTGGAACCTCAACAGCCGGCTGACCGACGCCCCGCCGATCGGTCTCGGACAGATCCGCGGCGCCGAGGACTGCGCCGTCGACGGTGACGGCAATGTCTTCTGCGGTGACCAGCGCGGCTGGGTGTGGAAATTCGCACCCGACCGCACCGAAGGCGAAATCTTCTCGCGCACCGGCGGTTTCCCCTGCGGCCACGTCTTCGACCGGGACGGGCAGCTGGTGGTCGCGGTCGGCGGTATGGGCATCTACCGGGTCTCCCCGGACGGGGAATCGGAACTGCTGGCCAACAAGGTCGCACGCAGCCCGTTCTCCCTGCTCGACGACTCCGGACTGCGCGCCGTCGACGATCTCGATGTCGCCCCCGACGGCTCGATCTACGCCTCGGACTTCTCCACCCGCAACAACACCGCGGACTTCCTCATCGAGCTGGTGGAATTCCGCCACAACGGCCGCGTGGTGCGGGTCGATCCGGACGGCAGCACCGAAGTCGTCGTGTCCAATCACGTATTCCCCAACGGCATCTGCACCTCCCACGACGGCCAGTCGATCCTTATCGTCAGCACCGGTCTGTGCCGGGTGGATCGATTGTGGATCGCCGGGCCGAAACAGGGACAGCTCGAACCGGTGCTGGAGAACCTGCCCGGCTACCCGGACAACCTCAATCGCTCCTCGGACGGCAACTACTGGCTGCCGCTGTGCGCCATACGCACCCCGATGTCGGATCTGCTGCGTAAATACCCCGGCGTGCGCCGGCGCATGACTCGTGAAGTGTCGCTGGACAACTGGGTCGTTCCGCAGCTGAACATGTCGTGCGTGATCAAGTTCGACGATCGGGGCCAGATCCTGCAGGTGCTGTGGGACGAGACGATGGAGAACTACCCGATGGTGACCTCGGTCAAGGAACACGCCGGCCACCTGTATCTGTGCGGCGTCAGCAACAACCGCATCGGCCGGCTTCCGTTGCTGCCGGAGGAAATCGGCTCCATCGATCCCAATCGCGTTCCGGGACTGGCGGATACGACGCGCACACCCGCTGGGGTGATCCTGTGAACCGCACGATCGCCACCCTCGCCGAATGGATCAACCCCGCGTGGGGCAAGCACCGCACCGTCCCGCCGATGGATGCCGGCCTGCGGCCCAACCGGCGACTGGACGAGGCGAAGGATCTGCTGCCGGACGATATCTACGAACCCGATGACGTCGTCATCACCGAATCCGGTTCGGTGCTGTTCGGCAGCGGCGCTTATCTGCTCTCACTGCGTGACGGCGAGGTGCGCCCCGTCGCCGAACTTCCGGGGCCGGTGGGGGCGCTCGTATGCCGCGGCGGGGCGGTGATCGCCGCCGTCGAGGGCACCGGGCTCGTCGCGGTCGACACCTCGGGGACGGTGACCGAACTGTGCACCGACCCCGTGGTCGCCACCTGCGTCACCGACCTCGCGGTCCTGCCCGACGGTTCACTGATCGGCACGGTCGGTTCCCGGAACCACGACGCGCGCAACTGGTCTCGGGCATTGGTCCGCAGCGATCGCTCCGGCCTCATCGTCCGATTCGACGGCTCGCGGGCGCGGGTCGAGGCGCAAGGTCTGGGATGGCCGTCGGGCATCGAGGTGGCCTCGGCCACCGAGGTGCTGGTGTCGCTGAGTTTCGAACACCGCATCGAAGTGCGATCCCTGGACGCGCTCGCCCGCCCGGCGCGCGCGATCGCTCGCAATCTGCCCGTCTACCCGGGGCGCCTGGTCGACGCGGGTGACGGCTGGTGGGTCGCGGCGCCCTATATCCGCAATCGAGTGACCGAAATGCTGCTCGACGAACCCGCGGTCATCGAGGAGATGGTGGCGCGGATCGATCCCGAGGACTGGTTCGTGCCGCGACTGCGCTGCACCAACCCCTACACCGACACCATGCAGATGGGGCAGCTGCGGGTGCTCGGTGTGGTCAAACCGTGGGCGCCCGCGCGATCGTGCGGAGTGGTGCTGCGCATCGACCGGACCGGGCGCGTGGTGGAGAGCGCGCACGCGCGCGTCGACAGCAAGCGGCACGGCGTGACCGGTGTCGCGGTGTCCGGCGATGGCATCGTGGTGGCGGCCAACGGGTTCGGCAATGTCCTGCACGTGTCCGGTGAGAAGGAATGAGGTGATACGGATGCCTTACGCGGACAACGACATCGCCGAGCCGGTGATCCGGCTGTCGAACGTGAGCAAGCGCTACGGCGGCACCTACGCCCTGCGCGGTGTCGATTTCGATGTGCGGCCCGGCGAGATCCACGCGCTGCTGGGCGAGAACGGCGCCGGCAAGTCGACGATGGTGAAGATCATTTCCGGCGCCGTCACCCACGACAGCGGAACCCTGGAAGTGGACGGCGCCGAGTGCACCTTCACCGCGCCGAAGGATTCGGTGGAAGCCGGAATCTCGATGGTGTACCAGGAGGGTTCGCTCGTCGAGACCATGACCGTGGCGCAGAACCTGTTCATGGGCAACGAGAAGGTCTTCAACAATCTCGCCCACCTCAACATCGTGGCCCGAGAACTGCTGGAATCGCACAACTTCCACATCCGGCCGGATGTCGCGGCCGGTGCGCTCGGTGTCGGCCAGAAGCAGATGGTCGAGATCGCGCGGGCGGTGCACCGCCATGCGAAGGTGGTGATCCTCGACGAGCCGACGTCCTCGGTGACCCCGGAGGAACGGCTGCAGCTGTTCATGTCCATGCAGCAGCTCAAACGCAAGGGCATCGGCGTCATCTTCATCACCCACATGCTCGACGAGGCGTTCGAGGAGGCCGACCGCATCACGGTCCTGCGCGATGGCGAGGTGCAGGGCACGCTGTCCAAGCCGGAGTTCAGCCACGACGAGGTGGTGCGAATGATGGTGGGACGCAACGTCGAAATGGGCCGGGTCGCCGCCGGCCGGGAACCCGACCCGACACCGGTGCTCGAGGTCGAGGACGTGACCTTGCTGCCGGTGGTGCGCAATATGTCGTTCTCCGCCTACGCCGGTGAGATCGTGGGCATCTACGGTCTGGTCGGCGCCGGCCGCAGCGAGGTCGCGATGATCGTCAGCGGCATCATGAAACGCCGCCGATTGCGCGGCGGGACAACCAGATTGAACGGCCGAGAGGTACGTTTCCGGACACCGCGGCACGCCCGCAAAGCGGGCATCGTCTACATCACCGAGGACCGCAAGGCCTCCGGCTTTTTCAGCCATCTGACGATCGCCGACAACATCTACCTCGGCCATCTGTGCAGCGCGGCGCGGCTGCCGTTCCTCGTCCGCCCGGGCGACAAGAAGTCCGTGGCGCAACGCTTCGTCGAACTGTTCCAGGTTCGAACCCTGCAACCGCACCGGGCCACCCTCGAAGAGCTCAGCGGCGGCAACCAGCAGAAGGTCGTGCTGGCCAAGGGGCTGACCCGCAAACCGCTGGTCGCGATCATCGACGAACCGACGCGTGGCGTGGATCTGGGCACCATCCCGGAAATTCACGCCATGATCCGCGGGCTCGCCGACGACGGTGTGGCGGTCGTCGTCATCTCCTCGTACATGCCCGAGATACGCGCCTTGTCCGACCGCATCCTGGTCGCCAAGAACGGGACGATCGCCGCCGAGTTCGCCCCGGAGGAAGCGGACGAGACCCGGCTGATGTTCGCGGCCGTGCACTGACAGCGAAGGTCGCGGCCTGCGTGTAACCCCGGCTCATTCGAGCCCGGGGTTACACGTCGTTGTCGGGCAGTGCGCTCCGCGCCGAAACCTGGCATCGGGGGCCGATGCCAGACCTCCGCCGTTTCGCCGACCGCTACGACAGGGCCCCCCGATCGGGACCCCTGTCCAAGTATCTGGACAGTCACCGCCGGCAATTCTGCCTAGCTTCGATTCATGACATCTGGTTCACAGCCGACAGGTGATCCGGCGACGACGACCGATACCGCCGCACGCCCGAAGCAACGCCCGGCCAGGACACGGCAGGAACGCTGGGCGGCCGCCATGGCAGCGATCGTGCTGCCGGGCATGGTGGTTCTCCCGTTACCGGCAGCGGCCTTCGCCCCGGTGCGCTGACTCCGAGGGCGCCCCGCCGGACGGCCCGCTTCGGCGCCCCAATCCCGTGCCCGGACATGAACGGGCACACCGAGTTCGGCGATCGCCGCCGAACTGTCCCACCCCACACAGGAGAAATATCATGGCTGGAATCGACGGACGTTCCGTCATCGTGACGGGCGGCGCCAGCGGCATCGGTGAGGCGGCCGCGCGCCTGTTCGCCGAGAACGGCGCCAAGGTCACCATCGCCGACCTCACCACCGAGGCAGGCGAAGCGCTGGCGAAGCAACTGACCTCCGAGGGATACACCGCGCAGTTCGTCACCACGGACGTGACGAACGAACAACAGGTGAAGGCAATGGTCGACGCCGCCGTTTCGGCGTACGGCCGCCTCGACGGGGCGTTCAACAACGCGGGCATCCCCAACTCCGGCAAGAGTCTGGTCGACATCACCCGCGAGGATTTCGATCGGATCTTCGCCGTCAACGTCACCGGGCCGTTCCTCTGCATGAAGCACGAGATCCCGGCGATGATCGAGGCCGGCGGTGGCTCGATCGTGAACACCGCCTCCGTGGGCGCCTTCATCTACATTCCGCTCGCCTCGGAATACACCGCGTCCAAGCACGCCGTGGCCGGTCTGACCAAGGGCGCGGCCGCGGAATACGGCGAGAAGGGCATCCGCGTCAACGCGATCGGCGTATCGACCGCCAAGACTCCGATGTACATGGAGTACCTGGAATCCAATCCGTCCTACGCCGATACGGTGGCGGCCACCCATGCCCTGCGTCGCGCCAGCGAGCCCGTCGAACATGCGGAGGCCGCCATGTGGTTGCTGTCGGACGCCGCCTCGTTCGTCACCGGCGTCACCCTGGCGACCGACGGCGGTTACACGCTGTACTGAGCACGACTCCTCGACAGGTGCGGCGGTTGCGACCGCCGCACCTGTCGTGCATGCGGCGAAGTTGGCGTTCGCGGGGCGACGCGAGGGGTTTCGCCTCTGCGGCACAACACAACTCGCCCTGACGGCAGGCAGAACCTGCGGCCAGGGCGAGTCTCGGGTGTCTGTCGGTGCTCCGTCGTCGCTCAGAACTCGATAACGGCCTTGCCGCCGGTCTGCTTGTCGAATTCGCGGTAGCCCTGGTCGGCGTCGTCGAGAGTCCAGTGGTCGGTGAAGACCTTGTCGACGTCGACGCCGTGGGCGGCGATGAAGCGGGCGCAATCACCCTGTCCGACGACGGAGAACGTGTAGGAGCCGATGATGGTGAGCTGTTTGCGGATGATGTCGGGGCTCACGTTCAAGGTGACCTGTCCGCCCTCGCCGACGAAACCGACGCGGCCCCAGGGCGCGGTGGCCTGGACGGCCGCCGCACGTGCGGCCGACGCGCCGGAGCAATCCAGCGCACAGCTCACGCCCTTGCCTCGGGTCAGCTCGCGAATCGCCTCCACCGCGTCGGTGGCACTGGAGTCGATCGCGTGAGCGGCACCGAATTCCGCTGCCCGGGCGACTCTTTCGCTCGCGACATCGACCGCGATCACCTCGGCGCCCATCGCCGCGGCCAACTGCACCGCGGATTGGCCGACCGGGCCCTGACCGAAGACGGCGATGGTGTCACGGGCGCCCAGATCCAGCCGCACCAGGCCGCCGAACGCCGTCCCGGTCCCGCAGGCGATCGCCGCGCCGGCGGCGAAGCTCAGTTCGTCGGGCAGCGGAACCAGTGTTCGCGCAGGCACTTTGATGTAGTCGGCGTGGCCGCCGTGTGCCGTGGCGCCGAAGATCTTGGCGCCACGTTCACACATCTGTGTCCACCCGGTGCGGCACCGGTCACAGAATCCGCACCCGTCGTAGTGGTGCACCATCACCCGGTCGCCGACGCGCACCGCACGGGCGTCCACCTCGGATCCGAGCGCGACCACCACACCGCACGGCTCGTGCCCGGCGATGATGCCGGCATCGTCGCCCTGCAATCCGAACGCCGCCAATGCTTCGCCGGGGGCGGCGCGATAGAACCGGAGATCACTACCGCACATCCCGGACGCTTTGATCTGCACGACCACATCCGCGGGCCCCGGTTCGGGGTCGTCGAACGAGACGATTTCGAGGTTGCGGTCACCGTTGAACACAACGCCGCGCATCGGCACTCCTCTGCTTCCGGCCAATGCCGGGTCGATCGAATGATGGTGTCAGGACAGCGATTTCGCCAAGGCGGGCGACAGGCCGTAGGACTTGGGCTCGACGTATCCGTCGAACCCTTCCAGCCCGGCCTCACGACCGATGCCACTGCATTTGAAGCCGCCGATGGGCGAGTGGAAGCCCACCACGTTGCCATTCAATTCCACGGTCCCCGTGCGGATCCGGCGGGCCACCGCCAGCGCGTGCTCGTCGTCGGCGGCGAACACCGAACCGTTGAGGCCGAACATCGAGTTGTTGGCGATCGCCACGGCCTCGTCCTCGTCGGCGAAACTCAGCACCGACAGCACCGGTCCGAAGATCTCCTCCTGCGCGATGCGCATATCCGCCTGGACCCCGGTGAAGATCGTGGGCTCCACGAACCATCCCCGGTCCAGCCCGGCGGGCCGACCGCCGCCGATGGCGACCTTCGCGCCCTCGTTGCGCCCGATCTCGACGTAACTTTCGATCATCGCGCGCTGCCGGGCACTGACCACGGGGCCGATCTCGGTGGCCGCGTCGGCCGGATCACCGACCGGCATCGATTCGACCATCGCGACCAGTCGCTCGACGAGTTCGGCCTCGCGCGAGCGTGCCACCACGATCCGGGTCTTGTTGCTGCAGGCTTGGCCGTTGTTGCGCATCGAGAGCTTGCGGATCTGCGCGATCGCGATGTCGAGATCGGCGTCGTCGAGCACGATCGCCGCGGATTTGCCGCCCAGTTCCAGGGTGACGCGCCGCAGATCACGCCCGCACACCTCCGCGACGCGCCGGCCGGCGGCGGTCGATCCGGTGAACGACACCTTGTCGATACCGGGATGTGTGACCAGGTGCTCACTCACGCCACGGTCGGCGGGCAGGATGTTGACCACGCCGTCCGGCAAACCGGCTTCCTGCAGGATCTCGCCCAGGATGTAGCCGTTCAGGGGTGCCTCCGGCGCGGTCTTGAGCACCACGGTGCATCCGGCGAGCAGCGCCGGACCCAGTTTCAGCATGGCGATCTGCAATGGCATGTTCCACGGAATGACCGCGGCGACAACGCCGATGGGCTCGCGCGTCACCAGGCCGGTGCCGGTCGCGGAGGGGCGGATGCTGCTCCATTCGTAGCGCGGCGCCAGCTCGAGGAAGGCATCCAGCAGCAGTTTCGCCCCCAGCGACTGAGTGCTGCGCGACAGGGTGATGGGGCTGCCCATCTCGGTGGTGATCAGCTGGGCGATCTCCTCCTGCCGCTCCCCCAGTCCGGCACTGACACGCGTCAAAACCTCGATCCGCTCGGCCAGCGACATCCGCGGCCACGGTCCCTTATCGAACGCGTGGCGGGCGGCGGCGACGGCACGATCGACATCGCTGGCAGCCGAGTTGGGCACATGCGCCACAGTCTGTTCCGTAAACGGCGAGATCACCGCGATCTGCTCGGTGGCGGTGGGCTCGGCCCAGCGGCCGCCGATGAACAGCTTCGAATAGTTGCCCTGGTAGACCATGTTCTTCTCCTCGCACCGGCCGAAGCATCGCTCACACCGGTCCAGTCATGGAGCCGCCGGACACGATGGGGCGGCTCGGTAGTCACGCTGCGCGGCGCGCTGTCGTCGAGTGTGTCGCAGCGCACACCCGAGGCGATATCCGTCGCCGGTCGTATTCGACTGCGACCTTCAGCCGATAGCGGTCACTTCGTGCCGAGCCGGCGCATGACCGTCGCGAAGTCCTCGACGTTCTCGAGGGCGAACACCGCCTCGACGATGCTGTCCATCTGCGCCTCGGTGATGACGCCCTCGGCATTGGTGCGGAACTTGGCGATCAGTTCCTCGTCGGTCATCCGAGTCTCCGGATCCGGGGTGGGGCTGCCCTTCGGATACACCCGGTCGGCGACGAAAGTCGTTCCGCGAGCATCGACTTCGATCCGGGCGGGCCGCGCGGACGGATGCGACGACAGCGCCTTGAAGTAGTCCGGATGCGGTTCGAAGGTGACCCGTTCCATCAGGTCCAGGACCGAACGGCTGAACACGAGATCCGGATCGTGCCACGCCTTGCTCGGGGTGATGTTGTGCGCGCCGACGGCCAGTCCGTGCGCGATGCTGAACTGGGCGTCGTGGGTGTGCTCGATGACGTTGCTCAACCACAGCGGATGCAGGACCGCCGCCTCACCCCAGCACCGGATCGCCTCGATCTCCTCCGGCTTCAGATCGTTGTCCGCCACGATCTCGGTCAGCGCATGCAGTGGCGCGTGCAGGATCCGGCAGTGCGGATACGGCTTGAAGGTCTGCTCGGCGGGGAACAGCCACTCCTGCCCCAGCCCGGCGGTGATGTTCTGCGGTTCCCAGCGCCGGGTGCCGATGAAGCGACGGTAGCCGAGCTCGGCGTCGTCGAGGACCGGCAGATCACCGCGGTGCCCGAGTTTGGCCATGTAGGCGGCGGTCAGCGAGGCGTTGGTGAGGGCTCCGGCCAGCGAGTACTTGATCGTCGCGGTCGGCGCGTGCGCGAGCCAGGAGCGCATGGAATTCACCGGCGAGGTGCTGGCGGCGATGGCGAGCGCGTTGGCGAGCACCTCGGCGGAATAGCCCTCGAGCTTTCCGACGGCCGCGGTCGCGCCGAAGATGGTGTTGCTGTAGCCCAAGACCGGCGACAGGTTCATCTCGGTGTCGGTGCGGTCGCGCAGATAGTCGACCGACTTGTAGAACCGGAACGACATCTCGTGCGAGAGCGCGATCGCGGCGATCACATCCCGGCCCGAGCGCTGCTGACTTTCGGCCACCGCCATCGTCTGCGGCAGCACATAGGGCGTCACATGCCCGGGCGGCAGCACCGCGTCGAAGTCGAGGGCGTTGATCAATTCGCCGTTGGCGAAAGCGGCGCCGAAGATCGACACCCGGTCGGCGGTGCCGATGATGGTGGCGTC
Source organism: Nocardia violaceofusca NBRC 14427 (assembly GCF_963869435.1). Classification (NCBI taxonomy): domain Bacteria; kingdom Bacillati; phylum Actinomycetota; class Actinomycetes; order Mycobacteriales; family Nocardiaceae; genus Nocardia; species Nocardia violaceofusca. The sequence goes on from NZ_CAWMPM010000004.1 coordinate 303,193, forward strand.
ACCGGAGCCCCCGGTCAGGCGCCCGTACTCGATGCCGATCTTGCCCTTGTGCTGGTCGACCGCACCCAGCGCGCAGCCCATCGAATCGAGCAGAATGCGCTTCGCCTCCACGACCACCTCCGCGGGCAGGCGAGAGTACTCGACACCGGTGGTGAAATCGGCCAATTGTTCGACGATGGTTTTCGACACGAAGGGAGGTCCTTTCCGACTACCGCGCGGCTGCGATGCCGATGTCAACGATGGCGTCGATCGAGACCGCCGGCATCCGCCGCCGGTCCGATTCGCGTACGACCTTCGGCCGACTACCGCCGGGTTGCGCGAATCTGTGACATCGATGACCATCCTACGGCTAGAATTGGACATAATATATTGTCTTGCCGAAGTACTGGAGCGATCGTGGCAACCGCAACGTGGGATTCACAGCACCGTGACGTGGCGCTGGACGGCGATCTCGGCGCCCGGATCCGCGAACTCGTCACCGATGCCGGCAGCACTCTGGGCCGGGAGTTCCCCGCGCACGACTTCTCCCGCGCGGGCGCGGCCAAACAGGTCCTGCGTTACCTCTGGGAGGCGACCGTCGCGGACCTGCTGCGGGCGACCGATATCAAGCCGGCACAGCTGACCCGGCTGACCTTGCTGCTCAACCGGATCCGGGACACCGAGAGCGAGGTCGACGAGGCCCGGCTCAGCGAGGGTGTGGAATTACTGCGGCGGGTCCGCCGGGCGCTGGCCCGCATGCACGACGCGACGACCGTCGACGAATTGTTCACCGGCGCACCCGAAGCGGCGTGCACTCTCGGATTCGATCGAGTACTGCTGTCGACGGTGGAGAATTCGACCTGGCAGCTGCAGACCATGTGCGTGGTCGGCGATCCGAAACTCGCCGCGGACATGGTGGCGGCCGGTCGCGACAACCCGCCGCGCCTGGACGGCACCCTGATCGAGTCCGATATCGTCACACACCGGCGCGCCGGGCTGGCGCTGGACGTTCAGCGCAATCCGCGGGTCGAACGCACTTTGGTCAAGATGTCGCGCTGTACCTCCTACGGCGTGGCGCCGCTGACGGTGCAGGGGCAGGTCGTCGGTATGGTGCACGGCGACTGCTACCGCCCGCACCGTGAGGTCGACGCCGCCGATCGCGCGGTGCTGAACCTGTTCGCCGAGGGCCTGAGCCACAGCCTCGCCCGGGTACGGGTGCTGCAAGGCGTCGCCGATCTTCAGCGGGGCCTGCAGCAACTCACCGGCATGCAGTTCACCGCCCGCCAGGCACTCCCGGCGCCGGCGCAACCCCACCCCTTGCTCTCGAGCCGCGAGGTCGAGGTCATCGAGCTGCTCGCCGCGGGCGAACCCAATCGCCTCATCGCGCGCAAACTCTGCATCTCCGAGGGCACGGTCAAAACACACGTGACCCACATCCTCCGCAAGCTCGGCGCCGCCAACCGCGCCGAGGCGGTGTCCTACTGGCTGCGCGACGCCCCGGTCGGCGCGCGCTGACGAGATCGGCACGCGCACGGCCCCTCCGACCGGCGCCCGCATTTCGACCGCGGTGCCGACTCGGCTGCTGCGTGGGCGGGTTGCCTCGATGAGCGGACTCGGTACGCCGGCGCCCTGCGATCGGCCAGTACCGGCGATTCCGGTGCCGAGGCGGTTGCGCGAGGCGCAACCCCAGCACCTCCATGTCGCCCCCGGGAGCGTCCGAGCCCTCAGCGCACACAGGGCTATCGCGTATAATATATTGTGTATCGACGCTGATGAAGCGCGCCGGAACGCAATCCCGGCCTCCCGCGACAGAGGTAGCCCAATGACGATGATCACGACCCAGCCCGCCGACTGGACGGAGCCGGGTCCGCACCAGGTCGTGCGCGGCGTCTACCGGATTCCGCTCCCCTTGCCGATCGACGGCCTCGCGGCGGTCAACGCCTACCTGCTGGAATCCCACGAGGGCCTGATCCTCATCGATCCGGGCTGGGCGTGCCCGCAGACGGAGCGGGCCGTCGCCGCGGCGCTGGGCAAGCTGGGTTACGCCCTCGACGACATCGCCATCTGCCTGGCCACCCACCACCACGCCGACCACTACACCCAGGCCTACGCGTGGCGAAAAACGCTGGGCTGCAAGTTGTTCACCGGCCGCGAGGAACGCCACAGCATCGACGTCTTCTCCCTGCCGGGCAGCTTTCCCAACCATCTGCGGCTGCTCACGCGCAGTGGGGCGCCGGAACTCGCGCAACGAGTCGCCCGCGACGATGGGCCGACGGAGTGGGACGACCTCCCCTTCGGACGGCCGGACGGCTGGCTCGACAACGGGGAGGTGATCGGACTGCGCCGCGGCGCGCTCGAGGTGATCGCGACGCCCGGTCACACCCGCGGGCATGTCGTCTTCCACCACCCCGAGACGCGAATTCTGTTCTCCGGCGATCACATCCTCCCGAACATCACCCCGTCTCTCGGATTCGAGAAGGCGCCCGAGCCGCAACCGCTGCGCTCCTATCTCGAGTCTCTGCGCCTGGTCGGCGGATTGCCCGACACCGCGCTGCTTCCCTCGCACGGCCCGGTCACCTGCAGCACCCACGCGCGGGTCGACGCCCTGCTCGACCACCACCGGCACCGTCTCGACGAGGTGTGCGAACGAGTGGACGCGGGTGCCACCACCGCCTACGAGATCGCCGCCGCCCTGCCGTGGACTCGGCGCCGGATTCGGCTGGAGGAATTGCCGCCGGAGCATCAACTGTCCGCGATCATGGAGATCAGCGCCCATCTGGAGATTTTGTCGCTCCAGGGACGGGTAGGGCACGACGATCGCGCGACCATCCGCCATTACGCACCCGCTGCGTGAAACATTCACCAGAACAGCAGTTTTCGACAATCCGGCCGCACGCCGCAGACGACCTATCGTGGAGGACACCGTGACCACAGACCATTCGCCCCGGACTCCCCTGGCGGGCTTGCGGATCGTCGAATTCGCCAGCTTCGTGGCCGGCCCGTCCGGCGGGATGACGCTGGGCCAGCTCGGCGCCGACGTCATCCGGGTCGACCCGATCGGCGGGGCGGCCGATTACACGCGGTGGCCGCTGTCGCAGCGGACCGGTCGCAGCCTGTACTGGACGGCACTCAACCGCGGCAAGCGTTCGGTCGCGGTCGACCTGCGCTCCCCCGAGGGCCAGGAGTTGATCATCGGCCTGGCCACCGCACCGGGACCCGATTCGGGCATCGTCGTGGACAACAACGTCGGGCGGCCGTGGCTGTCGTACGAGGCGCTGAGCAAGCGACGCGCCGACCTGATCCAGGTCCACATCGACGGCTACGCCGACGGCCGCGCCGCCGTCGACTACACCGTGAATCCCGATGCGGGCGTTGCCGATATGACCGGTCCACTCGACGCGGCCGCACCGGTGAACCACGTCCTGCCCGCCTGGGATCTGCTCGCCGGAATGACGGCCACCACCGGATTGCTGGCCGCCCTGCACCGCCGCACCCGCAGCGGCGAAGGATCGTTCATTCGCCTCGCCCTCGCCGATGTGGCGTTCTCGTCGCTGGTGAATCTCGGCTGGCTGGCCGAGGCCGACGAACTGGGCCACGCCCGCGCCAAACACGGCAACCAGGTCTACGGCAGCTACGGGGCCGATTTCGAGACCGCCGACGGCAGCCGCATCATGGTCGTCGCCCTCACCCGCCGGCACTGGGACGCACTACGCACCCTGACCGGCACCGGCGATGTCTTCGACGCCCTCGAGAAATCCCTCGACGCCGACCTTCGCACCGAAGACGACCGCTACCGCCACCGCGACATCATCACCGCCATCCTGCGCCCCTGGTTCAGCACCCGCCCACTGGCCGACATCGCCCCCGCCCTCACCGAATCCGGCGTGCTGTGGAGCAAGTTCCGCACCGTTCACGACGTAGCGACCGGCTACCGCGCCGAAGGCGCCCCCGCCATCTTCGGCGAGGTGGACCAACCTGGCATCGGCCCGGTCCTCACCAGCCGCTCCCCCCTGCGCATCGACTCCGAATACGGCGACAACGCAGTCGCCCCCGACCTCGGTGAGCACACCGGTGAGGTGTTGTCGGAGGTGCTCGGATTGAGCGATGCCGAATTGGGCCGGCTGCACGACGCGGGAGTCATCGCGGCGAAGTAGAACTGTTTGCTGATGCGGCGGCACCGCGTTTTCCGGGATGCGGGGCCGCCCACTCACAGGTCGAGAGACCCCCTCTCCGTCCGAGAGTGGCACCGCGTCACAGCCGCAACGACCACGTCGCAGTCACAACATCTGCTCCCGTAGAGACTGCTTCGCTTTCGTCAGCTTCACCTACTGCTGCTTCTCACCTTCGACGCGATCGCAAATAGCGCTGACCGACTTGTCCTTCGGCACTCGCTGAGGCCAGATCCACGCCGCGGTATTCAACGCGGTATTTGCTGGCCCGCAACCACATTGCGCCGAGTACCGCCGGCTCCCTACGTCCCGCTCATGGTGAACACGATCTTCCCCACGGCATCACCGGAGCGCAGACGTACGACCGCACTGCCGTGGTCGGCCAACGGCACGGTTCGGTCGATGACCGGACGGATCGCGCCGCGAGCGACGGCCGGGATGACCTCGAGCAGGAGCCCGGCGACCACGGCGGCCATTTCGTCGGCGCGGGTGAAGCCGAAGGAGACGCCGTGCACGGTGAGGTGGCGGTAGGAGAGGTGGTCGAGGTTGATCGCGGATGCCGGGCCGTCGAGGCGGCCGATATTGACCACGTGTCCGTCGTGTCTCGTGGCAGGAAGGCACTGGGCGAAGGTTTCTCCGCCGACGTGGTCGAGTACGACGTCGACGCCGCCATCGGTGGCGCTCAGGGTGGCTTCGGTGAGGTCGGTGTCTGCGGTGACGATGACGGTGTCGACGCCGGCCTCGGTGAGCAGGTCTTGTTTGCCGGGTGCGCGGGTCGTGCCGATAACGTATGAAGCTCCGAGGGCCTTGGCCAGTTGGACGCCGATCAGCCCGATTCCGGCGGATGCTCCCGTGATGAGTACGCTCTGCCCGGCCGTGAAACCCGCAGCGGTGAGAGCGCCGTGTTCGGTCAGCAACCCGGTCGGCAACGCGCAGGCCACGGCCGGGTCGAGACCATCGGGGCGGGGCAGGACGTGACGGTGGTCCGCGAGAACGTATTCGGCGAACGAATGCGGTGTCGACCCCATGACCGCGTCGCCGACCTGCCAGGTATCGACGCCGTCACCGAGCGCGGCGACGGTTCCGGCGTACTCGAATCCGGCGACGAACTGTTCACCGTGACCGCCGCGTGTGGGATCGGCTTGGGCGAGCATCGGGATGTCGCCGTTGTTCGTCGCCGCCGCCTCGTTGCGGATCAGCACCTGCCCCGGACCCGGCTGCGGAACCGGAACGTCTCGCAAGCTCCAGTCGGGGCCGAGTCCGCCGACGAGCGCGCGCATCATCTGAGCCATACCGATTCTCCTGTCAGGGCTTGTTCCTCGGGTTGCGGATCACCGTCGGCCTTCCGGGGCACTCCGTCGGTCACTTCCTCCAGACAGGTCGTCTCCGGCCCACTCTGCCGTCACATTCCCGGACAGCAACGACCCCAACTGGATACGCGAAAGCCCGGTCGGCTGCTTGTGGCGGCCGGCCGGGCTTTCGGCCGATCTCGGCCGCGGTCGTAACCCGCCGCGAGATCAGTTGGGCAGCAATCGCGTTGCGCTGACTCCCCTGCCCGCCGACCGGGGATCAACGCTCGGCGATCTCAGCCGCGGTCTGTCACCTTGTTGCGCGAGATCAGCTGGGCGGCAATAACATTGCGCTGAATCTCGTTGGTGCCCTCACCGAGGATCATCAGCGGGGCGTCGCGGAAGTAGCGCTCGACCTCGTACTCCTTGGAGAAGCCGTAGCCGCCGTGCACGCGCATCGCGTCCAGAGCCACCTCCATCGCCGCCTCGGAGGCGTACAGCTTGGCCATGCCGGCCTCCATATCGGCGCGCAGGCCCTGATCGATGCGGTCGGCGGCGTCGGCGGTGAGCAGCCGCGCGGCCTGCACCTTGGTGACCATATTGGCCAGGTGAGTGCCGACGGCCTGGTGCTGCCAGATCGGCTTGCCGAAGGATTCGCGCTGCTGGGCGTAGGTCGTGGCATCGGCGAGAGCGGCCTGCGCCACGCCGACGGCGCGGGCGGCGACCTGCACACGCCCGACCTCGAGCCCGCGCATCATGTGGTTCCAGCCGACGCCGGGCGTACCACCCAGCACCGACGAGCTCGGCACACGCATGTTGTCGAAGACCAGCTCACACGCCTCGACGCCGCGGTAACCGAGTTTGGGCAGCTTCTTCGAGATGATCATGCCCTCGCCGGGCTCCACCAGCACGACGCTCATGCCCTTGTGCGCGGGCTTGGCGTCGCGGTCGGTGATACACAGCAGACCGATCAAACCGGAATGCGCCGCGTTGGAGATCCAGGTCTTGCTGCCGTTGATCACCAGTTCGTCGCCCTCGGCGCGCGCGGTGGTGCGCATACCCTGCAGGTCGCTGCCGCCGCTGGGCTCGGTGAGCGCCATGGTCGCGCGGATCTCGCCGGTCGCCATCTTCGGCAGGAATTTCGCCTTCTGCTCGTCGGTGCCGAAGGTGCGGATCAGATACGAGATCACGGAGTGGCCGCCGATCGCGCCGGCCATGCTCATCCATCCCCGGGCCAGCTCCTCGGTGACCCGCGCGAAGCAGGCCGTGCTGACCGCGATGCCGCCGAACTCCTCGGGCACCAGCAGACCGAAGCAGCCGAGCGACTTCATCTCGTCGATCAGCTCGCCCGGATAGATGTCGTCGGCCTCGAACTCCCGGACCCGAGGCCGGACCTTCTCGTCGACGAACTTGCCGACCAGGGCAACGATCTCCTGTTCGTCAGGGGTAAGGGTGATCATCGTTCTCCTTCGCGCGCCGATGAGAGGCCGAGCCCCGCCATGGCAAGAATTATATATTTTATTTCCAGAGCCTACAAGGGCGGCACTACACCGCTTCGACGGTGGCGGCAAGTCCCTGACCACCGCCGATGCACATCGTGGCGAGCCCCTTACCGCCGCCGCGGCGATGCAGTTCGTGCAGCAGCGTGGTCACCATTCGCATACCGGTGGCGCCGATCGGGTGGCCGAGCGAGATGCCCGAGCCGTTGACGTTGAGCCGGTCGTGATCGCGCCAGCCCCAGCCCTCCAGCACCGCGAGGACTTGCACCGCGAACGCCTCGTTCAGCTCGACCAGATCCAGCCCGTTCAGCAACTGCCGGGTGTCGAGTCCTTGGCGCGCAGCGAGTTTCGCGACCGCGGGCACCGGCCCTATCCCCATCCGCGAAGGATCGCAGCCCGCTGCGGCCCAGCTGCCGAGATAGCCGATCGGAGTCAGCCCGAGTTCGTCCAGCCGATCCTCGGCCACCAGCAGACAGGCCGAGGCGGCGTCGTTCTGCTGGCTGGCGTTGCCGGCGGTCACCGTGCCACCCGGGGCGATCGAGCGCAGCTTGGCGAGGGTCTCGGTGGTGCTGTCGGGCCGCACGCCCTCGTCGGTGGCGAAGATTCGCGGTTCGCCGCGGCGCTGCGGCACCGACACCGGCACCACCTCGTCGTCGAAGCGTCCGTTCTTCCATGCCGCGGCGGCGCGCTGATGACTGCGGGCGGCATAGGCGTCGGCGCTGTCGCGATCGATCTTGTAATCGGAGGCGAGATTCTCGGCCGTCTCGATCATTCCGGAGATCTTGCCGAACCGCTCCTCGGGCTGCGAGCGCTCCCGCCCCCGGTCGAGACGGTCGTAGAGCGAGACCGTTCCCGCCCGCGCGCCCCAGCGGGTGGCCGTCGAGTAGTACTCGATGCGGCTCATGGATTCCACGCCACCGGCCAGCACCACGTCGGCGGCGCCGGTCTGCACCATCATCGCCCCGGTCACCAGCGCCTGCAGACCACCGCCGCAGCGGCGATCCAGCTGCATTCCCGGCACCCCGATCGGCAGTCCGGCGTGCAGCGCCACCCAGCGACCCACACACGGAACCTCGGAATTGGCGTAGGACTGCGCGAAGACCACATCATCGATGCGTTCGGGGTCGACGCCGGAGCGGCCCACGACCTCGCGAACCACGGTCGCCGCCAGATCCTCGACCGGGACGTCACGCAGCGCGCCGCCGAAGGTTCCGACGGGGGTTCGCAGCGGTTGCACGATCGCGACCCGCCGTAGATATTGCTGATTCGACAACGTACTCACACCCATTCCGATCGAATTGGCTCATGGCCGCACCGCGTGCGCACCACTTGCAGCGTATACATTTTATATAATATTCTTCAAGCGAGCAAAGGACGGTGATCGACATGCCCGAGGTGGGCCCCGAAGACTTCAGCGCGATCCTGGCACATGTGCGCGAATTCGTTCGCACCAAGGTCGTGCCGCGCGAACAGGAGATCATGGAGGCCGACGCCATCCCGGACGATCTGTGCAAGCAGGCCGCCGAGATGGGCCTGTTCGGCTACGCCATCCCCCAGCAGTGGGGAGGATTAGGCGTCGACCTCACCCAGGATGTCGAGCTGGCGATGGAATTCGGCTACACCTCGCTGTCGCTGCGCTCGATGTTCGGCACCAACAACGGCATCGCCGGTCAGGTGCTGGTGAACTTCGGAACCGACGAGCAGAAGGCGCAGTGGCTCGAGCGCATCGCCTCCGGTGAGGTCGTGGCCTCCTTCGCCCTCACCGAACCGGGCGCGGGCTCGAATCCGGCGGGACTGCGCACCAAAGCCGTGCGCGACGGTGACGACTGGGTGATCGAAGGCCAGAAGCGCTTCATCACCAACGCGCCGATCGCCGACCTGTTCGTGGTCTTCGCCCGCACCCGTCCCGCCGACGAATCGGGCCCCGGCATCGCGGTGTTCCTGGTGCCCGCCGACACCCCCGGCCTCGAGGTCGGCGTCAAGGACAAGAAGATGGGCCAGGAGGGCGCCTGGACCGCGGATGTGGTGTTCTCCGGCGTGCGGGTGCCGGCCGCGGCGCTGGTCGGCGGCTCCGAGGACGTGGGATACCGCGCGGCGATGACCTCGCTGGCTCGCGGCCGCGTGCACATCGCCGCGCTCGCCGTCGGTTCGGCCCAGCGCGCCCTCGACGAGTCGGTGGCCTACGCCGCCTCGGCCACCCAGGGCGGTCGGCCGATCGGTGAATTCCAGTTGGTGCAGGCGATGATCGCCGATCAGCAGACCGGGGTGATGGCCGGCCGCGCACTGGTGCGCGAGGCCGCCGCCCGGTATGTCAGCGGTGAGGACCGCCGCATCGGCCCCTCGGCGGCGAAACTGTTCTGCACCGAAATGGTCGGTAAGGTCGCCGACCTGGCCGTGCAGATCCACGGTGGCACCGGCTATATGCGCGAGGTCCCGGTCGAGCGCATCTATCGCGACGTGCGACTGCTGCGCCTGTACGAGGGCACCAGTGAGATCCAGCGCCTGATCATCGGCGGCGGGCTGGTGCGCGAAGCGGGGAAGCGTAAATGACCGCGACCCAACAGGACTCACTCGCAGCGGCGAGCGGATCGGCTGTGGTCGATACCGCCGCGACCTGGCTGTTCGTGCCCGGTGATCGACCGGACCGGTTCGCGAAAGCGCAGGCGGCCGGCGCGGACCTGGTCGTGCTGGACCTCGAGGACGCGGTCGCGCCCGATCGCAAGGACGAGGCCCGTGACTACGTGCACCAGTGGCTCGCCGGCGGAAACCGGAGTGCGGTGCGGATCAACGCGGCCGGAACCCGGTGGTACGCGGATGATCTCGCCATGCTGGCCCAACACCGTGCCATCGTGATGATCCCCAAGGCCGAGGAGCCCGGCGCGTTGCTGAACGCGGCGGCGGGGCTGGACTCCCCGGTCTTCATCGCGCTCATCGAGACCGCCCGGGGTGTGCTGAACGCGGCGGCACTGGCCGACGCCGCCGAGGTGCGACGCCTGGCCATCGGCACCTTCGACCTGGCCGCCCAGCTCGGCATCGACCCGTCCGACCGCGAAGCACTGGCGGCGGCTCGCAGCGCCCTGGTGCTCGCCTCGGCCGCGGCCGGGCTGTCCGGGCCGATCGACGGCGTCACCGGCAGTATCGACGAGCCCGAGATCCTGACCGCGGACGTGAACTACGCCCGCCGCCTCGGATTCGCGGGCAAGCTCTGCATCCATCCCCGGCAGGTCGTGACGGCGGCCGCCGCGCTGCGTCCGAGCGCCGACGAAATCCGCTGGGCCACATCGGTAGTGGAGGCGACCACGGCCGACGGCGTCGCCACCCTCAACGGGCAGATGATCGACAAACCGGTGGTCGACCGCGCCCACCGCATCCTGCTACAGGCGGGCACTGCCCGCTCCTGACGACCCGACGAAACGGAGTCCGACATGTCACAACCACTGCTGCACAACCGCACCGCGGTCATCACCGGCGCCGCCCAGGGCATCGGCTACGCCATCGCGGAGAAGTTCATCGAAGAAGGCGCCCGGGTGGTGCTCGGTGACCTCGACGCCGACACCGTGAAGCAGGCCGCCGAACGCCTCGGCGGCCCGGACAAGGCCATCGGCGTGCGCTGCGACGTCACCGATTCCGGCGACGTCGACGCCCTGCTGCAGGCCGCGCTCGACACCTACGACAGCCTCGACATCATGGTCAACAACGCCGGCATCACCCGCGACGCGACCATGCGCACCATGACCGAAGAGCAGTTCGACCAGGTCATCTCGGTGCACCTCAAGGGCACGTGGAACGGCACCCGCAAGGCGGCAGCGATCATGCGCGAGCGCAAGCGCGGCGCGATCGTGAACCTGTCGTCGCTGTCGGGCAAGGTCGGCCTGGTCGGGCAGACCAACTATTCGGCCGCCAAGGCCGGAATCGTCGGGCTGTCCAAGGCCGCCGCGAAGGAGGTCGCCCACCACGGCATCCGGATCAACGCCATCCAGCCCGGCCTGATCCGGACCCCCATGACCGAGGCCATGCCGGAGAAGGTCTGGGAGCAGAAGATGGCCGAGATCCCGATGGGCCGCGCCGGCGAGGTCGGCGAAATCGCCTCGGTGGCACTGTTTCTCGCCTCGGACCTGTCGTCGTATATGACCGGCACTGTCCTGGAGGTCACCGGCGGAAGGTTCATGTAGTGCCCGAGTGGGAACCGCACACCGTCACCACCGAAGAACTCATCGACCCCAACCCGGTCGCGACCCTGGCGTCGCTGTTCGACGACGGGTTGCCGGCCCCCGGCCCTGGTGACGAACTCCCGCCGATGTGGCATTGGGTGGCGCTGCCGCGCTGGCCGGTCTCCTCGCAGATCGGCACCGACGGCCATCCGGTCCGTGGCAGCTTCCTGCCGCCGGTCGATCTGCCGCGGCGCATGTTCGCCGGTGGAGAAGTGAGCTGGCACAGCGAGATTCACGTCGGCGAGACCGTGCGGCGGGTCTCGCGCGTGGAATCGGTGACCGAGAAGTCCGGACGTTCCGGGAAGCTGGTCGTCGTGGTCGTCGGCACCCGGCTGTATCGCGACGGTGGTGAACTCGCCCTCGAAGAGCGCCAGGACCTCATCTATCGCGAGGCAGGCCCGGCAGCATCCGCCGAGGCTCCGGTGGCCGAGGCAGCGGCACTGACGCCGGCGGGCAGCCCGCTGCGACGCGCCGAGGATACGGCGTGGGACTTCGCCACCGATCCGACGTTGCTGATGCGGTTCTCCGCGGCCACCGCCAACGCGCACCGCATTCACTACGACTGGCCGTACGCGACGCGTGTGGAGGGCTATCCGGGCCTGGTCGTGCACGGACCGCTGATCACGCTCGCCGCCGCCGAAGTCCGGCGCCTCGCCGGGCAGACCGGACGCCCGGCCCGGCTGCGGCACCGCAACCGCGCTCCCCTGTTCTGCGCCCAGTCCGCCCAGTTCCGGACCGAGCAGGACGACAAGGCGTTGCGGATCGAACTGTTCGGTCCCGGCGGCGTGGCGGGCGGCCCGAACGCGACCGTCGAGATCGATTTCGGATAGGAAAGGCCCACACCATGATTCGCACTTTCACGGGCCTCGACGAGGTCCGCGCCGCGCTCGGCGACCAGCTGGGCCCGAGCGATCCGCTGACCGTCGACCAAGCTCGTATCGACGCCTTCGCCGAGGCGACCGGTGATCACCAGTGGATCCACGTCGACCCGGCCCGCGCCGCCGACGGCCCGTTCGGCCGCACCATCGCCCACGGATATCTGACACTGTCGCTGCTGCCGCAGTTCGGTGCGCAGCTGTTCGCGCTCGAATTCGGCACGGCCCGGGTCAATTACGGCGTGGACAAGGTGCGTTTCCCGGCCCCCGTGCCGGTGGATTCGGCCCTGTCCTGCACCGCGACCTTCACCGATCTGCGCGACACCCCGGCCGGCGCCATCCTCACCACGCGCTACGTGGTGCAGGCCGCGGACGCGGCCAAACCGGCCTGCGTAGCGGACACATTGGTGCTACTCACCTGACAGGGACCGTGGCGGCCCACCCTGGCAGGGACGCAGGGCCCCGTGCGAGGCGTACTCGTGCGGGGCTCTCGCCGTATTCGGGGTAGTGACGGCGCGAACAGGCACTATTCGTAACAAATCTTATATATTATGTATTAGAGCGCCGATCATGTGCGCGCACACCCCACCGGGAGGCTTGGCGTGGCCGACAACTCGACTCATATCCGCGGCAGCGGCGGCCGGCAGCAGCTGCCCGACGAGGTCGCGTCCTATGTGCGGGAACTGATCATGTCCGGACAGGTACGCGCCGGAGAATTCCTGCGAATGGAACCGATCGCCGCAGCCGTCGGGGTCAGCAATACGCCGGTGCGCGAGGGACTGCTGTCGCTGCGCAGTGAGGGTTTCGTCGAATTGGTGCCGCGGCGGGGATTCGTCGTGGCACCGGTGACCCCGCAGGATGTGTACGACTTGTTCTGGGCGCAGGCACAATTCGCCGCAGAGCTGGCCGCGCGCGCCGCGACGACGATCACCGCCGAGCAGATCGGCGAGCTCGAGGCGATCAATGCCCGGCTCGACGACGCGATCACCGCCGACGATCGCGATGCCATCGCCGTGCACGGCCACGAATTCCATCGCCACATCAATCTGGCGGCGAGCTCGCACCGCCTGACCCTGCTCCTGGGCTCGGTCGTGCGGCATCTGCCGAATCGCTTCTACGCCTCACTGGAGGGCCGATTGGCCGCCATCGGCAACGATCACCCGCAGATGATCGAGGCGCTACGCGAGCGCGACTCCGACCGCGTCCGGGAGCTGACCGAAAAGCACATCCTTGACGGCGCTCAGGGCGTGCTCGGCATGCTGGAGCGCAGCGGGCCGTGGACGGCCGAAAGCACCTAGTTCACCCCCTCGACACGCGAAACCGGCCCCGAGAGGTCACCTCCCGGAGCCGGTGGCATCGTCGCTACCGCTTACACGCCGATCGCGTCGGCCAGTTCGATCACCGCCTCGGCGGTCTTCACATGAGCCAGATCGATATGCACACCCTCGAAGTCGACCGCACCGCTACCCGCGGCCTCCGCCTCACGGAAGGCGGCGATCATCCGGCGGTAGTAGTCGACCGTCTGCTCGGACGGGGTGAACACCTCGTTGGAGATGGCGATATGCGACGGGTGGATGCACACCATGCCCCGGAAGCCGAGCCGCCGCGAATCCTCGGCGAACCGACGGAACCCGTCGAGATCCTTGATGTCCTGCCACACGCCTGTCACCGGATGAGTCTGTCCGGCCCCACGAGCCGCGACGACGATGCGGCTGCGCTGATACAGCGTCTCGAGGCCCTCCAGGGTGAATTCGAAACCCAGTTCGCGACCCACATCGGCGTTCGGGCCGGTGGCGCCGAGCAGACTCCATACTCGCGGGCACGCCTCGGCGATCTCCTCGCAGTGCGCCACCGACACCGCGGTCTCGAAGCTGATGATCAGGCCCACCGAACCGGGTTCGAGCCCCTCGCGCTCTTCGATGTGCGACACCACGGCGTCGATGCGCCGGACCTCTTCGGCGTTGTACACCTTCGGCAGGAACAGACCCGCCACACCCGGCACGATGACGGCCTCGGCATCGGCGCCGAAATGTCCGCTGTCGTAGCTGTTGGGCCGCACCCACACGTCGGGTCGCACATTCTGCTCACGCAGCCGGCCGAGGGTCTCGCGCACGGTGACCCGGGCATCGGCCTTCTCCGCGGCCGGCACCGAATCCTCGAGATCCAGGATCAGCGCATCGGCGCCGGCGGCGACCGCCTTCTCAGCCCAGGTGGGTTTGTGCCCGGGCACGAACAACATGGAACGGTACGGCTTCACAGGTCTTCTCCTTCTGGGAAATTCGGTGATTCAGAACTTCGGGCTGCGGTGCTCGAGGTGGGAGGCCAGGCCCTCGCGGACCTCGGGGCCACCGAAGCCGTAGAACTCGAGCGCGAGCGAGGCGTCGAAGATGGAGCCGGCGACCTGCCGGTACCAGTTGTTCAGCGACTGTTTGGTCCACCGGATCGCGGTCGGAGCGCCGGCGGCGAGTTCGCGCGCCACCTCCCGCGCGGTCGGCAGCAGGTCGGCATCGGCGTCGACACACAGCGAGACCAGGCCGATGCGCTCGGCCTCCTCACCGTTCAGCGGCCGGCACGTCATCAAGTAGTACTTGGCCTTGGCCATACCACACAGCAGCGGCCAGCAGATGGCGGCATGGTCGCCGGCGGCCACCCCGAGCCGAGTGTGGCCGTCGATGATCTTGGCGGTCTTGGTCGTCACCGAGACGTCGGCGAGGATCGCGGAAACGAGTCCGGCGCCGACCGCGGGGCCGTGGATGGCGGAAACGATCGGTTTGGTGCAGTCGAGCAGGTTGTAGACCAGATCGCGGGCCTCCCGCATCACGCGGGTGCGAACGTCGTAGTCGTCGCGCATCGCCTCGACCATCGAGAACGAGCCGCCGGCCGACAGGCCCTTACCCTCACCGCGGATCACGATGGCCTTGACCTGCGGGTCGGCGTCGAATTCGCGCCAGATCTCGGCCAGATCGGCGTGGGCGCCCTCGCTGACCGCGTTCAGATTCGGGGCGTCGAACACCAGTTCGGCGACCCCCGCCTCGTCGGGGCCATCCACCCGCAGGTGCTCGAAACGCGTATAGCGGCTCATGTCCGTCCTTCCGTACCGATCTCGAATACCGAAACCAATGAAAACATTATATATTAAGTACTACAAGACCGATCCGGATCTCCAGTTCACCGAACGCCGCATCCGGCGCAACGCCCCGATCGCCGGTCATCGGCGCCGGGGCCGGCTGTCGACCAGAGAGGAAGGCCAGCGCATGGATCGTGCGTTCTTCCGCGTGAAATACGGGGATACCGAGGAATTACATCCCGAACCGGGCGCCGCCAGCGGCTGGGGTGCCGAACACATGCGCGGCCTGGCCGTCAGCGGCGCACTCGCCCGCGAAGCCGAGCGCACGGTCGACACCCTGGGGCGCGGGGACCTGCAACCCGTGCGATGGACTCTCGACATGTTCCGGGCGGCGAGAATGCAGCCGTCCACCACCTCGGCGACGGTGATGCGCGACGGGCCACGTGTGTGTCTGATCGACACCGTCCTGCACCAGGACGGCGAACCGGTCGCCCGAGCGAGCGCGCTGTTCCTGCGCCCGAGCGAGACGCCGGGAGGCGCGGTCTGGTCCGGCGGCACCACCCCTGCCCCACCGGCCGCCGATCACGCTCCCGGCGATCGGGAACGGCTGTACTTCGACCTCGAACACGGCTGGGGCGAATGGACCGCCAACTTCGCCACCGTCGATCGAAAGCAGGTCTGGCACTTCCCGATTCCGATCGTGCACGGCGAATCACTGACACCGTTCCAATCGGCCGCGTCCATCGCCGACGTGACGAACCTGATCTCCAACCTCGGCAGTGCGGGACTCGAGTTCATCAATCCGGACGTCACCATGACGATCGCGCGGTTGCCGCGGGGGACCGAACTCGGTCTGGCGCTGACCGAACGGGTCGAACATCACGGCATAGCCGTCGGCACCGCGGTCGCCTTCGACCGCCACGGCGTCATCGGCACGGTCACCGCCTCCGCCGTGGCCAACGCCCGCCGCGCCGTCGGCCGCTACTCCCTCCGCCGATACTGAAGGACCTCCGTTGTCCCGCGAGAAGCCACTCGAACTTCCAGCGCCCCGTACCGACGCCTGGGACTGGCAGCTACGCGCCGCCTGCCGAACCCACGACGTGAACGCCTTCTACGCCGACGACGAGTCCGATACGGCCGCCGCCAAACAGCTGTGCGCCCGCTGCCCCGTGCTCGCCCGTTGCCGCGACCACGCGATCACATCCCATGAGCCGCACGGCATCTGGGGCGGGCTCACACCCCGGGAGCGGATCGAATACCGGTGGGCGCATTACCGCCCCGTCCCCCGACGGCGCACCGCGTAGCCCTCTTCCTCGCGCGGCACGGCGTCTATTCCCTGCGCCGGAGCCATCGTCGCTACGACGCGAGCGCGGTCGAGGGCAGCCGACGACGCGGCCGAGACCGGAGTGCGGGCGGCTGCGGGCGTGCCGACCGGCCGCCGCCACCACTCACCGGTAAAGACCGCTCACCGCTCGATCAAAGCGACCTTCACGTGGTCAGGCCGCTTCAAGGTGCCGTCCGGGACGAGTTCGACCACCGTTTTCACGTTGAGGGCCGAACGGATCCGCTGCTCGATGGTGGCGCGCAGGCCGGTTCGCGCCTCCTCGCTCAGACCGTCGGCGTATTCGACGACCAGCGGCAGCGGGCGCTGGGTGGAATGGCCTTCGAAGTCGGGGCGGATGCGCATCTCCCCCGTCGTCGCCGGGGCCAGTTCGAGGATCAGATCCTTGACGGCCGAGGGGAAGACGTTGATACCGCGCACGATCAGCATGTCGTCGGTGCGGCCGATGCAGCGGACCTTGTATCCCGTCCGGCCGCACGAGCAGTCGGTGCCGGTGACGACGACATGGTCGCGGGTGCGGAAGCGCAGCAGCGGCGAGGCCTGACGACGCAGCGCGGTGTAGACCAGTTCGCCCTGGGCGCCGGCGACCGGTTCGATCCGGTCGCCGCTCACCGGGTCGATCAGTTCGGCCACCATGAGATCCGGTGACAGGAAATGCATGCCGTCGGCGGCGTCGCATTCACCCCAGTAGGTGCAGGCGATATCGGTGCCGCCCAGCATCTCTCGTGCGGTGGCGCCCCACAGCGATTCCAGCTTCTCGCGGATCGCGGGCGATCCGCCGCCCGGTTCACCGCCGACACTGATGGTGCGCACGCCCAGTTCGCGGGCCGGACGGCCGACGATTCGGGGCGCTTGCTCGGCGAGGTGGGCAAGAAAGTTCGGCGTTCCGATCAGCGCGTTCGGCCGCTGATCGGCCTGCACGCGCAGCAGCCGTTCCGCCCCCGCTTCCGCACCGATCGGAATATCCACGATGCCCATGTATTGCAGGATCTGGATGATCGGCAGGCCGCCGACGAAACCCTTGCTCATCCCGAAGCCGTGCAGCAGGCGGTAACCGGGCCGGAAACCGTTGGCGTACAGCGCTCGTGCGCCCAATTCCGACCAGGTGACGATGTCCTCGGCGGTCAGCGCGACATACGACGGACTCCCGGTGGTGCCCGAGGATGCCTGGATCTGCACGATATCGGAGTCGGCGACCGCGACGTGCGCGCCCAGCGGCGGCGACTGCGCCAGGCTGTCGCGCAACTCCTGCTTCTCGGTGAAGGGAAGGGCGACAAGGTCTTCCACACCGCGTACCGCCGCCGGATCGACACCGTGCTCGGCGAATTTCGCGCGATAGAAGGCGCTGTTCGCGGCCAGGTGCGCGAGTTGCTCCCGCAACCGCTCGTTCTGGATCACCGTCGCATCCGCCGGGGAGATCGTCTCGATCTCGCTCCAGTACTGCGCCGAGAACGGTGTGGCCGCCATCCGAGCCTCCTACCTGGCCGAGCCCCCTACGTGCTGTCGCGGGCCGGCGTGCGGCACTGTGCGGCAGCATCGACCCGAGCAGTAATCATATATTATATCCAAACTGTGATTCACTGAGCTCCCGGAACGTCCCAGAACGCCAGCTCGTACCGCATGCCCTCGAGGAACAGGGCCTCCGACCGCGCCCGGTCTGCGCCGGTTTCGTCGAGCATCTGCCCGCAGCGGCGCGTCAGGTCCGCGAATCCGGGGTCGGCGTAGGTCTCGACCCACCGGCGGTAACGTGGCTCCGCCGGCAGCTCGCGCGCGAGAATCGCGCCGAGGGTCGAATAGCCCCACATGCACGGATACAGCGCCGCCAGCCCCTCCGCGTACGAGGCCGCCGAATCGAGCAGGAACGTCGTATATGCCTGGCAGACAGGGCCTTTCACCGCACCGTCGAGGTCGGCGCAGAACTCGGCCGCCAGCGACCGATGCAAGGTCAGCTCGTCGTGATAGGTGGCGTGGGCCAGATCCACGAGATCGCCCAGATGCGCCGGCGGCGCCTGCCAGGCCAGGCGCGCGAACACCCGGACGTAATCGAGCAGGAACAGATAATCCTGCTCGAGCCAAGACCGGAAGACCGGCGCGGGCAGATCGCCGCGGGCGATCCCGGCCACCGTGGGATGCGCGCGCTGCTGTTCGACGATCGGCAGGCCGGTCCTCTCGAGATGCGCCGAAAGACTCATCTCCCGAGTGAATCAGCTTCGCGATCCGCTCGCCTGCTCACACCGGCATCCGAGGCGACCGCGGGAACGTCACCGGCAACGCGGTCAGCGAGCGGTGGAACGGGCCGGGACGCCAGGTCAGCTCCGCACCGCCGAGTGTCATCTCGGGCAGGGCGTCGACGAGCTGGTCGATGGCATCCTGAGCGACCAGGTAGGCCACCGAGCGGGCCGGGCACGCATGCGGTCCGATACTCCACGACAGGTGCGAATTGTTGTCCAAGTATTCGCCGGTGCCGGTCGTGGGATCGTTGTTGCAGGCGGCCATGCTGATCACGACCGGCTCGTTCGCGGGCAGCCAGACACCGTCTATGAGGATCGGTTGCCGCGGAAAGGTGGTGCACATGTTCGACAGCGGCGGATCGGTGAACAACACTTCGTCCAGTGCCGCACGGGTGGTCAGGCTGCCGCCGAGCAGCCCGCCGGCGAATCGCTCATCGGTCAGCAGCATGCTCAGGGTGTTGACGATCAGATTCTGCAGCGGCTCGATGCCGGCGCCGTAGAAGCTGAACAGCTGGCTGTTCAGCTCGGCGTCGTCGAGGCCGACCGGATGGCGCAGCAAGCGCGTGGTGATATCGTCGCCGGGCTCCTTCCGCTTGTAGGCGATCAGGTCGGCCAGCGCCGCGACCAGCATCGCATCGGCCTCGTCGGTGTCCGAGCCGTCGAATATCGAGGCCATGCCCTCCGCCACCCTGCGCCCGATATCGGCCGGACAGCCGAGCATCGTGTTGACCACCTCGAAGGTCAGCGGATAGGCGTACTGGCCGATCAGTTCCGCCGCGCCCGTCTCACAGAACTCGTTGATCAACGGCACCGCGATCCTTTCGACGGTGCTGTGCAAGGAGAACAGGTCGAAGGCGTTCAGGGCCTCGACGGTCGGGACGCGATAACGCGCATGGTCGGCGCCCGCACTGCGAAAGGCGTTGGGGCGCCACTCCATCAGCGGCAGTACCGGGCAGTCGGCGGGAATATCACGCTGCCACACCCGGGGATCGGCCGGAAAGTGGTCCGGGTCGTTGAGGATTCGCCGGGCGGTCTCGTAGCCGATCACGAGCGTCGCGGGCACCCCGGGCGCGAGCTCGACCGGCGCCAGCGCCCCGTATCGAGCCCGCAACTCTCGATACACCCGGTACGGATCGGCGGCGAATTCCGCTGTGTAGATCGGAGTTCGGAGTCCGTTCTCGTTGGACGGCACCCTGCGCGGGACCGGGCAGGACGTGGCACCGGGCGATGGCATGGTCAACGGTGACCCTCCGAGCATCGAGCAAGACCGACGTAATGTGGCCGGTCACAACGACATACCGCCGAACCGGCCTGCGGAATCGTATCGAGTCACGACCGATCCCGAGGGAAATTTCAGATATTACGCATTTTGCGTAAAACTTGACCCGGGCATCTCGGCGGCCGCCCGGCCGAGGAACGGTGGTCGCTGACGCAAAGCGGGGCGGACCGTTCGGCCCGCCCCGCTTGCACAGGCTATCGCCCGCCCTACGCCGTGGACTTCTCCTCCTCCGACCACAGGCCCTGCGCCTCCAGCATGGCGACCAGCTCGTCGGCGCCCTCCATGATGTGATCGCGCATGAGGGTGTTCGCGGCCTTCGCGCGCCGCTTCTGCAGCGCCTCCAGGATCGCGGGGTGCTGCTGCATCGTGTCCTTGCTGTGGCCCTCGATGTCGTTGTAGAAGCGGTTGGGCAGCTGCCGCACGATCGAGCGCAGCAGCATGGCGAGACGGCGGGAATCCGCGGCCAGATTGATCGTGCGATGGAACTCGTGCCCGAGTTGCACCACCAGCTCCGGGTCGGACCCCTTCGCGACCGCCTCGGCATGGCGGGCATTGACGTCGGCGAGATGCTCGAGCTGCGCCGGAGAGATCAATTTCGCTGCGCGCCCGGCCAATTCGCCGGCCAGCGTCGCCTGCGCCCAGAAGATGTCGCGCACGTCCTGGCGGCTGAAGGCCGAGACCATGAATCCACGCCGCGGGACCAGTTCGACGAAACCCTCACCGCTCAACAGCAGAAGTCCCTCGCGCACCGGGGTGTTGCTCACCCCGACCGCCTCCGCGATCGGCTCCGTGCGCAGAAAGTCGCCGGGCCGGACCCGCCCCGTGATGATCAGCTCGCGCACATAGGTCGCGACATCCTCCGAGAGCTGCTGGCGCTGAGCGTTCGAGCTCCGCGGTAAACTCCGCGTCGTCGAGTCCATGTACACTCGGTCCTTTCCGGTCGGCACTTGTTATGCATTATGCCTCATGCTTTCCGGAACGGAACGCCCCTGCTCAGCGGCCGGGCCGTCTCAGCCTTCGCTAGACCGCGGCGCTATGTCCTCGCGCGGGCCACCGAATTCCTTGCGAATGGCATCCGTATCGGCGCCCAGCTCGGGCACGCTTCCGGACACGGCGGACCAGTCGCGCGCCAGCGCGGGTGGCAGCAGCGCCGGTAGCGGACCCACCGGCGAGCCGACCTCGCGCCACCGGCCCCGATCGGCCAGCTGCGGATGCTCGGCAAGCTCCCGCACCCCGTTGAGCCGGGCGTTGCCGATGCCGGCGGCATCGGCCAGGCGCTGAATATCGGCCAGATCGCGCTGCGCGCACCACGCGCCGACGATCTCGTCCAGCTCGGCGCGGTGAGCCACGCGATCGTGATTGTGCTTGTAGCGCGGGTCGGCCGCCAGATCGGGACGGCCGAGCAGATCCTCGGTGAGGCGGCGCCATTCGCGATCACTGGTGGTGCCCAGCACGGCGGTCTGACCGTCGGCGGTCGGATAGGCGCCGTACGGGGCGATCATCGGCGACCCCATGCCGACCGGTTCCGGTTCGGTCCCCGCGTGCAGCACCTGGTTCAACGCGAAGCCCATCATCTCGGCGACGACGTCGAGCATCGCGATCGGGATCAGCGCTCCGCGGCCGGTGCGGTCGCGGTCGTAGAGCGCGGCCAGCACACTGGAATAGGCGTAGAGGGCGGTCCCGACATCAGCGACCGGAATACCGGGTTTGGCCGGCGCCCCGGGCGTCCCGGTGATGGCACACGAACCCGCCTCGGCCTGGATCAGCAGGTCGTAGGCGCGTTTGTGATCCAGCGGCCCGCCCCGGCCGTAGCCGGAGATGTCGACCACGATCAGGCGCGGATACCGCCGCAGCAGCTCCTCGGGCTCGAACCCCAGCCGGCCCAGAGCTCCCGGCCCCAGGTTGGACACCAGCACGTCGGCTCGCTCCAGCAGCCCGGTGAACACCTCCTGATCGGCGGCATCGGTCAAATCGAGCGTCGCGGATTCCTTGCCGTGGTTCAGCCACACGAAATGCGCGGCCATCCCCCGCACCACCCGGTCGTAGTGGCGAGTGGAATCGCCGAAGCCCGGCTGTTCGATCTTGATCACGCGGGCGCCGAGGTCGGCCAGATGGCGAGTGCACAACGGCGCGGAGATGGCCTGTTCGAGCCCCAGGACGGTGATTCCCGACAGCGGTGCGCTCATGCGCGATTCTCCTTCGAGACAGCTTGTGCGGCAACGTATTCGCCGTCGCGCGACAGGTCCGGTCCGGTCCAGTCGGCGATCAGTCCGGCCACGTCGAGATGGTCGGTGCGCGGCACCGAGGGCGCGCGGGCGGGAGTGCGGCTCAACCGGGGCGCGGGCGCCGGATGCAGCACGCCGTGCACACGCTGGAACAGCTCGCGCTGGGCATTGTGCGGATCCTCGGCCGCCTCGTCGAAGGTCAGCACCGGGGTCACGCAGGCGTCGGTGCCCTTGTAGATGCCCGCCCACTCCGCACGGGAGCGGGTCGCGATCGCGGCGCCGATGAGTTCGCGCAGCCGGGGCCAGTTCTCCCGGTCGTCCTGTGCGGGCCAGCCGGTCGTGTCGACGCCGAGACGGGCCAGGAATTCGGCGTAGAAGTCGGGTTCGAGCGCGCCGACCGCGAGGTAGTTGCCGTCCGCGCAGCGGTAGGTGTCGTAGAAGGGAGCGCCGGAGTCCAGGTAGTTCGTACCCGGCTCGTCGCTGTAGAGCCCCGCCGCGCGCAGGCCCTGGAGTTTCGCGGTCAGCAGCGCGACACCGTCGACCATGGCCGCGTCCACGACCTGGCCGCGGCCGGACTTCCACGCCTCCAGCAGTGCGCAGACGATACCGAACGCGCCGATCGCCGCGCCGCCGGCGTAGTCGCCGAGCAGATTGATCGGCGGCCGCGGCGCCTCACCGGCGCGCGCCATCGCGTGCAGAGCGCCGGTCTGCGCGACATAGTTGATGTCATGCCCGGCTTCGGTCGCCAGCGGACCGTTCTGGCCGTATCCGGTCAGCCGCGTGTAGACGATTTCGGGATTGCGGGCGAGCACCACATCCGGCCCCAGCCCGAGCCGTTCGGCCACCCCGGGCCGATAGCCCTCGATGAACACGTCCGCGCCCGCGATCAGCTGCAGCACGTTCTCGATGCCCTCTGGATCCTTGAGGTCCACCGCGATGGCGTCACCGCCGCGATTGACCACGTCGAATTCCTCACGGAGACCGTCGGTTTGACCGAGCGCACGCGCGGACCGATGCGGCGGCCGCACCACCCGCACCACCTGGGCGCCCATATCCGCCAGCAACATGCCGACGAAGGGCACCGGGCCCATGCCGGCCAGGACCAGAACCCGCACGCCGGTCAGCGGTCCGCTCATCACCACACACTCCTGTTTCGTTGGAAGACGACGCCGGCCGCGACCTGTGACTGACGGCGGCCGGCGTCGTGCCCGAGATCCCCTGCAGGGGTGATCAGTAGGACCTCGGGAGTCCTAGCACCTGCTGCGAGATGTAGTTGCGCACCATCTCCTGCGAGAAGGGCGCGTTACGCAGCAGGCGAACCTCACGCCACAACCGTTCGACGTGGTACTCCTTGGAGTACGCGTACCCGCCGAAGGTCGACAACGCGCGGTCGCACGCCTCGAAACCGGCTTCGGCGCCGAGGTATTTCGCGGCCGCGGCCTCCTTGCCGCACGGCTTGTGCGCCTCGAACAGTTCCGCGGCGTGCATGCAGACCCGTTCGGCGGCCTCGAGCCGGATCCAGGAGTCGGCCAGCGGATGGGCGACGGCCTGGTTCTTGCCGATGGGCCGGTCGAAGACGACTCGGTCCTTGGCGTACTGGGTGGCCAGTTCCAGACCGGCGCGGCCCAGGCCGACACCTTCCAGGCCGACCACGATCCGCTCGGGATTCAGGCCGTCGATCAGGTACTTGAAACCCTGGCCGACCTCGCCGATCACCTCGTCGTCGCGGACCTCGAGGTTGTCGATGAACAGCTCGTTGGAGTCGATCGCCGACCGTCCGAGCTTCTCGATCTCCCGCACGGTGATCTTGCTGCGGTCCAGATCGGTGAAGAACAGGGTGATGCCGTCGAGCGGCTTGTTCTCGTCGCGCGGCGAGGTGCGCGCCACGATCAGGATCTTGTGCGCGTTCTGGGCGTTGGTGATGAACACCTTCTGCCCGTTGATCACCCAGCCGCCCTCGGTCTTGGTGGCCTTGGTGCGGATACGCGAAGTATCCACACCCGCAGTGGGTTCGGTGACGGCGAAGGCCATCAGGATCTCACCGGAGGCCAGTTTCGGCAGCCATTCGCGCTTCATCTCCTCCGAGCCGTAACGCAGGATCGGCGCCGGCGGGAAGACGTAGAAGTGGATGGCCGAGCCGCCGCTCATGCCGGCGCCGGAGGCCGCGACCTCCTGCAACATGATGCCCGCCTCGGTCAGGCCCAGCCCCAGGCCGCCGTACTCCTCGGGAATCATGACGCCGAGCCATCCGGCCGCCGCGAAGGCCTTGACGAATTCCCAGGGGTATTCGCCCTTCTTGTCCTTCTCGCGCCAGTAGTCGTAGCCGAACTTGCGAGCCAGTTCGCGGGTGTTCTGGCGAACCAGTTCCAGATCGCCTTCGTCGGTGAGTGTCACTGTTGATCTCCTGATCGGGTCGGGATGCCGTCGATGGGCGTGGCGGGATCCAAGGACGACAGATCCCCCTGTGAGAGGCCGAGATAGCGCGAGCGAATGGCGCGGCGCATGATCTTGCCGTTCTTGGTTTTCGGAAGTGCTTGCACCACATGCAAACTCGGGGCGAACGACCGGCCGATGTTGTGCACGGCGGTGGTCTTCAGGTCGTCGTGATCGGTATCGGCGCCGGTCACCACGAAGGCGACGACCCGCTGGCCCCGCTGCGGATCGGGCTCGCCGATGACCGCCGCCTCGACGATGCGGCGATCCTTCAGCAGCGCCGCCTCGATCTCGGCGGGACCGACGCGACGGCCGGAGACCTTGATGGTGTCGTCGGAGCGGCCGTGGATATGCCAGATTCCGTCCTCGTCGACCGCCGCCAGGTCACCGTGCACCCACACGTCTTCCCAGAAGCTCCAATAGGTTTCGAGATATCGTTCGCGGTCCTGCCAGAACGCGTGCGTCATGCCGGGGAAGGTGTTGAGGACGGCGAGTTCGCCGACTTCGCCGATCACCGGCTTTCCGTCACCGTCCAGGACGGCCATGTCCGCGCCGATCAGCGGCGCGTTGAAGGAGGCGGGGTCGATCGGCAGGAACGGGTAAGCGACCAGCAGACCGCCACCCACCTCGGTGCCGCCACTGAAGTTGACGATCGGCCGCTTCGAGCCGCCGACGGTTTCGAACAACCAGCGCCAGGTCGGTTCGTCCCACGCCTCGCCGGTGGACACGAAGGTTCGCAGCGTGTCCAGACCAGTTGGGGCGCCGTCGGTTCGGGCCATGACCAGCCGCATCGCGGTGGGCGCCACACCCTGTACAGTGACGCCGTTGCGGTCGATAATCTCCCACATCCTCGTGGGCGTGGGATGATCGGGCACGCCCTCGGTGAACACGACGGTGGCGCCGAGTTGCAGCCCGCCCGCGATGAGCATCGGTCCGACGAGCCAGCCCATATCCGAGATCCAGGCGATGACGTCGTCGTCCTGCACATCGAAGCTGTAGCCGAAGTCGACGGCGGTTTTCACCGCGAATCCCGCGTGCGAGTGCACGATGCCCTTGGGACGCCCGGTGGTACCGGAGGTGTAGACGATGGTGAGCGGGTCGTTGGATTCGACCTGCACCGTCGGCACCGGCTCCGGGTTCGCCGGCAGTTCGTCCCAGTAGATGTCGCGTCCGTCGCGCATCTCGACGTCGTTGTCGAGATGACGGACCACCACGCTGTGGCGGACGGACGGGGCCGACTGCAGGGCTTCGTCGGCAGTCTCCTTCAGCGGCACCACTTTTCCGCGGCGCGTCGTTGCGTCGGCGGTGATCAGCAGGACCGCTTCGGAGTCGTGCAGGCGTGCGGCGAGGGCTTCCGGGCCGTAACCGGTGAAGGCCGGGACCGAGATGGCGCCGATCATCGCGCAGGACAGGAACGCCACGATGGTTTCGGGAACGACGGGCGCGAACAGCACCACTCGGTCCCCCTGCGAAACACCCAGTGCGGCAAGGTTGGCCGCGAACCGCCGGACCTGCCCGTCGAGTTCGGCATAGCTCAGCGTGCGGCGGGTGCCGTTGTCCCCCTCGTAGACGACCGCGATCTTGTCCGCGATCGGTCCGGTGGCGTGGCGATGCGCGCACAGGGTGGCCAGATTGAGCCGGCCGCCCGGGAACCACCGCGGAAAAGGCGTGCCGTCACTGTCGTCGAGAACCCGGTCGAACGGTTCGGCGAACTCGATGCCGAGATCCTCGATCGCGGCGCGCCAGAACCATTCCGGATCATCGACCGACGCCCGGTGCAACTCTGCGAGGTTGCTGTAACCCCACTTCGCCATCGCCGTCAACAGGCGGCTGCGGGCACGCACGTCGTCGGTGGGCATCCATACCGACGGTCGGGTCGAATCGGCGGGACCTGGTCCTCGCATCGGGCACATCCTTTCTCGGCGCGACTGGTCTGTCGGAATCAGGACGCGGTCGCGGGCTCCGGCGCGGCGGAACGCTTGAGCATCAGACCGGCGCGCAGGCAGTCACAGACCACCTCGTCGCGCTGGTTGATGCCCTGGTGCCGGAAGTTGACGATGCCGGAGTCGTTGCGGCTCTTGGATTCCCGCTTGCTCACGATCTCGGTCCGCACCCGGATGGTGTCGCCGTGGAAGACCGGCGCCGGGAACTTCACCTCTTGGAATCCGAGGTTGCCCAGCGTGGTGCCCAGGGTCGTGTCGGGAACGGTGATCCCCGAGACGAGGCCGAGAATGAACAGGCTGTTGACCAGACGCTGGCCGTGAATGGAGTTCTTCGAGTACTCGGCGTCCAGGTGCAGCGGCGCGACATTGAGGGTCAGCGTGCTGAACAGGACGTTGTCGGTCTCGGTCACCGTGCGCCGCGTCGCGTGCTCGATGACGGTTCCGGGTTCGAACTCCTCGAAGTAGAGGCCGGCCATGACGAGTCCTTTCGATTCGATGAGGGTGCTTCCCCGGTTTCCCGCGGTCGAACCCAGCTTACAACATTATATATTATATTGTCACGCTGCGGGCGGAGGATCGGCCCCGGCCGTTCGCCGGGCCGCTAGTCCCGCCAGGTGACGACTTCGCTCAGCGGCGCGCGTGCGGTGCGATAACCGTTCGCGGGGTGCTCGAGGTCCGGGTATCCGAAGGAGATGCCGACGACGATCTTGCGGCCTGCGGGGATGTCGAAGTACTCGCGGATGAACGGCGACTGCCCGGCCAGCGCCGCCTGGGCGATCGTGGCGATCCTCATGCTGTGGGCGGCGAGCAGGAGGGTGCCGATATACAGCCCGGTGTCGACCGCACCGTAGACGCCCTGTTCGGCATCGGTGGTGATGATCGCGACGTGCGGAGCGCCGAACAGGCGGAAATTCTCGAACGCCTGCCGGGCGGAGGCCTCACGATCACCCCGTCGCACGCCGACCGCCTCGTACAGCTGCCAGCCGCTGGCCCGGCGCCGATCGCGGTACACCCCCCGATACTGCTCGGGTGCCTCGAAATCGAATTCCGGCGCGGTGTGCCGGCGCGCGTGCTCGGCGAGCGCGTCACGGAACCTGTCGGTGGCCGCGCCGGAGGTCACGATCGCCTGCCACGGCTGGGTGTTGCACCACGACGCCGAGCGCTGCGCGAGGGCGAACAGGCGCTCGATATCGACCCTGGGGACCTGGCGCGACTCGTAGGCCCGGCAACTCCACCGCGAGTCCAGCAGCTTCTCCAGCTCCACCGAGGCGCCCGTCATCAGGTCGTTGCTCGACATACACACTCACTCACTGTTGTTGGAAGACAGGATGTCTCGATACCGCGTGGTTCATTCCTCGGCGTAGATCACCTTGTTCTGGACCAGTTCCTCGATCTGCTCGGGCGAATACACCTCCGCGGCGACAGCGCGACTGTGCGCGCCGACCCGCGGGGCGGTTCCCGGCCGATCCGGACGTTCACCGTCGAACTTCCACGGCGGCCGCATCAGGGCCAGCCCGTCGGGCTGGCGTTCGACCATCTCCAGCCATTCGACCTGCTCGTGCCCGAGGTAGCCGGACATCGACAGCACCGGCGCGAAGGGTACGTCGGCGGCGGTGAGCGCCTGCTCCCAGTGCTGCACCGATTTGCGTTCGAATTCGGCCTCGACGATCTCGGCGAGTTCGAAGTAGTTCGATTCGCGGGGGCGGTATTCGGCGAATCGCGGATCCTCGGTGAGGTCCAGCCGGTCCATCGCGGTGCACAGCGCGTGCCAGAACTTCTGCGAGGAGGACAGGTGGATCGCCAGGAACTCCCCCGTCGAGGTCTTGACGCAGAAGTTCTGCGCCTGCGGGTGACGGCTCTGCCGACTCGGGTCCGCGCCCAGTTCGAAGGCCTGGGTGATGCCGTCGATGGTCAGACAGCTCACCGCCTCCATGATCGAGGTCTCCACACGCTGCGGCGCCCCCGTCTTCAATCGGCCCACCAGCGCGGCCAGCACGCCGGTGGCCGTGCTCAGACCGGTGACCAGGTCGGCGCTCAGACCGCCCGCCAGCTGCGGATGGCCGGCATCACCGAACAGCGAGTACAGGCCGCCGAAGGCATGTCCGATGGTGTCGTAGGCAGGGCGGTTGGCCAGCGGCCCGCCACCGCCGAAGCCGGTGACCGACCCGTAAACCAGATCGGAGCGCAGCGCGCGGCACTCCTCGGGGCCGAGGCCCATCGCCGCCAGCTTGCCGGGGCGCAGATTCTCGAGCACCACGTCGAAGTGCGGCACCAGCGCCTTGACCAGCGCGATCCCCTCGGGCTTCTTCAAATCGACGGACAGGCTGCGCTTACCGGTGTTGTATTGGCGGAAATACGGGCTCCCGTCGTTCTGCAGGCGCCGGAAGTCCTCACCGACCACCGGCTTCTCGATTTTCACCACCTCCGCCCCCAGCGCACAGAGGATCGAGGTGGCGAACGGCAGGGATATATATCCCCCGATCTCCAGGATTCGGATCCCATCGAGCGGCTTGTGCTGCATGTCCTGCCTCCAGACTGTCTTCGCTTTAATATAATATATTGTTTGTCTCGCCGGAAGCGGCTCTAGGAACTTGCGACGATCCCTCGGGCAGCCCTGCGCCGATGCCCGCGACCACCCTTCCGCGGAACCCTTGATCGAGGTTTCCAATATCATATACTTTGTATTATCCGGATCGCATGGCGGTCCATCGCGCGCGACGTCACCCCGCGCGACACCGATGCGTCCGCCACGGCCTCGCCGACATCACACCCGCCGGACACCCTCGCCTGACCCGAAAGGCATACCGATGCAGAACATTCCCGCGCTGGAGCAGGCCGTCGCCCGCCTCGTCACCGACCTGGACTTCGACGCCATTCCCGCCGATGCGCTCACCGGCGCCCGCCGGCTGATGGAAGACCAACTCGCGTTGCAGATCGGCTGCGCGCCGCTGCCGTGGTGTCAGGCCGTACTGAACCTGACCCGCGCGTCGCATGCGCCGGGCACGGCCTCGGTCACCGGCTCCGAGGACAAGTTCAGCGCCGCCGACGCCGCTTTCGTGAATGCTACGTTCGGGCACAGCTTCGAGTACGACGACGCCCACAGTGCGAGCCTGAGTCACCCCGGCAGCTGCGTGGTCTCGGCCGCGCTCGCCATCGGTGAGGAGATGGGCGCCGACCTGCGGCAGGTGCTCGAGGGGATCGTCGCGGGTTACGAGATCTACACGCGGATCGGCACACTCGCCGCCCCGAGGCTACTGGCCAACGGCTTCCACCCCCACGCCGTGCTCTCACCGTTCGGCGCTGCCGCGGTAGCCGCGAAGATGCGAGGCTTCGACGCCGCGACGACCCGGCACGCGCTGTCGATCGCTTTCAGCCACAGCTCGGGAACCACTGAGTACACCTCGTCCGGAGGATCGATCAAACGCGTCCACTCCGGAATCGGCACCCGCAATGGCATCCGGTCCGCGGAGATGGCGGCTGCCGGGATCACCGGCCCGTCCGGGTTCCTGTCCGGGGCCAAGGGCTTCTACAACACATTCGTCACACGGGTTCTGACCGATGCCGATACCGACCGCTTCGCGCTGGATCGGCCGTTCGAGATCGCCGGCCCACTGTTCAAGCCGTACTGCGCCTGCGGCTACAACCATGCATTCATCGATGGCGCCCGTCGCTTCTCCGACCGGATCAGCGATATCACGGCCGTAGAGCTGGCCATCCAACCCAGTGGCGACGTAGTGGTCGGCAACAAAAACATCAACGCCTGGAGCCCGCAAACGATCGAGCAACTGCAATACGCCCTGCCGTTCCAGTTCTCACTCGCCCTACTCGGCATCGGCAATGGCTACCAGATCCACAAGTCATACCTGGACGGTGACCTCGACCTGGGCTCGCAGAGCGAGGTGGCCAAGTTCGCACAGAAGATCACCATCCGGCCCGAGCCTGAACTGGACAAGAACTACGGCCGCAAGATGGTCGGCGATATCGCTGTCACCTTCGCCGACGGCCGTCGCGAGCACGTCTTCGTCGAAGACTCGGTGGGTTCGGCGGCGAACCCGATGTCAGAGCAGGCTCTGGACGCGAAGTTCCGCGACCTGGTCATCGGCGAGCTCGGCGAGCGGCGGGCAAAAGAGCTGCTCGACACCATCAAGAACTCCCCGCTCGACACTTCCGCCGCGGATTTGGCAGCGCGGTTGCGCCGCTGACTCGGCCCGTCCGGCGGACCGCTTCGAGAAATGCCCGGCGCCACAGCGTTCCAGTAGTGATCATGGCGCCGGGCATTCTCCAGGATGGGCGAGGTCATGACGCCACGCAAAGAATCAATGATCGAACGCGTCGTGCGGGTTCTCGAGGCGTTCAAGGAAACGGGCGGAGCGCTGACCGCGTCGGAAATCGCGCGACAGACTGATATTCCGGTCCCCTCCGCACACAGAATCGTCACCGAACTCGTCGAACTCGGCATCCTCGAGCGAAACTCCGACCGCAAGGTCAAGGTGGGGATGCGCCTGTGGGGTCTGGTAGCCAGATCCTCCGAGGTCCGCTCGCTTCGCGACTGCGCCCTCCCCTACATGGAGGACCTGCGTGCGGTTGTCAACGCACCGACACTGCTGTCGATCCTGGATCGCAACGACGTCGTGAATATCGAAACGCTCCCCGCGCGACCGCCCAGTGCCACGAACGTGACCCAGCCGGGGGTACGTCTGCCCATTTTGGCGGCATCACCAGGCCTTGTCCTGACTGCGTTTTCGACACCCCGAGCGCGCGATCACATTCTCGAATCGGCGAAGGTCACCCGATTCACGGAACACACCGTGGTCGACCGTACCGAGCTTGCACGAATCGTTCAGGAAGCACGGCGCCTCACGTACGTTGTCGCACGGCGGTGGATCACCAATGATGCTGTCGGGGTCGCTGTTCCAGTGCTTTCCGGCGACGGTACGGCAATGGCCGCACTCTCGGTAACCATCCCATTCGATACCGGCGTTCCGTCGGATCTGTTGCCCGCATTGCATACAACTGCCCGAGGGATTTCGCGCGCGGCACTCGACCCGAGCCGGCGCGTGGACCCCCGCATTCATTTGTTGATGCAAAGGATCCGTCACGCGACCGAAGTCAGGTGATGCCGCCCGGTTGCGTGATCGGCCCGGAATGAGCGACGTCGCGATCGATGGGCATAGCCGGTGAGACCCTTGTCGAGAGCCGGGATCGGTGTGGTTGTCCTGTGGCGCAGACTGCCGCGATGACTCCCACACCGCCCCCCGTTCCGCTACTTGCCCGGCGACGGCATTGGAGAATTGACGGTGGTGAAGTACTGGACGGCAGCCATGATCGCCACCGGAGCGGTTACCAGGAGTTGACCGGCGAGCGTTCCCAGCGCGCCGACGGCGACGATCCCACCGAGACAGCCGATCACGGCCGCGGGCACGAACGGCCCGAACAAGCCCACGATCGAGGCCGCGGCCACGGTCGCGCCGGCGATACCACCCAGCAAGCATCCGATTGCGCCACCGCCGATACCCCCCACGAGGGTTCCGACTGTCGCACCGGTGGTGATCGTCTGAAACATGCGGTTCCAGGCGGCCTGCTCTCGGTCATAGGGCGTCTTCCAGGGAGCCGAGTCCTGGTACGGCAGATCGACCGGCTCATAGGTGGCGTGGGCCCGGTCGAGCATCGGGGTGAGAGTCGCCGTGCGATCGTGGATTTCAGCAGCGATGGGGAACACGAAGTCGTCCACGCGGAAGGACAATTCGGCACCGGCCAGCACCGTCCCGTCGGCGGCCTTGATCGTGAACACCCCGTTGTCGGCCGACATCGAACCCGCGTCGGTCGAAATGACCGTCGACTTTTCCGTCGTGGTCGCGCGATAGTCGACTGCACCGCCCGCAGCAGGGGCAGCGCCACCGACCGCGGTCGAGGCACACAATGCAGCCGTCACCAGAGCCGAGGTGACAACCGCCCTCCTGGAATTCGTCCACCATCTTCCGGAGCCGGTAACGGCAGTCCCGCTCATATCAGATTTGGCCATGACTTTCTCACCTCATTCGAGAATTCCCGGCCGGACTCGGCCAAGAAGATTTGTTCGGAACCAATACGTGTGGGCCCGCCTCGAAGAGGTCACCCGCGCTGAACGGCACCCGGCTCCCGGCCGAGTTCGCCCGCGCTGCTGTCACTTCCGGGTTCCGGAGCTGAGGTCTTCCCCAGCAGGGCCAGTGCGGTCGCGACGGTGATCCCCAGGGGAACCAGTGCGAGCAAATACAACGTCTTCGGCGTGACCGCGGCCAGCGCATAGCCCGCGATGATCGGTGCCAGCATCGCGCCCACCCGTCCCACGCCGAGCATCGCTCCGTACCCCTTGGCCCGGGCGAGCACCGGATAGCCGGCCGGAATCATCGCGGTATATCCCGACATGGCGGCGAACACCGTCATGCCCAACATTCCGGCGAAGGCGTATGCGAGCAGATGTGGCACCAGCAACGCGAACGCCGCCAGCGAAACCATCGCGGTAACGAGGAAGATCCAGACCATGCGAACAGCTGCGAAATGCAGCCCCAGCAACGCGAATGTGACGGCCCCGACGAGGGTGCCCACACTGACGACGATTCCGGCAACAGAACCCGCGCCGGCATCATCGGTCGCGTCGGTGATGAGCTGCGGCGTCCACGTCCCGACGAAATAGTATGCAGCAGATACCATCCCGTATCCGGTCGTCAGCAGCAGCGTCTTTCTCCTCAGCCCGCGGCCGAGCAGACGGGTGTCGTTGTCATCCAGCGCATCCGCACCCCGGATTCGATCGTCGGCTGCCGTTACCGTTGCGCCGATGGTGAGGTCACCGGGATTGCCCGCGCGCTTCGCGAGGAAGGCAGCGGATTCGGGCACCGCCAGCCAGCCGATGACGAATCCGATGACGCCCAGAACGGCTCCGAACCAGAACAAGGATTGCCAGGCGTGCCCGGTGAGCGACAGAACCCACGCTCCCCCGAGTCCTGCCACCGTGCTGCCCAGCGGAAACCCGAGCATGACAATTCCGGTCGACAGGTTGCGATACCTCGGAAGCGAAGATTCCTGTGCGATAACGACGATCACCACACTGATCGTTCCGACGCCCAGTCCGGTGACGAAGCGTCCCGCCATCAACATCTGATAGTTGATCGCCAGTGCCGATGCGACCAATCCGATGATGTTCAGCACAATGCCCGCGAGCACAGTCGAGCGGCGTCCGAATCGGTCCGCCAACCGGGCAAGGGCGACGGCTCCGACCCCCATTCCGATCAGTGCCAGGCTGATCACGAGGCCTTTTTGTCCCGACGTTGCGAATCCGGACGGTATATGAGGCAAGGCGAACCCGACAATGAACAGGTCGAAGCCATCCAGCATATTGAGAAACATGCAGAGGATGACGACGGCGAACTGCCTCATATTCATGGTGTTCTGTCGGGATGGGAGCACAGTCGAGGACACGGTTTCCGACCTTTCGGATTCACGCGGCGTAATTGGTGTCAAGACTCAGGGGAAGTAGGAGTTCCTTGGTTACGTCCTGCGTGAATTCCAGCTCCAAGATGGATCCGATCAACGCCTCCGCGATATCAGCGGACAGCGGAAGAACCGAATAGGGCACACACATCCGGAACTTGTCGATGAAATCCTGCTCGGTGAACGGGTTGTTCGGATGCCCTTTCACGTACGTGTGCTCGGTGGTAATTTTCCGGCCGTCGCGAAGCGTGGTGTGCACTCGGGCGCCCCAATCCGCGACGACACTGACCTCTTCCGCAGTGATTCTGGTCATGAGTTCGCGGACATCGCCACGTCGACGTGCCCCGGGGCTATAGGAGTCGATGAAAACCTTCTGGTCGAACGCCGCCGTGGCGACGGCATATGGCAAGCTGAACTGGCATTCCGGAACGGTCTGGGGATTCCATTTCTTATCGGTAGGTTCGCAGACCGCGCGCCAGGCGGAGGTGGAGACCTCGATATGGATGCTGGCGATATCCGAGGCCGCGAATTCGTGAGTCACCATCTGCCCGATGATTCCGTCGATCGATGAATGGGAGAAGTAGCACGCGCTGTGCCTTTTGGTGGTGATCCGAGTCATCTCCCACCGTTCTCCGAGCTCGCGCGTGAGAGCTTCGGGATCGGTGTCCCACCGAGCAGTACGCAGATAACCGTTCGCACCGGTGAGAACCGATTCCCGGGGACCGGTGATTCCCTTCGCCGCGAGCAGGCACGCGGTGATTGCGGATTGACAGACAAGCCCGTGGTGCACCCGGACCATCAGAGTCGCGGGAGCATAAATGCCCATTGTGTGCGGCTGCGTCAGCGTTCGAGCGATACCCTGCGCGTTTTCCAGCTGTTCCGCGGTGAATCCGAGCAGCTTCCCGACAGCCGCGACCACACCGAACACATAGTGGCCGCCCGCGTCGTTCGACTTCACCGCGTTGCTGATCACCTTGTACGCCGATCCGATTCGTATGAGGATCTCCTGCCCGACGACGAGCGCTGCAAGAAATTCTTCGCCGGTCACCTGCGGGCGAAGACCCGTGGCGGCCAACAGCCCGGCGACGATGTACTCGCTCACGTGGCCGGCCTCTTCGTGCAGGTCACCGCAGTCCATGGCGCGCGGCATGGGGCCGATCGCGAGCGCGGCTTCCGCCGCCGGCACGCGGCCCCCGTAGAACGGCAGGACGGTCTGCTCTTTTCCACCCTTTTCCTTGACGAGCTCAACGATCTCGGGGATTCCGTCCATTCCGGAACCGCCGATCGTCACCGCCATGCAGTCGAGCAGCGTGTGTTTGGCGTGCCGGACCACCTCGTCGGGCAGGTCGCGATATCGTGTCTCGATGGCCATCCGGCACAGGGTGCTCATGGGGTCTTCGTTGTTCTGGATCGTGTATCGAGTCATCCTCTGAACCTTCGTAAGCCGTGGCGGAAATACGAACCGGGCGAGCGGACGAATTCCTCCGCGATGGACCGTCGCAACGGTCCGGCATACCCCGCGGTTGCGAAAGGGGCCTTCTCGTTCAACGAGAGACAAGATGTGGACCATGTCTCAGCCGGTGATCGATGTGTGGGCCGTCACGACCGAGCGATCATCGTATTGCTGCGATCAGCGAACGTGCAGCTCACGGTCGTGGCATGGAATCCTGCGGGCGAATCGATCCCCACGATCACCGTGACAGAGGGGTTGCCTCACCCCAGGGCATTTCCGGCCGTTACCCGAACTCACCGAAGTCACATATCATATATTTTGCATTATCCGGGTAACGTGGACCGAGGATCGTGCCCTCCGTCACCGCAGGAAACCCAGCAGCTTGGGCTTGATCCCCGGCTTCCCGAACACCGCACAAGGAGTCATTGATGAGCCGACAGGCAGCCGTCCGGCAGGGGCAGTACGACAAGTTGTTCATCGACGGGGCCTGGGTCGCGCCCACGTCGGAGCGGACGATCGACGTGGTCTCCCCCGCCACCGAGGAGATCATCGCGCGAGTTCCCGAGGGCGTGGAGGCCGATATCGATGCCGCGGTCGACGCCGCGCGCCGCGCCTTCGACTCCGGCCCTTGGGGGCGTAGTAACCTCGCCGAGCGTATGGCGGTGCTGAGCAAACTCAGCGCGCAGTTCACTGCCCGGGCCGAGGAGATCGCCCGGGTTGTCACCTCCGAAATGGGTTGTCCTATCTCGCTGTCGAACACGATGCAGGCGGCCGGACCGCGGCTGCTGTTGGACGCGTTCCTGGACATGGCGCCGTCGTACCCGTGGTCGGATACCCGGAGCTCGGCGACCGGGAACGCTCTGGTCACCCGAGAAGCGGTCGGGGTCGTCGCGGCGATCGTGCCGTGGAACGCGCCGCTGCTCACCACCATGATCAAGATCGCCCCGGCGCTGCTGGCCGGATGCACCGTCGTGCACAAACCGGCACCGGAAACACCGCTGTCGGCCTACCTGCTGGCGGAGATGTTGCAGGAGGCGGGCCTGCCGAACGGGGTGTTCAATATCGTGCCCGCCGGCCGCGCTGTCAGCGAGCATCTGGTCCGCCACCCCGGCGTCGACAAGGTCTCGTTCACCGGATCCACCGGAGCGGGGCGCCGGATCGCGTCGCTGTGCGGCCACGACCTGCGACGGGTGACATTGGAGCTGGGCGGAAAGTCCGCGGCTGTGCTGCTCGGTGATGCGGATTTCGATGTCGTGATTCCCGCGATCCGCGCGCTCTCGCTGCGCAACAGCGGGCAAGTGTGCAGTAACAAGACCCGGATCGTGGTACCGCGCTCGCGCCGAGACGAACTGATCGACCGGATGGTCGCGATGATCGAATCCATGCCTGTCGGTGACCCTTTCGATCCGGCCACCGAAATCGGCCCGATGGTCAGCGCGACCCACCGCACCCGGGTCGAGGGATATATCAACGGCGCCAAGGAATCCGGCGCGAACCTTGTCATCGGCGGCGGCCGCCCCGCCGGTTTGGACCGCGGCTGGTACGTGGAGCCGACAATCTTCGCCGACGTCGACCCCATCGCGAAGATCGCCCAGGAAGAGGTCTTCGGGCCCGTGCTGACCGTCCACACCTATGACACCGAGGCCGAGGCCATCGCCATCGCCAACAACTCCGAATACGGCCTCAACGGTTCGGTTTTCGCCGCCGACCCCGAACACGCGTTGGCCGTCGCGCGCCGGATCCGCACCGGCACAGTCGAAGTCAATGGTAAGGGGGTGGGTTTCCACGCCCCGATCGGTGGATTCAAGAAAAGCGGGATCGGCCGGGAGGCCGGGCCGGAGGGCTTCGACGCCTATGTCGAGATCAAGTCCTACGGCCTGCCCGACGAACTCGTCGGTGCCCTCGCCTGATCGACGTATCCGGAAGGTTCATCGTTGCGGAACCCAGCATCGGCGTGCTCGCCACGCCGCATTCGCTGGAACGCGGATTGTTTGCTGTCAAACAAGAAGGGTGACGCCTCCGAATGCGTAGTAGCGCATTCGGAGGCGTCACCCTTACCTGTCTGCCCGAACCTATCGGTCCAGGGGTATCTATCAGCTCTGAGTCGCCGCCAGCTTCTCGCGGAAGAACGGGGTGAACTCCGCGACCGCGCGGTCGACGTACTTGGGCACGTCGTAGAAGTCCATGTGGGCGCCGCCCTCCACGATCACCAGCTTCTTCTCGCCGCGTGCCCGCGAATACAGTTCGGTGCTGTGCCACAGGGATCCGGCCTCGCTGCCGGCGACGATCAGGGCCGGCTGGGTCAGCAGGTCCTCCACTAGGTGGAAGGCGTCGAAGGCGAGGATGCGCGGAATGCTCAGGGCCAGTGAGTATTTGTTCTGCGCGTTGGGGTGCTGCGCGCGCGGAGTGAGGTAGTAGTCGTGGGCCTCGGCGAGGTCGCGCGGCACGCTGTCGTCCAGTGTGCTCGGCACGTATTCGGCCATGAAGGCGTCGGCGCCGCCGGCTTCGGCGGTGCGCTGGGCGGACGCGGCGTCGCGCACCGGTACGGCGGCCGAATCGGGCTCGGTGCCGAACCAGCCCTTACGCCAGGCGCTGCCGATATTGAGCGCGCTGACCGTGGCGATCGCCTTGATCCGCGAATCGGTCATCGTGGCGTTGACGCCGTAGCCGCCGCCCGCACAGATGCCGACCACACCGATTCGCTCGGTGTCGACATAGTCCAGGGACTGCAGGTAGTCCACGGCGGCGTGCACATCTTCCACCCGGCGCGACGGATCCTCGAGGAAATGCGGTTCGCCACCACTGTCACCCTGGTAGGAGGCATCGAACGCGAGGGCGACGAAGCCCTGCTCGGCCATCTTGCTCGCGTAGAGCCCGGCCGTCTGCTCTTTCACACCGCCGCCCGGATGCACCGTGACGACCGCGGCGTAGCTGCCCTTCGGATCGAAATCGGGCGGAAGGTGCAGATTGCCGGCCATCGTGATCGGGCCGTTGGCGAAGGTGATCGCTTCCATGGTCACTCCCTTGCTGTGGTGATTCGCTCGGCCGGTCGGCTCGGGCGCTGAATTCAGCCTGCGCCGCCGCACGCCCAGGAGGGAGAGCGCGCTTATAGGGGGTACCGCCAGCCTCTCCTTACGCGACCGAAACGCGCCTAGCCTGGGCGTATGGAAATCGCTAAGGACATCAGGGACTTTCTGATGACCCGGCGAGCGAAGGTCACCCCGCAACAGGTGGGGCTGCCCGCGGCGGGTCGCCGCCGGGTTGCCGGATTGCGGCGCGAGGAAGTGGCACGGCTGGCCGGAGTAAGCACCGAGTACTACATCCAGGTCGAGCGCGGACGAGTTGCCGGGGTGTCGGACGAGGTGCTGCACGCCATCGCCAGGGCATTGCTATTGGACGAGGCCGAGACCACGCATCTGTTCGCTCTGGCCCGCGCTACCGCGTCGAAACCGCGCCGGACTCGCACCCCACGGCAATCGGTCCCCGAAACCGTGCAGACGCTGCTCGACGCGATGGGCACCGCGCCGGCTGTCGTACAGAACGGGCATCTGGACCTGCTCGCCGCCAATGCACTGGGCCGCGCGATTTACGGTGACGTCTTCGAACGGCATTCGGGAGCGACGCCCAATCTAGCGCGATTCATCTTCCTCGACGACCACGCCGAGCACACCTTCCCGGACTGGGACCGGGCCGCCGACGACGCGGTCGCGCTGCTGCGGGTGGAAGCGGCTCGTTCGCCCCACTCGCCCGCCGTGACCGGCCTGATCGGCGAATTAGCTACTCGCAGTGAGCAATTCCGTACTCGCTGGGCCGCTCACGATGTACGAGCACACCGACGCGGCACCAAACGGTTCCATCACCGCATGGTCGGCGATCTGGTGCTGCGCTACGAGGCGCTGCAGATCTCGGCCGACGCCGGTCTCACGATCGTCGCCTTCACCGCCGAACCGAACTCCTCCGCACAGGAGGCGCTGCTTCTGCTCGCCAGCTGGACCGCACCGGAGCCCGACGCGGGTGGCAACAGGCCCGCCGACTCCACGCTGTCGACCGAGGCCGACGAGTAGAACAGCGACAACTCAGCACATCAGATCTACGACGGAGGTACTGCAATGGCCTGGACCAGCGATCAGCTCGACCGCATCGGCGACGCCGAGGAACTGCACATCACCAGCTACCGCGACGACGGCAGTCTGCGCCGGTGGATCCCCATCTGGGTGGTGCGGGTCGGCGACGACCTCTACATCCGCTCCGCCTACGGCACCGCCGGCGGCTGGTACCGAAACGCCATGCGCCACCGCGCCGCCCGCGTCCGGGCCGACGGCGTCGAATCCGACGTCACCCTCGACCCCATCGGAGACTCGGACACCAACATGCTGGTCCGTCGCGCCTATGAAGCGAAGTATCGTGATCAGCCCAGCGCCCTCGAACCGATGGTGGCCCCGACCGCCGCGGAAACGACGCTCCGGGTGACCGCCGCCGGATAGCTCGCGGCCCGCCCGAGTCGCGACGGCGCGACGAACATCGGTGCGGCCGAGGAGGAACGATGACGCGGGCGACCCCAGCCACCCGGCGCGCAGTCTCACCGCTGGAACTGTTCTTCGATCTGGTGTTCGTGCTGGCCATCGGCCAGCTCACACACCATCTCACCGCGCATCTGAGTTGGCGCAGCGCCGCCGAAACGCTGGTGGTGCTGATAGCGGTATGCGGGGTGTGGGCGTTCACCAGTTTCGAGGTGACGCTGCTCGATATCGAGCGCCGCGCCACCCGCGCGGTCACCATCGCCGTCATGGGCCTGGCGCTGTTCATGAATGCCGGGATCGCGCACGCATTCGACGACGGCCCATGGCTTTTCGTCGCACCGATGCTGGCGGCCCTCGGCGGGCCCGCCGGATATGCGGCGATCTCGGCACCCACGCCCGAGCTGCGCAGCCATTTCCGGCATGTGCTGATCTGGTTCGCGGTCTCCGCGCCCTTCTGGATCGCCGGCGCCGCAATCGGCTCCGACATTCGCCTCTACCTGTGGGCCGTGGGCGCGCTGATCGACCTGCTGGGCACATGGACCGCGCATCCGGTGCGGGGCCGTAGCGTTCGTACCGCACATCTGCCGTTCGACGCCGAGCACATGCTGGAACGGATGCGGCTGTTTCTGATCATCCTGCTGGGCGAGACGGTACTGACGCTGGGGCGCATCATCTCCGACCATCGCGGTGATCCCGTCACCCTGTTGCTGACATTGGGCTGCGCCGCAGCCCTCGTATGCCTGTGGGCCGTCTACTTCGGCCGCTCGGAACAGCTGGTGGTCACCCACGCCGTCGAGATCGAGAATCCCATCCGCGCGGTGCACGTCGGCATCAACGCGATCTACGGTGTGGTCGCGGGCCTGGTGCTGTTCGCCGCGGGCAGTGAGTTGCTGCTGGCGCATCCGGCCACACGGGCGGCGGGCGTGCCGGGAGTGTTCGTCCTCGCCGGCCCGGCGCTGTACCTGCTGGCCCAGGCGATCTATTTCAGGTGGGAGATGGGAACCGGATGGAGGATCCGCCTGGTCGGCGCGGCCGCACTGGGGCTCGGGGCGGCGGTGGCCTACTGGTTGCCGACCTACCTGGTGATCATTGTTCTGGTCGCGATCCTGCTGACACTGGCAGTGCGTATCAGCAGCAGAACTCCCATACCGAGTCGTGCCGTACAAACCCCCGGTGAGCGGAACTGAGGGAAATCGCGAAACATCGAACCGATGATTCAGATATAATATATTATCCCGCCTGTTCGTGAGGCTACCCCGGGTCAGCGCCCGTCGCACACGAGTAGGCTGAGGTTGCGAGGAGGTAACGGTGCCTGAGCAACTACACACCGACCCCCGGCTGAGTTTCCATACCGGCGATGTCGACGCCGCCATCGAGCAGGTCACCAAGACGTTCGCCCGGCACGAGGTGCAGCTGGCGGATGTGCGCGACCTCGATTTCCAGCTCGATCTGGCGCCCGCGCCGCGACTGACCGTCGCCCGGATGAGCTACGGCACCGAGGCGACCATCCACGGCCCGCCCATGCAGCTCTGTTATCACGTGAATCTCCCGGTGACCGGCGAGAGCGTGGTGGCGCAGAACGGTGTGCGCCGCACCATCGCCGGCGGTGAGGCCGGGGCGGTGTTCGTCCCCCGCTACCCGGTCATGGTGGCCTGGAGTTCCGGATCGTGGCAGTACCATGTGAAGATCCCCAAGGAGTTGCTGGAGGCGCACGCCGCCAAACTCACCGGCGTCCCGGTCGACGACGGAATTCGCTTCGACGTCGATTTCGACCTGCGCGGCGGACTGGGTTCGGCGCTGCTCGCGACCACCGGTTTCCTCTACGCGGAACTGAATCGCCCGGGTGGGCTGGCGACCGTGCCCAGCGCGTGCCAGGAATTGGAAGCGGCGCTGATGACACAGTTGCTGATGGCGGTGCCCAGTCAGCTGAGCCCCCTGCTGCACAGCAAACCGGCCCATACCCGGCGCTCGAAGATCCGCGAACTCATGGACTACATCGACAACCATCCGGAGGAGGAGATCACCACCGCGGATCTGGCGGCGCGCGCCGGAATCAGTCCCCGCGCGCTGCAGGCCGGTTTCCAGGACATCGTGGGCATGTCGCCGACCGCGTATCTGCGCGGCGTGCGCCTGGATCGCGTGCACCTGGAATTGGCTTCGGGCAGCGCATCGTCGATCACCGACGTCGCGGCGAAGTGGGGCTTCTTCCACCTAGGCCGCTTCTCCCAGCAGTATCGCGAGCGTTTCGGGGCCACACCGTCACAGACGGTCGGCCGCGCACGCCACTGAGCCGGGCCCGCGACGACGAGGTCGCGGACCCGGCTCGGTGTGTGCCGCAACAGCTTTCGCGGCGGTCAGCTTTCGTCGAAGACGATGGTCGAGGCGTCGACCGCGGCGCCTCCCCCGTCGGCCACCAGGACGTGCCCGGTGACGATCGACGCGTCCCCGGAGGCCAGGAAGGCGCAGACCGCGGCGATCTCCTCCGGCTCGGCCGCGCGCCGCAACGGGACGTGCGCGGTGGTCAGGTCGTAGGCCTCATCGAGGGTGATTCCTTCGCGTTGGGCCAGATACGCCATCGCGCCCTCGCCGAGTGGGGTGCGGATCCAGCCGGGGCAGACCGCGTTGACCCGGACCCCCTTCGGACCGTATTCCCGCGCCAGCCAGCGGGTGATGCCGATCAGCGCCGCCTTCGCCGCGGTGTAGCCGACGGTTCCGGGCGGGCCGGCGATCAGTCCGGCGGTCGATGCGAACAGCACCAGCGAACCTCGCCGCTGCACCAGATGCGGCATCACCTCTCCGGCGAGGTAGTACGAGCCGTTCACGTTGACGTCGAGCGCTTTCTGGTATGCCGCGGCATGTTTCGGGTTCGCGGTGCCGGAGATCGCGGCGCCCTGCGCGGCGATGACGGTGTCGATACCACCCAGGTCGGCCGCCGCGCGGGCGACGACGTCGTGAATCGCGTCCCGGTCGGTACCGTCGGCGGGCAGGGCCAGCGCACCGGTGTCCTTCGCCAGTACCTCGAGCCGATCGGCGTCGATATCGGTCACCGCGACCTTCGCTCCGTCGGCGACCAGCCTGCGGACCACCGCCGAGCCCACCCCGCCAGCGGCGCCGGTGACGAGTGCGAATTCGGGTTTACTGCGTGCGCCGCTCATCGGACCACCTCACTGTTGTCGCCGCCCGCGCCGACGGCCTGCTCGGCCGGCGCCGGATCGGCGGATTCGACTGTCGCGCCGACACTTTCGTACTGTGCGCGCAGCTTGTATTTCAGGATCTTGCCCGAGGCGTTGCGCGGGAGTTCGTCCTGGCGGATGAAGTACTTCGGGATCTTGTAGGAGGCCAGCCGCTCCCGGCAGTACGCCCGCAGCGCATCCTCATCGATATCGGCGCCGTCCTCGACCACCAGCACCGCGCAGCCCACCTCGGTGTACTTGCGGTCCGGTACTCCGACCACCGCGGCATCCTGAATGCGCGGATGCGCGGTGAGCACGCTCTCGATCTCGGCGGGATACACGTTCTCACCGCCGCTGCGGATCATATCCTTGGCCCGCCCGGCCAGGACGAGGAAGCCGTCGGCGTTCACATATCCCAGATCGCCGGTGCGGCACCAGCCGTCGACGAAGGTATCCCGGTTGGCGTCGGGACGGTTCCAATAGCCGGCGCTGACCGCGCCGCTGCGCACGATGATCTCGCCGACCTCACCGGGCGCCGCCGCGCCGGCCGACATATCGCCCTCGCCCGTCCACACCTTGGCCTCGGCCAGCGGAAGTGGGCGGCCGATGCTGTCGGGCTGGGAGTCGAAATCCTCGTCGTCGAGGGTGGTGGCGATGGCCCCGCCCTCGGTGAGCCCGAACACCTGGGTGAGCCGGATCCCGGGCAGCCGCCGCCGGACCTCGGCGACCATCCACGGCATCATCGTGTCGCCGCCGATGATGAAGTGCCGCACCGATTTCGGAAGCCGATGCTCGATGTCGTCCATGCGCAGCATCTCCCCGAGCATGAACGAGAAGAGCAGGCAGTCGGTGACCTGCTCGCGTTCGATCACCTCGACCAGATGGTCGACGGTGAAGTTGCCCGAGGCGAGCGTGACGATCGTGCCGTGCATCAGCAGCGCGGGTGCGGCGACCGCTTCGAATCCGCCCGCGTGATACAGCGGCCCCGGGACGAGCGCGACGGTCTGCGGGGAGAAGCGCCAGCGCAGCGCCTGCATGGTAGCCGCGGCGAGGGTGTTGGCGTGGGTCCAGATCGCGCCCTTGGGCAATCCCGTCGTACCGGATGTGTAGAGCAGCGACATCGGGTCCTCCGCGGCGACGTCGGGTGCCTCGGCGAGCGGCTCACCTCCCCCGAGGATCTCGAACGGCTGCGCCCATTCCGGCGTCGGATGCTCGGAGTCGCTACGCACGATGAAGGTTTCGACGTCGAGTTCCGCGCGGATCGGCTCGGCCTTGGCGAGCAGACTGCTGTGGATGATCAGCGCCTTACATCCCGAATCGTCGAGGATGAACCGCAATTCGGCCGGGGCGAGCCGGAAGTTGAGCCGTACCGCGATCAGGCCCAGCCGCATCGCGGCGAAACACAACGGAAGGTATTCGGCGTCGTTGTACAACATCAGCCCGAGGCGATCGCCCTTGCCGAGGCCCAGTTCCGCGAGGGCCCGGGCGTAGCGCAGCGATGTGTCGAGCAACTGTTCGTAGGTGATCCGTGCGCGACCGTCGAAGGCGACCGCGACCCGATCCCGTCCGCCCGCCGGGATCTGGTCGACCACCGAGTCGAGAATCCGAGTGAAGTTCACGACGTACCGTCCTTCCTCCGGGCTCGTCGATCACGGGCCCGCCGTACCGGCGTCATCTGTTCGTTGCGCATGGTC
This sequence comes from Nocardia violaceofusca NBRC 14427, assembly GCF_963869435.1. Classification (NCBI taxonomy): domain Bacteria; kingdom Bacillati; phylum Actinomycetota; class Actinomycetes; order Mycobacteriales; family Nocardiaceae; genus Nocardia; species Nocardia violaceofusca. The sequence goes on from NZ_CAWMPM010000004.1 coordinate 348,042, forward strand.
AGACGCCCGGTCCGATCACGATCTGCTTGAGCTCGGTGAATTCCTGGATTCCCTCCGGCCCCGATTCCCGGCCCCAGCCGGAGCCCTTCACGCCGCCGAACGGTGCGCTGACCGCCGGGCCGAAGGTGTTGATCGCCACCGACCCCGCACGGATGCGGGCCGCCGTGGCGAGAGCCGCCTCGCGGTCGGTGGTGTAGACCGACGCTGCCAGACCGAAGCTGGTGTCGTCGGCCAGCCGCACACCCTCGTCCAGGTCGCGGTAGGTCTGCACGACCGTCACCGGGCCGAAGACCTCGTTGCGCACCAGATCGGCCTCGGGCGCCAGACCGGTGATCAGCGTCGGCTCGTAGAACCAGCCGGTGTCGGTATGCCGTGGCCGTCGCCCGCCGGCGACCACGCGACCACCCGCGCCGACCGCGCGTTCCACGAACCCCTCGGTGCGGCGCAGCGCCGCCTGGTTCACCAGCGGGCCGATCCGGGTTTCGTCGTTGAGCGGATCACCGATCCGCAGCGCCGCCCACGCCGCCCGCATCTTCTCGATCAACTCGTCGTGGCGCCGCTCGGAGATGAGAACCCGCGACAGCGCCGCGCAGACCTGTCCGGTGCCGCCGGTCGCGCCCGGTACGAGCGATCTGAGGACCCGATCCAGTGGTGCGTCGTCGAGGATCAGCGCCGGAGATTTCCCGCCGAGTTCCAGATGAGTGCGGGCGAAGCGACACCGGGTGGTCTCGATGATCTGTTGTGCCGCAACACGTCCGCCGGTCAGCGAGACCATGTCGACGCGCGCGTCGGCGGTCAGCATCCGCCCGATCGTCACGTCGCCGCACAGGATGCTCAGCGCGCCCGGCGGAAAACCCGCAGCCTGCGCGCAGTCCGCGACGAGCCGCATGATCAGCTGCGATTCGACGGCGGCCTTCACGATCACCGGGCAGCCGGCCAGCAGCGCCGGAATCACCTTGGTGCCGACGGTGACCAGCGGGCCGTTGTAGGCCATGATCGCCAGCACCACACCGGCGGGTTCGCGACGCACGACGACCTCGCCGAGCAGGGATTTACGGGGATCGTCGCGCAGCGCGTCGACCGCGCATTCCAGGGCCGCCGACCACGCGCCGGCCGCACCGAACTTGTGTAGGGTCGCGCTGTAGCGGACGGGCATACCCGCCTCCGCGGCCCACACGGTGCCCATCTCTGCGAATCGCGCCTCGAGCGCCGTGCAGAACCGGGCACAGATTTCCACCCTGGTCGCGATGGGGACCTGCCCCCAGTCGCGGCCCGCGTCCGCGGCCTGCAGCGCGGCGCGGGCCTGCTGCTGCGAAGGCAGCGCGACCTCGGCGATCACCTGCTCGGTGGCCGGTGACACGATTTCGTAGGCGGGCCCGTCGGCGGTGATCCACTCACCGCCGACGAATACCGAATCACTGTGCGGGACGGTAACTCCCGCGACATCGACCGCATTCACCGGCGAACCTCACGAACCGTTCGCGATGAAGAACGGGCTGGCCGGCTTGCAGAACATGGTCGAGAACGGGTTGATCATGAAGTCCGGGATCACCATCTCCCCGGAGATCAGCTGGCGCTTGACCTCACTGCGGAAGCCCTCAAGATCGCCGATCGTCTCGTAGATCGCGAGATGACCCAGATCCACCGCCTCCACTCCGGGCAGCGGCTTGACCTCCGACACCTCGAACCGTTCGGCTCGGATCACACCGGGGGCGGCCATGATCTGCGGAATGTGCACCTCGTCGTACCACTTGGCGAAGGTGTCGTCGTCGCCGGTGTGCCGGCTCCACGCGAAGAACAGATGCCGGTCGTCCAGCGATTCGGTGCGCGCGAATTGTTCCGAGAGTTGCGGCTTGCTCACCGATTTCGCGAACAGCGCCTTGAACGGCTGCACCATGTAGTCCGGCAGCACCATCTCCTGCGAGATCAGTTTGCGCTTGACCTCCTCGCGGAATCCCTGCGCGGAGCCCTCCATCTCGTAGAGGGCCAGGTGCCCGAAGTCGACCGCGGCCGAACCGGGCAGCGGTTTGGTGTCGGCGATCAGGAAGCGTTGCGCGCCCAGCATTCCGGGAGCTGCCATCACCTGCGGGATGTGTTCCTCGTCGTACCACTTCGCGTAGGTGTCGTAGTCGGTGGTGTAGGTGCTCCACGCGAAGAACAGATTGCGATCGCTGGGGTTCGGCACGGCTGCGGAAGCCATCGGATAACTCCTCGTTGATTGTGAATTATGTTGTGCGGGTGGGTAAATGCTCAGTGCGTCGCTCGCAGCGCCGCGGTCGCCTCGTCGTCGATGCGCAGACCTTCGGGGTCGTGGTGCGGATCGCCGATGACGACCACGCCGTAGTCGCGGGCGGCGCCGGCGATGCTGACGTACTCGTCGCGCACATCGCGCAGCACCTTCTCTGGGTCACGCTCGAACGGCGAGCCCCAGCCGCCGCCACCGTTGGTCAGGCAGCGCAGCACCGATCCGGCCGTGGTCTTCCACGTCTTCTCGCTGGCGAAGTAGTGGTAGGTGCCGTGCTCGGGATCCAGGGCCTTGGTCCGCGGATCCAGCACGCCCGCGACCGGGGTGCTGGTCGCGTATACCTCGGCGGTGGTGCCGATCAGATCGTCCGGCCCGCCGGTTCCGTTCTGCGGCGGGAAGATCCAGATCGCGCCGGTCGGTCCCGCCTGTCCGCCGTTGGCGCCCACACCGCTGGGTTCCTTGGTGCGGAACGGCGACAGGTAGTGGTCGGCGTCGGTGAGCCACAACGTGTCCTTGAGGTTGGCCGCACCGCCCCGGTGCTCACCGGCGCCACCGGTGTCGATCGCGTGTTCCTTGCGCAACATGACCACCGGAGAATCGTGTTCGATGGTTTCGGTGGCCGGGTCCAGGTTGTTGAGGTTGAACAGCACCGTGTAGCTGTCGCCGTCGGCCTCCTTGGTGGCACCCCACGGACCGTGTTCGCCACCGCATTGGGTGGCGCTGGTCCACGGTGTCCCGTCCGGGCGCAGGCCGTTGGCGTTGTGGGTGTTGGTGGAGCCGTAGTCGCCGCCGACGCCCTCGGCGCCCAGAACCGGGTTGAGCGCGTTGAAGATCGCGGCGATCAGCGCACCGGAGGACTCCCAGAACATCATGGGCGCGCCCTCGGGCGGCATCGCGGTGAGGAAGGTGCCCGGCGGTGCGACCAGATCGATCGTGCGCCAGGTGCCCGAGGTGAACGGGATCTCGGGATCCAGCAGCATCGTCAATGCCACCCCGAGCGCCGTCTTCGCGTCCAGCACACCGCAATTGATGCAGGTGCGGGCCTGGGCCGAGGTTCCGGACAGATCGGCCTCGATGAGCGATCCGCGTTTACGCAGGGTGACGTGCACGGTGTAGTCGACCGTGTCGTCGAGTCCGTCCGCGTCCACACACGCCTGGCCGGTGTAGTCGCCGTCGGGAATGCGGGAGATGGCCTCCCGCATCTTCTCCGCCGACGTATCGCACGCATAAGTCAGAGTGCCGAGATAGGCTGCCAGCCCGTATCTTTCGATGTTCTCCCGGATCAGCCGCTCCCCCAGCTGCAACTGCTGATGCATGCTCTTGAAGTCCGGCATCAGCATCGCGCCCCAGCGGGTGTTGTCGAAGATCAGGCTGAAGGTCGAGCGCACCGGCTCGTCCTTCGACCACAACAGCATCGGCGGAATGACCAGACCGTTCTCGAAGACGTTCATCTTCGTCGCGGAGAACCCGCCCGGCACCGTGCCGCCCATATCCAGTTGATGGGCACGCATATTCACGAACGAGACGATCTTTCCGTCCACGAACACGGGCCGGGTGAACAAAACGTCGTTGACGTGGGTGCCGCCGCGATAGGGGTCGTTGCAGATCAGCACGTCACCTGGCGAGAGGTTCTCCGGGCCGAACTCCTCGACGGCGTTGCGCCCGGCGTCGGGCATGGTGCCGAGGAACGGGGTCAGACTGTTGCTGACCACCGCCATCCGGTAGTCCTGTTCCGGCGGCCCGCTGATGGTGCACGCGAAGTCGTACCAGTCGCGGATGATCGGTGAGAACGCCTCCCGCAGGAAGGCCGTGGACATATGTCCCACAGCGTATTTCAGCCGGTTGACGATCACCGACGCGGTGAACCGGTCACAACCGTAGGCGTCGTGGAATTGCTGGTCGGACAGATCGCGGATGCGGACGTCGGCGGTGTTGTCGGCGCTCATGATCTTCACTTCCTCCGGATGACGAGTTCGCCGTAGCGACCGACGGTCATGCGCTGACCGGCGCCGACGTGGGTGGTGGACAGTCCCTCGTTGACGATGATCGGGCCGTCCAGCTCATCGCCGGCCCGCAGCGCCTCGCGGTGGTAGACCGCGGCCGGCTGCCCGGACTCGATATCGTCGGTCTCCAGGTCGCCGAGGTAGCGCAGAGTCACGGTGCGATCCGGGATCAGTGGTTCGTCCGGACCACGTTCGGGGACCACCGGGTAGTCCACCTTCGGGGTGTCGAGGACCGCGCGTACCCGGAAGGTGACGCCCTCGACGGGCACCATGTCGAACCGGTTGCGGGAACGCTCCTGGTAGGTGTCGTGGAACGCGCCGATCATGGTCGCGACGGCCGCCTCGTCGATGGTGCCGTCCGGCACCGGCACGAACGGGGTGTCCCAGCTCTGGCCGACCAGATGACCGTCGAAGCTGCGCTCGAAAACGACGTGCGCGTCGTGCGCGAGCCGCTCGCGCAGCTGCGCTTCCATCTCCGTGAACAGGGCGTCGATCTGCGGCGCGACCTCGGGAGTGAGGACGGTATACGCGCTGCGGTTCACGGTGAACACCTGATCGGCAGACAGCAGGCCCAGCGCCGAGAACAATCCCGGATTCGGCGGCACGATGACCTGTTTGCAGTGCACGGCGTCCATCGCGGCGGGCAGCAGCATCGGGCCGGCGGCGCCGTAGGCGACCAGACTGTAGTCGCGCGGATCGACGCCGTTCTTGATCGCCACGTTGAACACGCCTTCGGCGATGTTGTGCACCGCCATCTCGTAGGCGTACCGAACCCGTTGAGCGAGTGAGAATTCCGAGTCCAGCTGTTCGAACGCGTGCCGCGACAGCGCGGGATCCAGGCTCAACTGACCACCGGCGAAGGTTTCGCTGTCGATGATGCCGATCAGCAGGCAGGTGTCGGTCGTGGTCGGCTCCGTGCCGCCGCGGCCGTAACAGGCCGGTCCGGGTGTCGAGCCGGCGCTGCCCGGCCCCACCTGGATCGCGCCGGTCTGGCCGATGCTCACCAGGCTGCCGCCGCCCGCGCCGATCGCGGTGACGTCGTTGGCCAAGGCGTTGACCACCAGATCGTGTTCGAGTTCGAACGTCGTGTTCACATACGGCTCACCGTTGGTGACCACGCTGATATCGCAGGAGGTGCCACCCACATCGGCGCACAGCAACTGCGTTTCACCGATCAGCGCGCCGAAATGCGCGCTGGCGACGGTACCGGCGGCCGGGCCGGAGAACACGATGCGGAACGGATGTTCCATCGCCCGATGCGAGGGCACCAGCGTCGCCGCGCAGTCGGCGAAATTCAACTGGCCGGTGAAACCCAGCTCCGCCAAACCCTTTTCGAGTTTCGCGGTGTAGTCGGCGTAGATCAGTTTCATCAACGCGTCGACCACTGTGGTGGAGGCGCGGGCGTACTCCTTGGCCAGCGGGGACACCTCGCTCGACACCGAGCACGGCACATCGCCGAGCACCTCACGCACCAGCTCCCGCAGCCGCAGCTCGTGCGCGGGATTGACGTAGGCGTTGATCAAGCAGATCGCCACACCCGCCACCTCGCACCTACGCAGCACCTCAAGTTCGGCGCGGGCCTGAGCCTCGTCGAGTTCGAACAGCACACCGCCGCCGGCGGTGATGCGCTCTCGGATGCCCCGGCGCAGATAGCGCGGGATCAGCGGGCGGGCGGCGTCACCGAAGCTGCGCCGCCAGCGCGGATCGAGAATGGCTTCCGCCGGCCGCCACACGCGGCCCATGTCGAGGATGTCGCGGTGCCCCTCGGTCGCCAGGAAGCCGATCTTCGGCAGCCGGCGGGTGATCACCGCGTTCAGACCGTGCGTGCTGGCGTGATTGAATACCGCGGAGTTCTCGACGCCGAGCAGCGCCGCGCCCTGCAGCACCGGTTTGGTGACGTCGGAATAGTCGGTCGACACCTTCGCGGTGTGGATTAGTCCGTCCCGCAGGGCCACCACATCGGTGAATGTGCCGCCCACATCGACTGCGATCATCGTTGATCCCTTTTCACTACAGTTGGTCGGAAAGAAGCTGGATCGGCCCGAGTCGCGGTCCCCGGACGCGGCTGACGGAGTGCAGGCAGTTCTGGCACTTGACCACGTCGAACCAGCCTCCCTCCGAATTGACGGGATACCGTCGTAACTCCCCGCCACATCGGGGGCACGCCCCCTCGACGAGCTCGCGCTCCAGGCGCGGCGCCTGGTCGTCCCGGTTCTGGCTCATCCGTTCAACTCCACTGTCGACTCGGTCACCGACGCTCGTGCGCCGTGGCACCGACGCTATGGGAGGTGAGACGCGCGTCACTATCCGTAAACCGCCGGTATTGATCCGGAAAACGAAGACGCTTACGCGGGGCCGGCCAGGTGAGGTGGCCGGCTCGAGCCCCACCGTGGCCCGGGGAGGCTCGAGCGCAGTATCCGATCACCTCCGATTCACCAGTGAGATATATTATATTTAAGTGAGGTAGATCACGGGAGTTCGCATATGGGCAGTTCATCGACGCACTGGAGTTCCGCCGAGTTCGCCGCGGCGGTGACCGAGGTCGCCTCCGCGGCCGGCGACCTACTCGACCGTGAACCGTTCGAGGCACCGCATATCGCGGGTGCCTCGCCGGACGCGTCCACCTTGAGCGACCTCTGGGACCTGGTGAGCTCCGAGGCACTGCGCGAGGCGGACGCCGGCGCCTGCACGCCGGGGAGGTTGACCGATTTGATCGGCCTGCTCGGCCGGATCCGCGAGGCGGAGGCGATACAGAATCAGGTGCGGTGGGACGACCGGACGCGCGCGCTGTCCAAGGTCCGGTCGGCACTCGCAGGCATCGGCGATGCCCGTTCGGTGGATGCGCTGCTCGCTCGCGCTCCGGAGGCGGCGTGCGGGCTCGGATTCGACCGCGCGCTGGTATCCACCGTCGACCGGACGTGGCGGCTGCACACGATGTGTGTCGTGCGCGAGCCCCGATGGGCGGAGGAGATCGTCGCGGTGGGCCGGGAGAACCCACCGGTGCTCGACCGCAGCCTGGTCGAGAACGACCCGGTGGTCGACGCGCGCGCCGTCCTGGTCTCCGAGGTTCAGGACAATCCCCGGGTCAATCGCCCGCTCGCCGAGATCACCAAATCGTCGTCCTACGGGATCGCACCGCTGCTGGTCGAGGGCGAGGTGGTCGGACTGGTCCACGGCGACTGCTATCACCAGCGGCGTGTGCTCACCGAGGTCGATCGGGTGGTGCTCTCGGCCTTCGCCGACGGCCTGAGCCAGCACCTGGCGAGAGTCACTGTGCTGGAAGGCCTCTCGTCCTTGCGATCGCAGATCGACGGACTGACCGGATGGCGCACCCCCGCGCCGGCGATCGCCGAATCCGTCGCCGTGAGCGTCGACGACAACCCGATCCTGACCCGCCGCGAGGTGCAGATCGTGCGCCTGATGGCGGCCGGTGATTCGAACGGCAGGATCGCCCGCCGGCTCACCATCTCCGAGGGCACCGTGAAAACCCACATCACGCGGATCCTGCGCAAGCTCGGTGCCGCCAACCGGGCCGAGGCCGTGTCGATCTGGCTGCGCAGCTCGGCGACCGGTTCCGTCGCGCGAGTCTGACGTCCCACCGCCCGGTTCGACCGAAGGTCGTACGAATCCCTTACCTGCGCCGGATGTAGGCGAGAGCCCGCCGCGAGACAGTGAGCTGCACCACAAAGCGGCGCCTGTTCCGGGTTCACGCCGCTGCAGCACACGGCAACTGGAGGCGCAGGTATGACGCAGAGTGAGCGGGTGGCCGACTGGATCGTCGGCATCGATGTAGGTGGCACCTTCACCGACATCATCGGCCTGAATCAGAGCACCGGAGAGATCCGCGACGGAAAGGTCCTGTCCACGCGCGAACAGGAGGTCGGGGTGCTCGACAGCATCGCGGCCATCGATATCGAGATCCCCGACATCGCCGAAATCGTGCACGGACACACCGTCGGCATCAACGCGCTGCTCAGCCGCACCGGGGCGCCGACCGGCCTGATCTCCACCCGCGGGCACAAGGATCTGCTCGACATCGGCCGCATGCACCGGGAATTCGGTGACCGCTTCTACGACCCGACCTGGGTACGCCCGCATCAGGAGCGCCCGATCGTGGCGCGCGAGTCGCGCTACGGCGTCGCCGAGCGGCTGCGCTACGACGGGTCGGTGCTGCTGGCGCTCGACGAGGACGCCGTCCGCGACGCCGCCCGCGAGCTCGCCGGCCGGGGCACCGAATCCGTCGCCGTCTGCCTGATGAATTCCTACACCAACCCCGAGCACGAGCGTCGCGCCGCCGAAATCGTCGCCGAGGAATTGCCGGACGCCTACATCCAGACCTCCGCGCTGTATCCGGTGACCAAGGAGCACGAGCGCACCACCACCGTTGCCCTGGACGCCTACGTCGGACCGGCTGTCGTCGGCTATCTGAATCGCCTGATGAACCGCCTGGCCGAGCGTGACTACCGCGGCACGCTGTGGATCATGATGATGAACGGCGGCGTCGCCACGTTCGCCGATGCCGGGAAAGCGCCTGTCTTCCAGCTGGTTTCGGGGCCGGTCGGTGGCGTCAGCGGCAGTGTGAAGTTGGCGAACGAGGGCAGCTCACCGAACCTGCTCACCATCGACGTGGGTGGCACCAGCACCGACGTGGCCGCGATCCGCCGGGGTAAGACCCCGCTCACCGACACCTGGACGCTGGAAACCGGGCTCACGCTGACCATGCCCCTGGTCGATGTGGAGAGCATCGGCTCGGGCGCGGGCAGCCTGATCCGGCCCAACGCCCTGGGCAATGTCGCAGTCGGACCGGCCTCGGCCGGCTCGAACCCCGGACCGGTGTGCTACCAGCGCGGCGGCACCGAACCCGCCCTGACCGACGCCTGCGCCGCGCTCGGGATTCTGCAACCGGACCTGTTCGCCAACGGCGCCATCCGCCTCGACGTCGACGCCTCGCTGGCGGCTCTCGCGCGAACCGGCGAGCAGTGGGGTATGTCGGCGATCGAACTCGCCTCCGCCGCATACGAAGTCGCGTGCCAGGACATCGCCGCGAAGGTTCGCACGATTTCGGTCTATCGCGGACTGGACATGCGCGAGTTCGCATTGCAGCCCTCCGGCTCGGCCGGGCCGATGCTCGCCGACCGGGTGGGACAGATCCTCGGTCTCGACAAGGTGATCGTTCCGTCGAGTCCCGGTCAGTTCTCGGCGCTGGGGTTGCTGCGCAGCGATCTGATGGTCACGCGGGCGCAGTCGATCATGACTGCGCTGGATCCGGCGAACGCCGACGCGATCGAGGCCGCCTTCACCGCACTGCAGGACCGCATTCGCGACGAACTGAAGAACCAGGGCGCCGATGTCGAACGCCTTCGCTTCGAGCGGGCCGTCTTCGCCATGTACCGCGGCCAGACCTGGGACAACCGGATGCCCATCCCCGACGGGGCGCTCACCGCTGAGGGCGTTGCCGCGCTCGTGCCCGCCTTCCACGAGTTCTATCGGGAGTCGTACGGATTCGCGGCGACGGAGATCCCGGTCGTGGTGTCGACGGTCGAGGTGACCGCCATCATCGCGCGCGAGAACCGCAAGCCCGAGGCGACGCCCGAGGACGGCGAATCCTTCCTGCGCACAACCCAACTCACCGTGCCGGGCACCACCGACCCCGTCGAGGTTCCCATCTATGTCCGCGAACGTCTCGGCCGCGACGAGAAGGTCCACGGACCCGCACTCGTCGCCGAGAAGTACGCGACGACGCTGGTGCTGCCCGGGCGGACCGCATCGCTGGACGACGACCTGAACCTGATCATCGAGCCGCAGAGCTGAGGAGCCATGACCATTTCCACCCCACCTGTCACCAGCCCCGAATCCACCGGACCCGCCGCCGATGTCGAACTCGACATCCTGCGCTACGGACTCACCGAAGTCGCGCGCGAAATGCTGGATTCGCTGATGCGCAGCGCCTTTTCGCCCGTCTGCCGCGACATTCTGGACTGCACGGTCGTCATCCACATGCGCACCGACGAGGGCTGGGAGGCGGCCGCGCTGTGGGAGGGCTGTATGCAGCACGCCTTCGTCGCACCGCACATCGCGAATTTCGTGATGGACGACTGGGATATCGACACCATGCAGCCCGGCGACGTCATCTTCACCAACGATCCCTGGCGCGGCTCGCTGCACCAGGCCGATGTGAATCTGTTCCGGCCCGTCTTCGTCGACGGCCGGGTCGAATTCCTGCTGCAGTCGACCTCGCATCTCGTGGATCTCGGCGGCCCGATCCCGGGCGGCTTCTCCAACGGCGCGCAGACTCACTTCGAGGAACAGCTGAAGCTGCCGCCGACCTTGCTCTTCGCGGGCGACGTGCCGGTGCGCCCGACCTTCAACTTCCTGCTGGAGAACAACAGGATTCCGCAGTTGGTGCTCGGTGATCTGCGTGCCCTGCACGGCTGCCTGGTCGTCGGCGAGCGTCAGCTGCACGATCTCATCGCACGCGGTGGGCTGGAACAGGTCCGTGCGGCCGGCCGGTACGCGATCGACGCCACCGAGGCGAGTATGCGGCGCGGTATAGCGAGCATCCCCGACGGCGACTACACCGCCGAGGACTTCCTCGATGAGGACGGCGTGACCGACGAGCCGATCCCGGTGAACGTCACCGTGAAGGTGCGCGGCGACCGCATGGAGATCGACTTCTCCGGTTCGGGCCGCCAGCCGCTGGGTAACTGCGGCACCGCCTGGTGCGAGGCGGGACGCTGCATCGAGGCGGTGAAGCTGATGGTCGATCCGTCGACACCGGTCAACAGCGGCACCCTGCGACCGATCGACGTCCTGCTGCCCGCGGGCAGTGTGGTGCAGGTGCTGCCACCGTCGAGTTGCTCGAGCCACGCCGACATCGGCCCGCGCGCGATCAACGTGGTATCGCAGGCGTTGAGCCAGGCGGTCGAGGAATCCTTCGCACCCGACACCGGGACCGCGCTCTACGTCGGCTTCAGCGGTATCGACAGCCGGGCGGGGCATGAGGGAACCCCCTGGGGCGCTTACGGTCTCGCCGGCGGCGGCTGGGGCGGTACGTGGAAGGAGGACGGCGTCTCGTTCTGCGTGGTGCCGATCGGCAACTGCCGCACCTCGGTGCAGGAACACGTCGAGATCGAGAGCCCGCTGGTCGTCGTCCAGCACGAGATCGTGATCGACACCGCCGGCGCGGGCGAGTTCCGTGGCGGACTCGGTTCGGTGTATTCCATTTACGCCGAATCCGACACGCTCGTCACCGTCGTCGCCGACCGGTTGCGCCGCGGCGCTCCCGGCTCGAAGGGCGGCGGCGCGGGCACCTCGGCCTACGGCTGGTACATCGCGAACTTCGATCTGAACACCCACGGCAACCCGCTCGATCTGCGCGGCGCCGAACCGCTGTTCGGCATGTTCGACGAGCAGGGCCGCCCCGATCCGAACAACGGCGAATTCGGCCGCGGCGCCCGCTACACGTCCGGCAAGTTCTCCAATCTGCTGTTGCAGGCCGGCGACGCGATTCGGTTCGTCATCGGCGGCGGTGGCGGCTGGGGTGATCCGCTCGCCCGCGACACCGGCCGCGTCGCCGCCGACGTGCGCGCCGGGCTCGTCAGCCCCGAATTCGCCTCCGCCGCGTACGGAGTCGTCATCACCGAGGGCGCCGTCGACGAGGCCGCCACCACGGCACGGCGCACGCATCTGGCCGCGGAACGCGAGCAGGAGCGCTGGCAGGTGCCGGTCGCCAACCCCACCACCTGGATCATCTGAGAGAGGCACACTCATGTCGGTCGATCGACTCCTGTTCCCCCGCCCGGAAACACCGCGCGTGTACGTCGAACGGACCCCCGTCGACGGAACCTGCCCGGAGTGCGGTGCGGCGAACCTCGCCCGCTACCCGGTGGCCAACTATCTCGGCCCCCGCATGGTCGTCAAGTGCCAGCAGTGCTTACACCAGATATCGGTGACTCGCCCGGAGCCCGAAGACCATTGGCCCGCGTGGCGGTCCCCCGCACACGACTGGCCCGCCTCCCGCGTCGGCTGAGACTCACCATCGGAATCGGCCGGCCGCGCAGCACCGATCACAGCTGCGCGGCCGGACCCCGGCCTCGATGAGCAGCAGCGCCCACCCCGACAGCGCCGGGCTACCTCGGACGTAATGCCCAGCGCGGCAACGCAATCGAAAGGAATTCTGAAATGCCTGAGCTGTTGCTCGACGGCAAGGTCGTACTCATCACCGGCGCGGCCGGCGGAATCGGACGGGCCACGGCCCTGCTCGCCGCCCGCGAAGGCGCGCGACTGGCGCTGACCGATGTGTCCACGGACGGACTGAAGGCCGCGGCCGAGCAGGTGCGCGCGAACGGCGGCGAGGCGGTCGCCCTTCCCGCCGATCTGACCGACGGCGGCTCCGTGGACGCGATGGTCGCCGCCGCCGTCGACCACTACGGACGCCTCGACGGCGCCTTCAACAACGCCGGTGTCAGCGGCGGCCAGATCGGCCAGGGCGGGCGCCGCGTGGGCGAATGGGACGAGAAGGCCTTCGACCAGGCCATCGCCGTGAACCTCAAGGGCGTGTGGCTGTGCCTGCGCGCCGAGCTGAAGCAGATGGAGGCTCAGGGCGGCGGCGCGATCGTGAACACCGCGTCGCTGGCGGGCCTGACCGGATTCAAGACGACCGCGGGATATTCGGCGGCCAAACACGGCGTGATCGGCCTGACGAAGACCGCCGCGATCGAGTACGCGCCCACCGTCCGTATCAACGCGGTGTGCCCGGGCTATACGGACACCGATCTGATGAAGGACGCCAAGGCGCGCAGCGGTGACACGATCATGGCGCGCATTCCCTTCGCGCGGCTGGCGCAGCCGGGGGATATCGCCGAGATGGCGGTGTGGCTGCTGTCCGAGCGGGCCGGCTATGCGACCGGCGGCGAGTTCGTCGTCGACGGCGGTTACATGGCCGGATAAGCGAGACACAGCACAATATATTTCATACGTCTCGGTGTTTCCGGGATTTCCGACCGAAGGAATGGTGTCATGACTACGCTCACCGCCGAGGCGGCTAGCTATATCGACGGACGCTGGACGACCGGCGACGGCGAACCGATCGTCTCCATCAATCCGAGTACCGGCCGGCAGATCGCGGTGACGCCCTCAACCGGTCCGGCGCAGGTCGCGGCAGCGGTATCCGCGGCGCGGCGCGCCTTCGACGGCGGCGAATGGAGTCGCCTCTCCCCCGCCGACCGCGGCCGGCTGCTGCACCGCTTCACCGATCTGCTCGAAGAACGCCGGGACGCCATCGTGGCGCTGGCCGCCACCGAAATCGGCACCCCGGTCAGCAGCGCACCCACGCTGCACGTGGATCTACCGGCCAAGTTCTTCCGCTGGTTCGCCGACGCCGCGGCGCGAGGACCGCGCGACGGATACGAACAGCCCCTCCCCCTGGACCACGACCCGATCACCTCCAGCAGCATGCTGGTGCGCGAACCCGTGGGAGTGGTCGCCGCCATCGTCGCCTACAACGTGCCGGTCATGATGAGCGCGTACAAGCTTGGGGCGGCACTGGCGGCGGGCTGCTCGACGGTGCTGGTCACCTCGCCGCGCGCGATCCTGCTGACTTCGGCGATCGTGCGGCTTTTCGAGGAGGCCGGATTCCCTTCCGGCGCAGTGAATCTGGTTTTCGGCCCGCCGGGAACCACGGCGCTGGTGGTGGAGGCGCCCGAGGTCGACATGGTGAGCTTCACCGGCTCGGCCGCGGTGGGCAGCAAGATTCTGGCCCTGGCGGCGCCGACGTTGAAGAAGGTCGTGCTGGAACTCGGCGGCAAGTCACCCAATATCGTGCTGCCGGGGACGGATCTGGAGCGGGCGGTGCCGGCTTCGGCGCTGCGGTTCACGCGCAACAGTGGCCAAGCCTGCGGTGCCACCACACGAACCCTGGTGCCGCAGGCCGACTTCGACGAATACGTCGAGCGGTCGGCGACCTTCCTCCGAGGTCTCACCATCGGTGACCCGCTGTCGCCCGACACCGTCCTGGGGCCGTTGATCACCGGCGAGCATCGCGCCAAGGTCGAAGGGTTCCTGGCCCGGGCGCGGGACGCGGGCGCGCGACTGCCGGTCGGCGGTGGCCGCCCACCGGGGCTGGACGAGGGCTTCTTCCTGGAGGCGACGCTGGTGACCCATGTCCCCAACGACTCCGAGATCGCGCAGGAGGAACTGTTCGCGCCGGTCGGTGTGGTGATGCCCTACACCGACCTCGACGACGCCGTGCGCATGGCCAACGACGCGAAATACGCGCTCAACGCCAATGTCTGGGGACCCACGGCCGATGCCGTCGCCTTCGGCCGCCGGCTGCGTTCGGGCACGGTCACCATCAACGGCGGTGGCGGAATGCGAGCCGACGCCCCGTGGGGCGGCCCCGGTCACAGCGGGATCGGCCGCGAAGGCGGCGAAGAGGGGCTGCGCGAGTTCTTCGAGATCAAACACATACAGTGGCCGTTGTAGCAGGTTCGAGTAGCGAGAAGGGCGCGTCGACCGGCAGTCGGCGCGCCTTTCGCTCGCTGCACCTGCGCCTACCGCGAGACACTCACTGCAGATGCTTGTCGAACCATTCGATCGCGACTTCGGGGTGCTCGCCGAAATAGTTGTACCCGCGGAAGCGCTGGTCGGTTCCGCGGATCCAATGCAGGTCCTTGTCCTGCACCTGCAACGCGTCGTAGATCGATTGCACATCCTCGGGCCGGGTCATGGTGTCGTCGTGGACCTGCGCGACGAGCGTCGGTACGGTCACCGCCTTCACGTATTCGACGGGGGACTGCTCATCGAGATGGAACCCGGTCCGCTCGTGCACGGCCTTGTCGAATTTCTCGAACCCGTCGGACATGCCGATGCCCTTGACGAATTCCTCCACCACCGGCCGGGCGGAGACCGGTTGTAGCATAATCATGGCCTTGATCTCGGCGAACTCCTCGGGATGCTTCGACCACGCCACCGCCGTGGAGTCGGCGCCCAAGCACACCGACAGCAGCGCCTTCGTCATGCTGCGAGTGTCGGGCCGCGCGGCTGCGTACCGGATCGAGCCGATGACGTCCTTGTATTCGAGCAGCCCGATCCCGGTGATTCCGCCGTTGCCCTGCGTGCTGAGTCCGTGGTTGCGGATGTCGTAGCACAAGATGTTGTAGCCCGCGTCGTGCAATGCCCTGTATTCGGGCAGGAAACTCACCTCGAATCCGCCCAAGCCACCGAACTCGGGCAGATGCCCGGGGTATCCGTAGCGGCACCCGGGCAGGAAATGATTGTGGATGATCAGCCGGTCGGAATCGGCCGGGATGAACCAGCCCTCGAGCGGCAGCCCGTCCATCGACGGGAAGGTCACATCTTCGTAGTCCAAACCGACCTCGTCGGGGCGACGCAGTACCGGTGCGCGCCGCCCTCCGGTGGTGCCGGTGGTCCACAGCTGGACGAAATTGTCGAACGCTTCCTGCACCTGATCAGTGTCTGCCATGGTCGTTCACTCCTTCGGGTCCGCGTCGGTACCGACGTGATCCGGCTACCTCCTCACCTGGCGAGCAAACCGGACGGCACCCAGAAAAACCGACTTTTATATATGCTGCTCAATATTTTCAGGTGGTACCACTCGGCCGCCCAGAGGCCGTGGCAGAGATCCGTGTGGCACTCGAAATTCCTGTCGCTCAAACATGTTCGGCCAGGAACGGGAACACCCGGTCCAGGATCTGGGTGACGGCCTCTTTGTTGTCGTAGAGGTCGTAGTGGGTTCCCCCCGCGATCTCGACCAGCTCCTTGTCCCGGGAGGCGGCGCGACGGTAGATCTCACGGCCATCGCGATAGGCGCCGAAGGACCCGGGCACGTCGCCGATGGCTACCAGCAGTGGCTGGGTCAGCAGCTTTTCCGCGCGCGTGAAGGCATCCCAGCCGACCGCCGTGGACTGGTGGGAGAACAGCGCCCGGGTGCAACCGTTGGGTTGTTCGCCGCGGGGAGTGCGGTAGTACAGGGTGGCCTCGTACAGGTCGACCTCGGTCGCACCGGATTTTTCGGCCTCGTCGGGTGAGACGGGGAGGTAATTGTCGACCCTCCGCTCTTCACCGCGAGCCTCGGCGGTCCGCTGCGCGGCGATCTGCTCGAGCGCTGCCACCGGATCGAACTGCGAGAAATCCTCGTTCATCAAACGCCCGAAGTTGACTCCGGTGACGCTCACGACCGCCTTGAAGCGCTTTTCGATCATCGCCGAACTGATGCAGTACCCACCGCTGCCGCACACACCGAGCACGGCGATGCGGTCCGCGTCGACGAAATCTCGGGTGACGAGGTAGTCCACCACGTGGCTGAAATCGGCCACCCGCTGGGTCGGATTCTCGATGAAACGCGGCTGTCCACCGGATTCACCTTGGAAGCTGGCATCAAACGCGATCGCGACGTAGCCCTCCTTCGCCAGCGCCGCACCGTAGACACTGCCGGCGGTCTGCTCCTTGCAGCTGCCGATCGGGTGGCCGCACACCACCGCCGGATACTTCTTGCTCTCGTCGAACCCGGGCGGAAGCAAGAGATTCGCGGCGATATCCCACGCCGGCGCCGATACCCGCACGCTACGGATCTCCCCGTCGTAGCCGGGATCGTAGGTTTCGACGTGGCGGTTGCTTCCGGTCTTCTTGCTCTCGGTCATCCCATCACCCTTCGTCGCTGTGCACTGTCATTGCCTCAACGTAGGCCCGGACGATTCAGCCAGACAGAGGCTGTCCCTACCCCCTTTGCACGGAAAGGCCGAAATAGTTACATATCGTGCATAATGTTGTATATCTTCCGACGATGTCGTCGCTCTGTACCGAGGCGATGGCATCTCGCGACGGCATCGGCCCGCGCACCTGCCGTTCGCTCAGGTCGACCGCGCGGACAGGAGTGTCGATGCCCGAGCGGGGCAGACATACGGTGGCGCGGCTCGTTGACGTGCTCGAAGCCTTCGAGGGTCGAGTCGGTCACCCCGCACCTCCGTCTTCGTCGATCCTCCGCTCCTCGAGCACGGCGCGCAGCGTGCTGATCGCGGCCGATGCGGCCGGCCAGCCCGCATAGAACGCCAGGTGGGTAATCGCTTCGGCCAGCTGGGCGGAAGTCAGCCCGTTGTCCAGCGCCCTGGCAAGGTGGTAGTGCAGCTGCGTCGGGCGGCTCTGCGTGACGAGTGACGCGATCGTGAGCAAGCTGCGGTCGCGCGGCGACATCTCGGAGCGGGCCCAGACGTCCCCGAACAGGACATCGTCCGTGAGTTCGACAAGCTTGGGGGCGAGTGCTCCGATGATCTGCTGCGCCCGCGTTGGTTCGTCGACCAATGAGGGAACCCTTCGAATCGGTTGTGCGGGAATGTCTTATGTCCCGTAGACGCCGCGGCGGCCGGACGCCGGCGAACACCGACCCCAAGCCCGTCCACCACCGCAAATCGAAAATATAATGCGTTGAATGGCGCGTCAACCCGGAAGGCAGGCGCACTTTTCGATTCTCGCCTACCGAGAGCCCGTCTTTTCCCCGCTGTGTGATTGGGCTCTCATCTACCCATCGACAGCGACGGGCCGCGGTTCGCCGACTCACCCCGATGCCGTCAGCAAGGCTGGATCGAGAACGGAGGCATCAGATGCCCGCTAGCTCCCCCGCGGTTTCGCAGAGCGGAATTCCGCACTACCGGATGTTCATCGGCGGTGAATGGGTTGACACGACGACCGCACTCGACGTGGTCAACCCAGCGACCGAACGCGCCGACTCCACCGTGGCCGTCGCCGAGCGGGAACACCTCGACGCAGCCGTCACCGCGGCACAGGCCGCGTTCGACGAGGGCACGTGGCGGCACACCCCACCGGCCGAGCGAGCAGCCGTATTCGACCGCGCCGCAGCGATTCTCGCCGATCGCATGGACGAACTCGCCACGAAGAGCGTGCTGGAGACCGGGATGCCCATCCGCACGGCCACCGCTCTGGGTGTCGGCTTCCCGATGACGCACCTGTCCTATTACGCCGACCTGACGCGTAAATTCGAGTCGGTCCGGCCTGCGCTGTCCTCCGGTCCGGTCCTGCACGCCGGCACGATTCACAAAGAACCCATAGGTGTGTGCGCGGGCATCACGCCGTGGAATTTTCCGGCGAGCACCGCGGTCTGGAAGTCGGTGCCGGCCATGGCCGTCGGCAACAGCGTCGTACTGAAAGTCGACGAGAAGACTCCCGGCTTCGCACTCGAACTCGCGGCCATCCTCCGCGACGCCGGCCTGCCCGCCGGAGTGTTCAATGTCGTTGTCGGAGACGGTGCCGCCGGCGAACACCTGGTCGGCCATCCACTCGTTCGCCTGATCTCGTTCACCGGGTCCACCGCGACCGGTCGCCGGGTGATGGCCGAAGCATCCCGCTCGATCAAACGGGTGCTGCTCGAGTTGGGCGGCAAAGGCCCGAACATCGTGCTCGACGACGCCGACATCGATCTGGCCGTCGCCGGATCGATCTACGCGTTCGCCCTGCATGCCGGTCAGGCGTGCGAATCGGGATCGCGTCTGCTGCTGCCCTCGGCGCTGCACGACGACTTCGTCGAACGGCTGACCACCCGGGTGAAGACGATGCGGATCGGCGACCCACTCGACCCCACTACCGATCTCGGCCCGGTGATGAACAAGGCACAGCACGAACGCATCCTGGGCTACATCGACATCGGCAAGGCCGAAGGCGCACAACTCGTTCATGGCGGAGGCGTACCGTCCGGTGCCGGTTTCGACCGCGGATTCTGGGTCGAACCGACCATTTTCACCGGCGTCACCAACGACATGCGCATCGCCCGCGAGGAGATATTCGGTCCCGTCCTGTCCGTGATCTCCTACGACTCGGTGGACGAGGCGATCGAGATCGCCAACGACAGCGATTACGGGCTCGCGGCAGGCGTGTGGAGCTCCGACAACACGCGAGCACTGGACGTCGCGGCGCGGTTGCAGACCGGTTCGGTGTGGATCAACGACTGGCACAACATGTCTCAGCATCTGCCGTTCGGCGGGTACAAGCAGAGCGGCATCGGCCGCGAACTGGGACCCGATGCGCTGGAGGAATTCACCCAGGCCAAATCGATCACTGTCGACATGTCCGGCGAACTGAGCAGACGAGCCTACGGGCTCGTCCTCGGCAACGGCCGGTAGTTCCCGCGTCACCGAAACAGTCACGCGCACAACTATTTCCCCGCTCGCCAGGCTACGCGTGGGGTACTGGAAAGGATCAACCACATGGGAAAGCTCGACGGCAAGGTCGCCTTCATCACCGGCGCCGCTCGCGGTCAGGGCCGCGCCGAAGCTCTGCGACTCGCGGCCGACGGCGCCGACATCATCGGCATCGATATCTGCGGGCCGGTCGCGACGAATGTCGCCGATGCCTCCACCTCCGCCGACCTCGAGACCACCGCCCTCGCGGTCGAGGAACTCGGCCGCACCATGATCGCCACGAAGGCCGATGTGCGAGACTTCGCCGGCCTCAAGGAAGCACTCGACGACGGCGTCCGCCAACTCGGCCGCCTCGATATCGTCGTGGCGAACGCGGGTATGTGGAACTACGGCCTCACCGAGGAGATCACCGAACAGATGTGGGACGTCGTCCACGACGTCAATCTGAAGGGGGCATGGCACACCGCCAAGGCCGCGATCCCCATCTTGAAACAGCAGAACGAGGGCGGCTCGATGATCTTCACGACCTCGTCGATGGCGACCATCGGAGCGCCGAACATGTCACCGTACTGCTCGGCGAAACACGGCGTCGCCGGTCTGGTCAAGACGACAGCCATGGAGCTGGCCCCCTACCGCGTTCGCGTCAACAGCGTGGCGCCGACAACGGTGAACACCAAGCTGATTCACAATCAGCCGACCTATGCGCTGTTCGCCCCCGATCTCGCCGAGGACCAGCTCACCCTGAAGAATGTCGAACCCCGATTCGCGACCATCCCCCTGCTCGACCTGGCGTGGGTCGAACCCGAGGACATCGCCGGCGCCGTGGCCTACCTGGCCTCCGATGACGCGCGTTACGTGACGGGACTGGACTTGCGCGTCGACGCCGGCCAGATCCTCAACTGACATTCACTTCGTGCGGACGAGCCGGCTGTCGAGCGCGGCTGTCGTCGCATACCGGAAAAGCGCGCCGACCGGAATACGGTCGGCGCGCTTTCGGTTGGCGCACCGGGCTTCTACGGCTGGACGCCCATCTCGGGGCCGATGTACTCACGCACCCGCGCGGCCTTTCCGTCGCGCACCTCGACGAGCTGGATCAGATGCAGCTTCATCACCTGGCCGCTGATCTGCACCTCGGTCGTGGCCTCGTTGAAGAAGCCCTTCTCGGTGAAGGTGACGCCCTGGGCCTGAAAATCGGGCACGCCGGTGTCACCGGAACGCTCGTAGACGGCGGCGACAGCCTCTGCCACCGACACCCATTTGTCGTCGGCGCTGTGCCACACCTGGCAGTCCGGGGTGCTGATCTCCAAGAACAGGTCGATGTTCTTCAACGCCTTGACCCAGTTCTCCGCGAGGTCGATGGTCGCCTGGTCTGGTGTGGTGCTCATCGGTAGTCGGTGCCTTCCTATCGGGTGGTGCAGGTGGCCTGCGTCACCATGATGTCCCGATGCCAAGGCGTCGAGTGTGCAGATATTTGGACACTTCGCAGGCGCTTCGCGACCGATGATCGAGACCGATCAGCCCCGGCTACGGTCCTTGTCTAGACTATTTAATATATAGTATTTTGTGATTGACGGCACAGACTCGGCTTCCGGGAAAGGAACTTCATGAGTGGCGAACATCTGAACAGGACAGCCCGGCGCGTGATCGCCGGGCTGGACGCGGACGGCAGGTCGACCGTCGTCACGGACGAGGACACGGCCACCCGGGTGGCACTTCCGGCGTTCACGGTCAACGACGTCTGGCGGGCCGATTCGCTGCCGGGCCGGTACCAGGACGACGACACGTTGAAGCCCGAGGTGGAACTCGATCCGCCGGCACACGGCCTGGTGGTCCGGCTGGCCACCTTCCCGCCCGACAGCGAGATCGATCCCGCGGTATACGCGGAGTCGATCGGCAATCTGCACGGCGAAGACGCCAATGCCGAGAGCGACGGCATCGTCGGACTGCACGCGACCGAGACCATCGATATCGCCACGATCCTCGACGGCGAGATCTACGCGCTCTACGAAACCGGCGAAACCCTGCTGCGGCCGGGCGACACGGTGATCAACCGCGGAATCAAACACGCCTGGAGCAACCGCACCGACAAACCCGTGACGATGGTCGCGGTCATGCTTCCGGCGAAGGACTGAAGGAGAAAAGTTCATGTTGTCATTCGACGGACGCGTCGCCATTGTCACCGGCTCGGGGCGCGGCCTCGGGGCGTCGCACGCCAAATTCCTGGCATCGCGGGGCGCGGCGGTGGTGATCAACGATCTGGGCGGTTCCGCGCAGGGCACCGGTGCCGACACGACTCCGGCCGAGGACGTGGTGGCCGAGATCGTGGCCGCCGGCGGGCGCGCGGTGGCGAACTTCGATTCGGTCACCGAGAACCCGGAAGGCATCGTGCAGGCCGCGATCGACGCGTTCGGCCGCCTCGACATCCTGGTCAACAACGCCGGAATCAACCAGGTGCACGCCTTCGGACCCGAGATCCTGCCGTCGATCCGCCGGCACATGGAGGTGCACTTCTTCGGCACCGCCGGAGTCACCGCCGCGGCCTGGCCGCATCTGATCGAGAGCGGTTCCGGCCGCATCGTGAACACCACCTCCCCCACCCTGATCGGCTTCCCGCAGCAGACGCCCTACGTCTCCGCGAAGGGCGCGATCTTCGCCTTCACCCGAACCCTCGGCCTGGAGGCTGCGGAGGTCGGCATCAAGGTCAACGCGATCGCTCCGACCGCGGCGACCCGGATGTCCGACGAGGCCGACATCTCGGAGGAGTTCAAGCAGTTCATGCGCGACAATCTGCCGACCTCCCTGGTCAGCCCGGTGGTGGCGTACCTGGCTCACCAGGACTGCGCGATCAACGGTGAGGTGATCCAAGCCCAGGGCGGCGAGGTGCAGCGGCTGGTGCTCGGCTTCAACACCGGATTCACGAGCAAGGAGCTGACACCGGAGCTCGTGCAGCAGCACCTCGACGAGATCCTCGATCCCGCAACGCATGTGCCGTTCAAGCAGATCGACGAGCAGGACCTCAGCGCAGTCGGCAAGTAGGAACGCCGCAGCGCTGCAGAGGTGACAGGCGTCGGCTGTCGCCCGACGAAAAGCGTGCCGGCCGGGGATCGCCCAGCCGGCACGCTTTTCCCTTGCCCCACTTACGCTTACCGTCCTCGACCGGCTACGGCGTCATCGCGACGACCGGACCGTCGGACATCACGACCCCGGTATCGAGCGATGGTTGACCCGACGGCACGAGACCGCCATCGGGTCCGATCAGGTACGAATGCACCATTGTCGTCCCGTGCGCGGTCAGCACATCCGCGAGATACAAGTGGCGTCCATCGGGATGCACCGCCACCTGACCGGGCATCGTCGCCGCCGGAGCGGCATACGGTGAGCCAGGCAGCGGAGTAAGGCCGCCGTCGGAGTGCACGTCGAATCCGGCAATGGACCCGCCCACGGCATTGGGCACGTAGAGGTGCCGGCCATCCGCGGTGACCAGCGCGCCGTGCGGCACCCCGCCGGTCGGATACGGCGATCCCGGGGTGGGGATCAAACCGCCGTCGGCGCCGATCGCGAATCCGGACAGGTCGGTGCCGAACTCATTGCTCGAGTAGAGATACCGGCCATCGGGCGTGTAGCCGGGGCGAACCGGACCGAGTTCGACGGGTGTCGAGCCGAGCGGCAAGAGGATGCCGCCCGGGCCGATAGCGAAGCTGGACAACGTATTTCCGATATAGGTGGCCACCCGCAGATAGCGTCCGCTCGGATCGACACTGGCCATTCCCACCGCACTGACGCCGTCCACCGCCACCGGCGGCGCACCGGTCGGACTCAGCGCACCCGACGGCGCGACAGCGAACGACACCACATGGCCCGGCACGCCACCGACCACGACGAACAGATGAGACCCGTCCGGCGTCAGCTGCGCGGCGGTGGGCGGACCGTCGAGTGCGATACGCGCGCCCGGAATCTCGCGCAGCGCGCCATTGTCGTCCAGCCGGTAACCGCTGACCGCCTGGTCACCGACGTGCGGAACATAGACGGTGCGCCCGTCGGGCGCGACGACCACGGACAGAATGCCGAAACCCGTCGCGAACGGGCTGCCTGCAACCGCCGACAAAGCGCCGTCCTCCTCCACCCGCACCACGCCGATCCCCATCGACGCTGTCCCCCCGACGATGAGGAACCGAGGATGGGCCGCGGGCATGGCCGACACGTTCGGAACCGGAGCCACGACCGCGACGATCGCGGTGAACACCGCCGTCGTAACAGTTTTTGCGACGCTGCGCAACACACCACTGCGGCGCGACGATCCCACTTGTCTCGGCGGTGTCGTCGCCGCTGACCACGGTCGGATGTTGTGCTTTTCTCCGACCGCAGATATCGCGGGCACAGGCCGGCGCCGTCGCGCTCTCATATTCACTGACGTCCTCATCATCGTTCTCCCGAGCGAAGTGGTCACATACTGTTCGAGCGCAAACCGCTTGCCGCGCAATCATTCCCACGGTGGACCGGAAGGAACTGCATTTCCGAACCCGTTCACGCCATTCGAATGTAGGCAGCATGCCGGCTCTCGACTGTCCAGAAATGTGCACAATCGTCACCCGTACCGGAGACCCGAATGCGTTTGTGCGCACCGGTTTCCGAATGCTCAGCCGAGACTCACGGGTGGTGCGGGCGGGAAGACGACCGGTAGCGCGGTCAGTGCGCGATGAAACGGCCCGGGGCGCCAGGCCAGTTGCTCGGCCGGCACGGCGAGCCGCATATCGGGCAGGGCGTCGAGTAGTTGATCGACCGCATCCTGCGCGACCAGATAGGCCACAGATCGGGGCCGGGCAGGAGTGCGGACCGATACTCCACGACAGGTCCGCACTGTGATCAACGGGAACGCGATTCGTTCGACCGTGTGGTGCAACGAGAACATTTCGACCTCGCTCAGCGCCGCGACCGTAATGCGTTCTGCGAAACCGGGACGGCTGAAATCATCGGCCAGTACGCGTATCCGCTCACTTTCGAGGTAGTCGATACGCTGCTCGGCTGCCCGCCCGATTCACGCACGCGGCTCTGGACGAGGTGCTGTTCACCGACCCGCCGCTGGCGAACATCTTTGCACGACCTTTCCCCGGCAGCCGATCCTGATCGACGGAGTCTGGCTGCCCGCGCACCAGCCTGTCGTGATCAGCATGGCGGCTTGCAACAAAGGATTGCGGTAGCGCGCATGGTCGGCTTCCGTGCTGCGAAATGCGTTGGGCCGCGATTCAATCAGTGGCAGCACCGGGCAGTCGTGCGGTATCCGCTGCTGCCAGTGGCGCGGGTCCGCCGGGAAGTGCTCGGGGTCGTTGAGGATTCGCCGAGCGATCTGATAGTCGATCACCAGAGTGGCCGGCCCACCGGGAGCCAGTTCGATCGGCACCAGCGCACCGAACCGACGACGCATCTCGCGGTAGACCCGATGCGGGTCGGCGGCGAATTCCTCTGTGTACAGGGCGATTCGGGGACGCTACCGTCCGTCGGCGAGCCGTGTGGAGCAGGCCCGCCGGGGGCCTGCGCAGGGGTGGTCATGAAGGGACTCCGAAGATTCGAGCAACCAATGACGGCCGCCGGTCGCGAGCGACCGCGGCAGCTGATCGACATGGTATCCGGAGTCATCCAGCATCAGACGCAAAATAGAATATGTTACGCACTAGATTTTGACCACTGTTCGGCATCGTCGAGGGTGCGTGTGCGGCGGCGCGCCCCCGCGCGCAGGCCGTTGCCGTACCACGACGGTCGTGCAGCCGGACCGCACGGCCCCGAGACCCCCGAGTTCGGTCAGCGTTGCGACCTCTGCCCCGATCGGACGAGTGGGCCGCCGAGCGCACGCCGATGCGAGTTCTGTTGAAATTTCGCGAATTCCCATTTCGAAAAATGCCAATTGACCTGCTTTTGCAGGCGATGCCAAAATGCGCAAAGTATTCTCGCGATCGGCGCGAAACATTCAGCCCGACCGCATTTCATGTTTCCAGAGGAGTTGGGTCGATGAGGACACGGGGCGCGGTGCTGCTCGAATCTCCGGGCCGATACGAGGTCGTCGAGTTGGAAATGGACGATCCCAGGGCGGGCGAGATCCGCGTGAAGATGGTCGCCAGCGGACTGTGCCATTCCGACGACCACTTCGCCGTCGGGGATCAGACTCCGGGCATCCTGCCGATCGCCGGTGGACACGAGGGGGCGGGCATCGTGGAAGCGGCCGGGCCGGGGACCATCGGCTTCGCCGAGGGCGACCACGTGGTCTTCTCCTTCCTGCCGGTCTGCGGGCGCTGCAAATGGTGTGCGAAGGGTCTGCAGAATCTCTGCAATCTCGGGGCGTTCTTGGCCACCGGCGCACGCTTCGACGACCCCACGTCGTTCCGGCTCTCGATGGACGGCAGGCCCGTGGGACAGCTCGCCGGATTGGGCACGTTCTGCGAACACGTGACGGTGTCGACCGCATCGGCCATTCGCATCGATCCGACGATCCCGCTCGATGTCGCGGTGCTCACCGGGTGCGGTATCGGCACCGGCTGGGGCGCTGCGGTGAATTCGGCTCAGGTGCGCCCGGGCGACGTGGTGATCGTGATGGGCATCGGCGGTATCGGCATCAATGCCGTCCAAGGCGCCGCACATGCCGGTGCGAGTGCGGTCATCGCCGTGGATCCGGTGGAGTTCAAACGGGACTGCGCACTGAAATTCGGTGCCACGCAGGCATTCTCGACGATGGAGGAAGCCGAAGAACTCGCACGTTCACTGACCGGAGGTCAAGGCGCGGATGCCTCGATCGTCACCGTCGGCGTGACGACGGGCCGTCATATCGGTCAGGCATTGCAGGCAGTGCGCAAGGGCGGAACCTGCGTCGCCGTCGGCCTCGGTGACACCCTCGTCAAGGACGGCGACATCAACCTGCACGAGTTGACGCTGTTCCAGAAACGGTTGCAGGGCGCGCTGTTCGGCGCCTGCTCCCCCACCGCCGACATTCCCGCCCAACTCGCGATGTACCAGCAGGGCACACTCGAACTCGACGGACTCGTGACGACCCGCTATTCGCTGGACCAGATCAATCAGGGCTTCGACGATATGAAAGCCGGACGCAACTTGCGCGGCGTCGTCGTGCACGACACCTGACAACTTCGACACCGATGGCCGCGCATACGACTGCGCGGCCATCGCCCGTGGAGCGGTGCGCCGCACCGGTGCCACCGTCGCTGCGCGGTGCCGACCGCGCCCGCAAGGGATCTGGCTCCGAGGTACCCAGCCGCTGTGCATCGTTGTCGGCGACAAGCCCGGCGCCTTCGGTGCTTACCGCGACGGCGTCGAGCTCTACCGCCGCGCGGCCTCCAAGGACAAGGAACTCGTTGTGGCCGAGGGGTGGTCGCACTACGATCTTTACGACCAGCCGGAACCGGTCGCCATCGCGTTGAACCACCTGATTCCGTTCTACAAGAAGTACCTCTGAGCGGCGCCACCGGTCGGGCGCGAAAGCAACCGCCTCGGCGCCCGACCCGCGCGGCGTCAGGATTCGGTCCTGATGACCTGTCGGAGACAGTCATTGTCGGCGCCGATGTCGCGCGCCGAATGCAGTGGCGGCGAACGCTTTCCGTCGAACGACAGCGGCAGTCCCACCACCGCGATCTCCTCCTCCGAAGGCTTGCCGAGAATCGCGAGGGAGCGTATCTGCTCGTGCTCGACGATCTCCGCGGTGGTCTGGGTCGGGGCGACCGGAATTCCTGCGCTCTGCAGAATCTGCTGCCAGTGCTCGCGGGTCTCGGTCGCGATCCGCTCGCCGATCAACCGATCGATTTCGTCGCGGTTTCTCAATCTTCCACTGTTGGTGGCGAATCGGTCGTCCAGAGCCCACTCCGGATGTCCGAGCACCTCGCTCAGACGGGCGAACAGCCCGTCGTTGGCGCAGCTGACCACCAGATGACCATCGGCCGCGGCATAAGCCCGGTGCGGCACGATGAAGGCGACTCCCGAACCGTGACGCCCACCGATCTCACCGTCGGCGGTGTAATTGGCGACACCGACCGACATCCAGGCCATGGCGGTTTCCAACAGCGAACTGTTCACGGTAGCTCCGCAGTGCTTCAGCTGCCGGCGCAGCAATGCGGCGAGAATGCCTATCATTGCCCACATTCCGGTGCCGAAGTCGACGATCGACACCCCGGCTCGGACGGGGGCCTGCCCCTCCTCGCCGGTGATACTCATGATTCCCGAGAACGCCTGCATCAGCGGGTCGTAGCCGGGCAGCGTATTCATCGGGCCGGTGTGACCGAATGCGCCGATCTCGGAATAGATGAGTTCAGGTTTGGTCACCCGCAGGCTGTCGGCGTCCAGCCCGTACTTCGCCGCGGAGCCGGGACGCAGGTTGTGGATGAAGACGTCGGCACGGGAAGCGATCAACTCGTGCAGGTCTGCGAGCTGATCTTGATCCTTGATATCGATACGGACGCAATGCTTTCCGCGATTCAAGGCATGGAACGCGGCGCCGCTGCCCTGCCACATGCTCGGGCCCCAGCCGCGCGACGAGTCGCCGCTCGGCCGCTCCACCTTCCACACCTGCGCGCCCAATTCCGCGAGTATCTTGCCCGCGAAGGGAGCAGAGGCACTGTCGCCCAATTCCACCACGGTTATTCCGGCCAGCGGCAGATCGCTCGTCATGGCTGTCTCCGATTCCTATTCGCCGGCGTCGCACGATCGGCCTCGTATGCGGCTCCCGAGTTCAACAGTTGTTCGATTTCCGCTGCGCCGAAACCATATTCGGCCAACAGTTGTGTGGAATGCTCCCCGAGCCGTGGCGCCGGATACCGCAATTCCGGTCGGCTTTCGCTCCACTGCTGCGGGATGCCGAGCGATCTGAGCTTGCCTTCGGTGGGATGGTCCTCGTCGATGAAGAAGCCGACATCCTTCATGTGCGGATCGTCCAGCAAGGAGTCGGGGGTGTTCATCTCGATCACCGGAATATCGGCATCGGTTAGGAGGCCCACCCACTCGGCGGTCGACTTCGTGGTGAAGGTTCGTGCCAGAAACTCGTACAGCTCGGCGATGTTCGCGGTCCGGCCGTGGATGTCGGCGAAGCGCGGATCCGCTGTCATCTCCGGGTGTCCGGACAGGTCGAAGAACCGGTGCCAGTGCTTATCGGTGTAGACATTGACGCCGAGGTAACCGTCGGTAGTGCGATACGGACGGCGATCCGGATTCATCATCCGGGCATAACCCCAGTCACCGATCGGCGGGTCGAAGGTGTAACCGTAGAGGTGATCGCCCATCACGAAATGCGCGAAGGTCTCGAACATCGGCACCTGGACCTCCTGGCCGCGGCCGGTCCGCTCACGATGGAACAACGCCATCGATATCGCCGTGGAAGTCGCCATTCCGACGACCCGATCGGCGATCGCGGTGGCGACATAATCCGGCGCGCCGATCTTGCGGCTCTGTAGCACCGGCATACCGACCGCGGCCTGGATCAGGTCGTCGTAGGCCGGACGCGCCGCGTACGGTCCGTTCTGACCGAAACCGAATGCGCCGCAATAGATCACCTTGGGATTGATCGCGCGGACGTCGTCGTAGGACAGACCGAGTTTCGCCATCGCCTGCGGGCGCAGGCTGTACAGCACCACATCGGCCGATTCCAGCATCCGTTTCAGCGCGGCATTGCCGTCCGCGGATTTCAGGTCGAGCACGATGCTGCGTTTATTGCGGTTGAGGTGCAGGAAGATGGCACCCATGCCGCGATGGCGACACGGTCCGACGCCGCGAGTGGTGTCGCCCGCGCGGGACTCGATCTTGGCGACGTCGGCGCCCATATCAGCCAGTAGCAGCGAGGCGTAGGGACCCATGAAATTCGACGTCAGATCGAGAATCCGTATTCCGTCCAATGGTCCGGTCATTATCGATACCTCTGCTTGTAAACCATGGTCGTCCGCCCTCGACCCCCGGTCAATGAATGGTCAGCCCGCCGGTCGGACTGACCGTGGAGCCGGTGAGATAGTGCGCGTCGTCGGAGGCCAGGAACGCCACGACATTGCCGATATCGGGTGGCGCGGCGACTCCGAAGGGTGCGCGAGCGAGGATTTTCTCGTATTGCCGGCGATGCGCCTCCGAAACCCCGTCGTCTTGTTCGAAGGCAGCCACCCACGATGGCGAGTCGCGGACGACGGTCACGCACACGCAGTTCACTCGGATCCGGTCGCGCGCCAACTCCTTGGACAGTACTTTGCTCGCCTGGATCAGCCCGCCCGAGAACGTCGCTATCGCGGTTTGCCCCGGAGTCGGCGCCCGGCCGCCCTCAGATGTCACGAATATGACGCTGCCCGAACCGCTTTCGCGTAGGTAGGGCACCGCCGCCTGCACGACGCGCAATTTCGCGCCCACCGCCTGGCCGATGAAGGCGGTGACGCGATCGAGATCGATGTCGGCGAACGAGCCTCGGACCTCGGGCGCACGGGCCTCGTCGTCATTGCCACCGGCGTTCGGGACGACAATGTCGATGCCGCCGAAGCGGCGTGCGGTCTGTGCCGCGAGTTCATCCATGTCCCGCCGGCAACGAACGTCGCCGGGGATGAATCCACCGCTTCCACCGTCGCCCCGGATCTGGGCCAGCACAGCGTCGGCTTTGCGCTCGTCGCGGCCGTTGAGTACCACAGTCGCGCCACCGGCGGCCAGGCGCCGCGCGATTCCGGCGCCGATACCGCCCGTTCCACCCGTGACGACAGCGACCTTGCCGGCCAATGTGTCGTTCATCGTGCTCGCACCTCCGCCGCGCGCACGGCGCCGCCGGCGACCAGATCGTCGATCTCGTCACGATCGAACCCCGCCTCGGTGAGCAACTCGGCCGAATGCTCACCCAGACGCGGTGCCGGATAACGCAATTCGGGAGCGTCGACGCTCCATCGCTGCGGAATGCCCATCGTGCGCAACCGACCCTCCGAGGGGTGCTCCTCATCGCGGAAGAAGCCGACCCCCTTCATATGCGGATCGTCGAGAACGGTTGCGGGCGTATGCATCCGAATCGAGGGAATATCGGCGTCGGTGAGTAGCCGTAGCCATTCCGCTGTGGTCTTGGCCGGGAACACTTCCGACAGGAATTCGTAGAGGATTCCCACATGTTCGGCCCGGCTGTGGACGTCGGCGAAACGAGGATCAGCGGCCAGCTCCGGGTGGCCGGACACCGCGAAGAACGAATTCCAATGCTTGTCGATGTAGAGGTTCACCGCGATGTAACCGCCGTCGGAGGTCCGATAGGGTCGCCGGCCGGGGTCCATCGTCCGTGCGTACCCCCAGTCGCCGATCGGGGGATCGAAGGTATAGCCGTAGAGGTGGTCGCCCAGAACGAATTGCGCGAAGGTCTCGAACATCGGCACCTGAACTTCTTGGCCGACACCGGTGATCGACCGTCGATACAGTGCGGCGGTGACCGCGGTGCCCGCGGCCAGCCCCACCGCGCGGTCGGCCAGTGGCGTCGCCACGTTCTCAGGCTCTCCGGATTTGCGGCTCTGCAGGACCGGCAACCCCACCCCGGCCTGGATGAGATCGTCGTACGCGGGACGGTCGGCATAGGGTCCGTCCTGACCGAAGCCGTACATTCCGCAGTAGATGATGCGCGGATTGCGCGCCCGGGCGTTCTCGTAGGCCAGCCCCAGCCGGGCCATCGCGGTCGGTCGCATGCTGTGCATCAGCACGTCGGCGGTGCCGATCATCCGCAGCAATGCCTCGGCCCCGGCCGACGTCTTCAGGTCGAGAGCGAGGCTGCGCTTGTTGCGGTTGAGGTGCAGGAAATTCGAGCTCATTCCGGCATGACGGGATGGGCCTACATTGCGGATCGTGTCACCCGCCGGCGGCTCTATCTTCCACACGTCGGCGCCCAGATCTCCGAGCTGCAGTGAGGCGTAGGGGCCCATCACATTCGTGGTCAGGTCGAGTACGCGCACGCCGTCCAAAGGTCCCGCCATGTCAATCCCCCACTGGATCAGTGGATTTCGTGCCATCGCCTAGGCGGCCGAATACCGGAAGTTTCTGCCCGCCGCGCTCGACGAAGTGGACCTCCACCGGCATGCCGATCTCGATCGTTTCCGGGTCGCCTTCGATCTGGGTGAACAGGTGATAGCCCTCGGCCAGTTCGACGAATCCGACGGTGTAGGGCACGATCGCCGCCCACACCGGGGTCGGGCCGCGGCCGATCGTACTGTAGGAGTAGACCGTTCCGACTCCCCGCGACTGCTGCCAGCTGAGTTCGGCGGCATCGCAGTGCGGGCAGTGTGAATGCGCCGGCCACACCGCCTCATGGCAGGCCCCGCAGCGCTGGTAGGTCAGCCGCTCCTCGGCCACCGCGTCCCAATACGGTTCGGAATCGAGCTGGCGGTAGGGCTGCGGCCACTCGTTCAGGGGTACTTCGCTCATGTCGTTAGTCCTTTTCCCTGGTCACGCCGCCGACGACAGCAGCATGACGCTGCCCGCGGCGAGCATCCCGCCGGCTCCCTGAACGAGCACCGTTTCCGGTCGCGTCGCCGGTGCCGCCCCCAGTGCGGTGCCGCGCAATTGCCGGATGGCCTCGACGAGGCTGTCCATATTGCAGGAGATACCGGGCTGTCCGAACGACAGCCAGCCGCCGTTGGTATCGGTCGGCAGATCTCCGCCGATGGCGGTGCGGCCCTCGCGGTAGATGTCGATGCCGTGCCCCTTCTTCGCGAACCCGAGATCCTCGAGCACGATCGGGCCCATATGCGCGAAGTTCACCGACAGCTGCAACATGTCGATATCCGACGGACCGAGCCCGGACATGCCGTACGCCTGCCGGGCCGCCTCGGCCGTCGCGGTGTGGGTGAGGTTCGGCAGCGCACCAAGTCCAGGGAATCGACTGTGCCGCAGGTTCATACGGTCGGTGAGATACTCGTGCGTGCTCGCCGAACCATAACCGTGGACGTAGACGACGCCGTCGCGGTCGCCGACGTTGTCGGGCGAGGTAACGACCAGCGCACCGCCGGTCCCGCCTCCCCAGGTCGAGCACATCCACCGGCGCAACGGTGTCGCGACGTAGGGAGACGAGAGCACCTTCTCCCGATCGATCTCACCGAACCGCGCCTTGGCGGCATGCGGATGGCGCACGCCCCACCGCTGATTCGCGATCGCGACATCCGCCAAATCGGCTTCGGTGATACCGAATTCGTGGAAATACCGGCACGCCGCCTGCGCGTACAGCGACGGAATCGTCGCACCGTAAGGAACTTCCACCTGCGGATCCGAATCCGCCTCCGCTCCCATCGCCACGGCATCGACGAACAGCTCGGTCGCATCGCTCTGCAGGCACAGCACATATTCGGCCTGTCCCGCCGCGATCATCTGCGAGGCGATCGCGATACTCGAGGTGAGACCCGCACCGTGCATGGTGATTTCACTGTCGATGGTCACCGGCATGTGCATGTGCGAGATGAAGATGTTCGACCACTGCGAGCGTTTGTCGGCCCAGGGCGAGCGGCCGGTGAAGACCGCGTCGATCTGATTCTTACGAATGCCCGCATCGGCGAGGGCACCGTAGGTCGCCTGCACGGCGAGCTGCATGGGGTCCTTGCGGTTGTCCCGCGAGGCGTAGGCATCGCCCATGCCGATGATCGCGGCGACGGGAGTGGCAGGCACGGATATCAGTCCTTCGGGCGCTCGGTGGGGACGGAGGAGCCGACCAGCGCGTCGAGGTCCTCGCGCTTGCGCAGCATCAGCAGGCTCCACTCGCTCTTCTGCACGACATAGCCGTCCTGGTTGAGCGCCTTCATCAAGAAGGTGACGACCCCGAACTTGTCGTCCTTGTCCTTCTTGCCGATCACCTCGGCGGTGGCGTAGATGGTGTCGCCGATGACCACCGGCTTCAGATACCGCAGGTTGTCGATTCCGTAGTTCGCCTGAATCGACGGACCGAACTGGATCAGCCCGGTCATCACCGAATAGGTCAGCGATCCCTGCACGATCCGCTCACCGAACCGCGTTTGCGAGGCGTAGTGCACATTCGAGTGGATCTCGATCCAGTTACCGGTGATCGCACAGAAATTCACGACATCGGTTTCGGTGATCGTCCGCCCGCCCGAGCGGAAGATCGTGCCGACCTCGATCTCGTCGAGCGGCATATCGATACGATTGTTGATGGCTACCATCGAATTCCTCCAGAAGTACTGCGGGGCAGACGGTTACGCTGTCGCGGACAGGCGCATCGACTTCGCGATGATGGTGCGCTGAATCTGCGAGGTACCACCGCCGATGGTGGACTGCACGCTCTCGCGCAGGTAACGCTCCATATCCGCCTCGGGCAGGTTGGCGTAACCGCCCAGAATCTGCATGCCGTCGAGCGCGCACTGCTTGAGGGTCTCCGAGCCGGCCAGCTTCGCCATCGAGGTCTCGCTCGCGGCGGGCAGGTTCTCCGCTTTCATCTTCGCGGCGCGATAGCAGAGCAGGCGGGCGGCGTCGACCCGCGTCTGGTTCTCGGCCAGCATGTGCTTAAGTACCTGGAATTCGTAGATCGGCTTCCCGAACTGCACGCGCTCGTGGGCGTACTTATTCGCCGCCCGGACCGCTTCCTGAGCGTTTCCGACATAGGCCGCGGCAACCGCGCAGCGCTCCAGCTCCAGGTGCTCGGTGATGATCTTCCAGCCCTGGCCGACCTCACCGAGCAGCGCGTCGGCGGGAACGCGGACCTCGTCGAGGAAGATCTCGGTGGTGCCGGTCGCGTGACGCGACAGGGTGGGAAGCCGCCGAATGTCCAGGCCGGGTGTGTCGTTCGGGATCAACAGCACCGACAGGCCGCCGTGCTTGTCCTCGGTGTCGGTGCGCACCAGCATCGCGATCACGGTGTCCTTCGCGGCGGCGCCACTGCACCACAGCTTCTGACCGGACACGACCCAGTCGCCGTTCTCGTCGCGGCGAGCGCGGGTCTTGGTGTTGGAGGCGTCGGAGCCGGCGTCGGGTTCGGAGATCGACACCGAGAACCGAATCTGCCCGTCGATGAACGGCTTGACGTAGCGCGCCTTCTGCTCCGCGGTGCCGTACTTGATGATGTTCATCGCGGTGAAGGTGGGCACGAGCACAGAGCAGGCGAAGTCGAATCCGAATTTGCCCAGTCCTTCGGCCATCAGCGAATAGTCGAAGATGTCACCGCCGGAGCCGCCCTCGTCCTCCGGGATGAGAATGCCGAGCCAGCCCTGTTTCGCGATCTTCTCATAGGCTTCGTACGGGTATTCGCGGCCCGAGTCGCATTTGCGCACGTATTCGACGGTGATCTCGTTGTCCATGAATTTGTTGACCACATCGAGCCAGTCCGCCTGGGATTCGGTGAGAAAGTTCGAATTCATTTCGTGTTCGCTCCAAATAGTGATGTAAGAGCCGGTGATTTTCGGATTCGCCCCGGTATCGAGGCTAAACCGCGGGCCCCGGCGATCCAAGTGATAAATTGCGAATCAGCGCTTCGACGGATTCGAACAGTGCGATCGACGATTTTCCGGGCGCACAATCCGGTTCATGTGATCGCCCCGGCGGCACGCAGCGCCGCCAGCCGCGCCGGCGCGAATCCCCAGTCGCCGAGCACCTCGTCGGTGTGCTCGCCCGGGCGCGCGGGCGGTCGCTGGACGGCGCCCGGCGTGCGACTGAAACGCGGCGCCGGTGCGGGTTGGACCACGCCCTCGACCTCGATGAACGTTTCCCGGGCCCGCAGATGCGGATGCTGGGGAGCCTCGCTCAGCGACAGCACCGGCGCGAAGCACACATCCTCGCCTTCGGCCAGCTCACACCATTCGTCGCGGGTGCGGGTGGCGAACACCTCGGCGAGGCGCTCGCACATTTCCGGCCAGCGGGACCGGTCGTGCTGATCGGGCATTTCGGCCTCGTCCAATTCCAGAATGCGCAGCGTGTTGCGCCAGAAACGCGCTTCATTGGAACCGATCGCCAGCCATTGCCCGTCGCGCGCGCGATACGTGGTGTACCAGGGCGCGCCGGAGTCGAGCCGGTTCACGCCCCGCTCGTCGCGCCAATAGCCCGCCGCGTGCAGTCCGTAGAACAGTGTCATGAGAGAGGCCGATCCATCGACCATCGCCGCGTCGATCACCTGTCCCCGCCCTGAACCGTGGCGTTCCAGCAACGCGGCGAGAATGCCGAACGCCAGATACAGCGCGCCGCCGCCGAAGTCACCGGCGAGATTCAGCGGAGGAGTCGGCGGACCGCCCGCGGAACCGATCGAATGCAGAACTCCGGTCAGCGCGATGTAGTTGATGTCGTGCCCGGGCGCCTGAGCGAGCGGGCCATGTTGACCCCAGCCTGTCATCCGGCCATAAACCAAGCCGGGGTTCGCCCCCATGCATTCGTCGGGCCCCAGCCCCAGTCTTTCGGCGACGCCCGGACGAAAACCTTCGACCAGAACATCGGCCCGGCGCACCAGATCCAGCACCGCCGCAACGGCTTCCGGCTTCTTCAGATCGATGGCCGCGCTACGCCGCCCCCGGTTGAGCAGATCGAATCGCGGCGCGACCGGCGCCCCGCCGTCGTATCCGGGCGGACGATCGATGCGGATGATGTCGGCACCGAGATCGGACAGCAGCTGACAGGAGAAAGGAGTTGGCCCGACGCCACCCAATTCGACTACCTTGATGCCCGACAGCGGGCCGGCCGATTCGCTCATCCGCACTCCGTAGCAGCCACGGTTCCGTGTCGGACGGTCAGGTCGCGTGGCAACCCGACCGACTTGAACTCGATGAACTCGTCGAAACCTTCGGGGCCCAGTTCCCGGCCGAGGCCGCTGTTCTTGACTCCGCCGACCGGTGCGGCCAATCCCACCGGATTGCCATTGATTTCGACCGTTCCGGTCCGGATCCGTTCGGCCAGAGCGAGCGCATGCTGTGGGTCGGCGGTGAAGATCGCGCCGTTGAGTCCGTACGAAGAATCGTTGGCGATGGCGACCGCCTCGTCCTCGGTGTCGTATTCCAGCACCGACAGCACCGGCCCGAAGATCTCCTCCTGCGCGATACGCATTTCCGGACGCACGCCGGCGAAGATGGTCGGCTCGACGAACCACCCGGTGTCCAGCCCCGCGGGCCGGCCGCCGCCCAGAACGGCAGTCGCACCTTCCGCACCCCCGGCCCGGATATATCCCTCGACGGCCTCGCGTTGCCGCGCGGAGACCAGTGGACCGAATTCGGTGGCCGGGTCCGACGGGTCGCCCACGGGCATGGATTCGGTCGCGGCACGGAGGGCATCGATGAATTCCGTTGCACGCCTGCGCGATACCACCACCCGGGTCTTGGAGCTGCACACCTGCCCGGTATTGCGGAACGCGCCGACCCGCAGTGCTTCGACCGTGGATTCCAGATCGGCATCGTCGAGCACCAGAGCGGCCGACTTGCCACCGAGTTCGAGCGCGGCTCGCCGGATGAGGCCACCGCACAACGAGCCGATCCGGCGCCCAGCACCGGTGGAGCCGGTGAAGGAGACCATATCCACCCCGGGGTGGGTCACCAAGTACTCGCTCGGATCACGATGCGCGGGAACGATATTCACGACACCATCCGGAAGCCCTGCCCGTGAGAGGAATTCGGCGAGCAGATAGGCATCCAGGGGCGTCTCGGGCGAGGGTTTGAGCACGACCGTGCACCCGGCCAGCAGCGCGGGCGCCAGTTTCATCATCGTCACCAGATGCGGGGCGTTCCACGGCACGATCGCGGCGAGCACGCCGACCGGTTCACGGGTCACCCGGGCCCGGCCGGAGGGGGCCTCGCGGATTTCGTCGAACGGATATTCCTGCGCGAGGTCGATCATCGCGTCCACGATCAAGCGCGGGCGCAGCGCCTGAATGCTGTGTGATTGCGTTATCGGGCAACCCATTTCGGCACTGACAACCTCGGCCATGAGGGTCTCGGCCGCCCGCATCTCCGCACTGAGCCTGCCCATCACCTCGAGTCGATCGGCGAGCGACATCCGCGGCCAAGGCCCATGATCGAACGCGCGGCGCGCTGCTGCCACGGCGGCATCGATGTCGGCGTTCGCACCGGCGGGGACCGAAGCGATCGTCTGCTCGGTATACGGCGACACCACGTCGATGCGCTCATCGGTCGACGGAGCCACCCATTGTCCACCGATGAACAAGCTGTCATATTTTCCTTGCCATACCATGTGTCAGCTCCCGGGATACTTGAAAGTGCATGCGTAGCGGACCGAGACAGACCCGATCACAGCGAGGCTATTTCGCTTTCGCAGATATTCCAATTGGCAAAATACGAATTCGAGATTCGAATTATTCGAACCGCTTTCACCTATCGGAAACTGCCGAATCGTGGATATCATGAAGTTCGGTTTGCCGTGGGCCGCACTCGCCTGCCGTCGGTGCGCGATGAACGCGATAACACCCATTTCACCTGGGCAGCAGGTATTTCCGTGGAACCGCCGGCGAGGATGGCCCTGATCCAGTTCGGCCGCGGACCTCGGGCACAATATTGGAGGAAAGATGAGTAGAGCTCCGTTCTCGGAGTCGTGGTGGAGCGAGATCGAAGGTGCGTCCCCCGCAGATGCGGCGGCGATTCAAGACGAGCGCCTGCGCGAGCAAATCGCGTATCTTGCCGCGCGCAGCGATTTCTATCGCGCGAAGTTCGCCGAACACAAGGTCGACCCGGAGAAGGTGCGAACCGTCGCCGATCTGGCTGGGTTGCCCTTCACCGAGAAGCAGGAGTTGCGCGACAGCCTGGCGCGGACACCACCGCTGGGCGCGCACGTCGCGGCCGCCCCATCGCAGATCGTGCAGATCCAGGCATCGTCCGGGACCACCGGCAGCCCCAGCTACGTGGGTCTGACCCCGAGCGATATCGGGACCTGGTCCGAACTCGGGGCACGAGCGCTGTACGCCAACGGTTTCCGTCCCGGCGACCGCCTGTTGCACGCCTTCGGGATGAGCAAGGGTTTCGTCGGCGGTCTGCCGGTCGTGCAGATCCTGCAGTACATGGGGATCGTCGACATTCCGATCGGCGCCGAGGCCGGTGCCGAGCGCTTGTTGCGCGTGCAGGCCGATCAGCGTCCCGACGCGCTGATCGGCACGCCGTATTTCCTCACCTATCTGGCCGAACAGGCTCCCGAGATCGTCGGGCAGCAGGCTCGCGATCTCGGCGTTCGTGCGATCAGCGTCGGCGGTGAGCCCGGTGGCGGACTGCCCGCCGTGCGGCAGCGGCTGGAATCCCTGTGGGGCGCCACCGCGCGAGAGATGCTGGGCGGCACCGACATCGCCTGCACGTATTGGGGTGAATGCGAGGCCGGTGAGGGGATGCATTTCCTGTCTCCCGACCTCATGGTCGCCGAGCTGATCGACCCCGTCACCGGGGATATCGTCGACCCGGTCGAGGGCGCCCAGGGTGAGTTGGTCTATACTGCGCTGCGGCGCCAGGCCTCCCCGCTGCTGCGTTTCCGCACCCGCGATCACGTTGTCGTCACCGGAACCGAATGTTCCTGCGGCCGAACCGGATACAAGGTCCGCTGTGTCGGCCGCACCGACGATATGCTGATCGTGCGGGGCATCAATCTGTTCCCGTCCGCGGTGAAGCAACTCGTCGTCGAGATGGAACCCGAGACGACCGGTGAGATGCGTATCCGCGCGGACTTCGAAGGGCATTCGACGCAGCGGCCGCTCCCGCTCGTGGTCGAGTACGCGGCCGGGCTGACCCCGGACCGGCAAGTCGCCCTGAAGGCCGCCATCGAAGACCGGGTGCGGTCGGCACTCAATGTGAAGACGATTGTCGAATTGGTGCCCGCCGGGACGTTGAAGCGGCCCGATCACGTCAAGGTCGCACTGGTGGAGCGGGCCGGTTCCTGAGCAGGTGCCGGTGGCACCGCATCGTGGCGGCGCCACCGGCATCGTGGCCTGTTCGCTCACCCCACGGGGGCGTCGTGGTCGGCCGAGACCGCGTGCAACGACCCCTCGACTGCCTGCACGGCGGCATCGTTTTCCGGCCGGGCCGACAACTGATGGATGAACGCCTGCGCGGCCGGGCTCGGCACGCGGCCACTCGGCGTCGCAATATGGATTCGGCGCACGGCCCAGGACTCGTCGAATTCCAGCACCGTGACCCGGGACAGCAGCGCGTGATCGAGCAGGCATTCCGGGACGACGGTCACACCCAGTCCGGCATGCACGAGTTCGATGGCGACCTCACAACTGCGCACACGATGAGGTGACCGGAATTCACCACCGAGCCGCTTGGCCGCGGCCCGGAACGCGCCGACCATCGCGCGCGGTGCGATCAGTCGTTCCGAGGCGAGCTCCTGGAATGTCACCGCGGTCTTCGCCCCCAGCGGGTTCCCCGGCGGCACCACGGCGACGAGCCGATCCTGCCGGTAGGGAATGACGTCGATGCCGTCCAGATCCAGATCGTAGGCGGCGGCGAAAACGCCGACATCCGCTTCGCCGCGCGCGACCTGCCGCACGATGTTGACGTTCTCCGTCTCCTGCAGGCCCACTTCGACCAACG
Source organism: Nocardia violaceofusca NBRC 14427 (assembly GCF_963869435.1). NCBI lineage: Bacteria > Bacillati > Actinomycetota > Actinomycetes > Mycobacteriales > Nocardiaceae > Nocardia > Nocardia violaceofusca. Next base: position 387,934 of record NZ_CAWMPM010000004.1, read on the forward strand.
GATACTCGCGTCCGAATTCGCCGATCTCGCGGGCGAGGAACGGCACGATGATGGTGCGCGCGGAGACGACGGACAACTCGCCTTGCACACCCTCGGTGAGTGCCGCGATTTCCGATCGCATCGCGTCCAGGCCTCCGAAGATCGACCGCGCATACCGCTCGAGTACCGCGCCCGCCGGGCTGGGCAGGACACCCTTGGGTCCGCGTTCGAGCAGTTCGACACCGGCGATGTCCTCGAGGACCTGGATTCGCTTGGTGGCGGTGGACGGGGCGATGTTCTCCCGGATGGCCGCGAGGCCGATCTGCCGCTCCTCGATCGCCGAGAGAAACAACCTCAGCGTGAACAGGTCGACCTGCCGGATCAGGTGAAGTCTGTTGAACGTTCCCATCTGGACCTCGCGATACAACTCCGGGATCTGCGCCGATCCCGCTGGATCTCGATCACACCGCCATTCCGAATATGGCGCGCGCCACTACGAAGCCGTAGCCTACATCATATGTACGAACATCGTGTTCGTATATATGAACGCTCGAACCGCAGCGTCGTTCACTGTGATGGGATGAACCGATGTCGACCAGGCACCAGACGGCCGCGCCGCAGGAACACCGGACGGTGTCGCGCGTGGTCACCATCCTCGAACTCGTCGCCCGCAACCCGCAGGGCATGACGCTCGCCGAACTCGCGACGGCATTGGAGGCTCCGCGCTCATCGGTGCACTACATCGCGAAGGGTCTCGTCGCCACCGGCTATCTCACCGATGTCGGCGTCTACACCCTCGGCCCGGCCGTGGAGACGCTGCTCGGCGCCCGCTCGTCCTCGGTCGAACATCTGGCGCGCCCCAGTCTGGAATCGCTGCATCGTGAATTCGACGAAACCGTCCTGTTGTGCATGCGCGTCGGTGAACAGATTGTCTACGCCGATGCCATCGAATCCACTCGCCCCGTACGGTTTTCGGCTCGAATCGGCGAACGTCGCGCCCTCTACCCATCCTCGGCGGGACGCTGTTTCCTCGCCTACAGCGACCGGAGATTCCGCGACGACTACCTGGCTCGCCACATCGACGACCCCGATACCCGAGCCCGCTTGCAGGACGAATTCGCACGCACGACACGGGAGGAAGTGTCCTTCGCGGACCGTCGGACGACCCCGGATCTGGGCGGAGTCCACGCGCCGATTTTTCGCGAAGGCGTCCACGTGGCCGTCCTGACGTTCGCGGGCCCGGCGGCCCGTATCGATGCCCGGATCGAACAGATCACCGCGGCCGTCACCGCGGAAGCCCGGCAGATCAGCGACCGCCTATCCCTGTCCGAGCGAACTCATTCCGCGTAGCCACACTCCGATGACGCGGGAGTCGAAATTGCCGGTGACGGCCCAACCGCGACCGTGAGCAAGAGAAATTCGGCTCGATTCGTGCTAAATCACGATTGCTCATCGAGCAAATAACCGACGCCTGGTCAACGGCCGTCCGCAGCCGATCGATATCCGCCGGGCGATCGATTGAACGAATTCGAAGTTCTGGTTCGAAGAATGTCAATTGCTTTATCGCGCGGTTGGCTCAATCATCAGTGATGCACGTCACTCAAGCCCGACACCGGGCATGCGCACAATCAGAATCTCGTGGCGCACAACGCCGTTCATCCTTGCCGGCATTCGGACAGTTCATCGAACCGCGAGTTGTGCTGCCGCGCCCGCAACCAGGAGCCGACCATGTCGACAGAGTTCACCGATCCCCTCCGATCCCTGTACGTCGAATGGACCGGGCGGATGCAAGCCGATCCGCAGATGTCCGTGCAGACCATGCGCGATATGCAGGAGGGCTGGCACACCGTCGCCACGGAGCCCACTGCGGTGAGCTACGAATCGGTCGACATCGACGGTCTGCCCGCGGTCTGGTGTATCCCGGCCGACGCTGATCCGAGTTCGGCGGTTGTGTACTTCCACGGCGGCGGATTCATCGTCGGCTCCACCAACTCGCACCGGAAGATGGCCGGTCATCTCGCGAAGGCCTTCGGTGCGCGGGTGCTCGTCGTCGAGTATCGCCGCGCGCCCGAGGTGCTGTACCCGGCGCAGGTCGACGACGGAGTGAAAGCGTATCGGTGGCTGCTTTCCGAGGGATTCGACGCCGGGCGAATCGTCAGCGCGGGCGATTCCGCCGGCGGCACACTGGCTCTCGCCCTCGTGGTGCAGCTGCGAGAGTTGGCTGAGCCGCTGCCCGGTGCGGTGTTGACGCTGTCTCCCGGTCTCGACTGGGACGGCAACTGGATGGTCAACGAGGACAACGACATGCTCGCGAGCAAGGCCGTGATCGTGTCGATGGGGTCGATCGCGTTCGGCGGCCGGAGCACGTCGGACCCGCTGTGCAATCCGCTGTACGCCGACCTCACAGGTTTCCCGCCGGTGTACATCTCGGCCGGCGGTCACGAGAATCTGCTCGGCGGTGCGAGGGAATTCGTGAAGGCCGCCGAGGCCGCCGGCGTCGATGTGACGCTCGACGTCGCCCCCGCCCGCCAGCACGTCCATCCGTTCGCGGCGGGCAACGATCCGGAGGCGGACCGGACGATCGCCGAATCCGCCGCGTGGGCTCGCAAGCACATCGCATGACAGCTGATCCGGCCGATATCGCCGAAGCTGCCGCGGCGCTGCGGGCGGGACATCGAACCGACCACGGAGTCATGGCGCGCCGTATTTTTCTGCGCGGCACAGGCATTCGCCGAGCAGTTCACACGCCGTGACCGACTGGCAAGAGTGAGGAACATGAGGTGAAAACGACCGCAGCCATCCTGTGGCAAGCACCGGGCGCCTGGGACGTCCGGGAAGTGGATCTCGACGAGCCCCGCGAAGGCGAGGTTCTCGTCAAGGTGATGGCCTCCGGCCTGTGCCATTCCGACGACCATTTCGCCAAGGGCGACATGCAATTCCACTCCTACCCGCGTGCGGTGGGCATGAGGGCGCCGGCGTGGTCGAAGCCGTGGGTCCCGGCGTCACCCGCGTCGAGCCCGGCGACCATGTGGTGACATCGTTCATCACCGCATGCGGCCACTGTCGCATGTGCGTGACGGGGCATCAGAACCTGTGCGACGCCGGACATCTCATCACTGTCGGCACGCGCCCCGACGGCACTTTTCGCATGCACACCGACGGCCGGGGTATCGCACAGAACGCATGCCTGTCGACGTTCTCGGAGTGGACGACGGTGCCGCAGGAATGTGTGGTGAAGGTTCCCGACGACATCCCGTTCCGGACCGCGGCCATCGTGGGCTGTGCGGTGCCCACCGGATGGGGATCATCGACGCGCGCGGCCGATATCGATGTCGGCGATGTGGTGGTCGTCGTCGGCACCGGCGGAATCGGAATGAGTGCCGTGCAGGGTGCGGCCTTCCGTGGCGCCGGGCACGTGATCGCCGTCGACCCGGTGCGGATGAAGCGCACACTGGCGCTCACCCTCGGCGCGACCGATGCGGTCGAAACGATCGACGAGGCAGCCGATGTGGCTCGCTCGGCCACTAACGGTCAGGGCGCCGACTCGGTCGTCGTCTGTATCGGGGTTCCCACGCAGGAGCAGTTGAAGCAGTCCTACGACGCGCTGGGTAAACGGGGGACCCTGGTGGTGACCAGCGCGGCACCACATACCCTGACCGAGATATCGGTGCCCGTGCTGGATTTGACGATGAGCGAAAAGCGCATTCAAGGCGCGTTGTACGGTATGGCGGGACCGCAGAACGAGGTGCCGATGCTGCTCGAACTCTACCGGCGGGGAGCGCTGCGGCTCGACGAAATGATCACTCGCACATACCGACTCGAACAGGTCAACGAGGCATACGAGGATTTGCACGCGGGCCTCAATATCCGCGGCGTCATCGATTTCGAGGGTCGTCACCGCCGGCCGTATGCCGTCGAATCGGCACATTCGACCTCTGCGATTCACTGATGCCGAGACCGGCCGCCCGCTCGATCCCCGACGATTTCTGATCGCCCGTCCAATAACTGCGACTGCGCCGTTCACCCGACGAGGTGGACGGCGCAGTCGCACACGGACCGGAGTCGATTCCGAATAGGCACGGCTACAACAGTATCGGGGACCGTCAGCTACCCCTCTGGCCCACTCCGCGCTGGGTCTAAAAATACTAGATTTTGTATACTATGCGTGATACGCTGTGGTCCCCGACACAGCACGGCAGCCCGCCGCATCACCTGAGAATCGGGAGTGACGCATTCGGCGTTCACATTTCCGCACGCCCGACTTCGTATTTGTCGGCGTCTCGAGGAGAAAATATGTTCAGGAGTTTCGTCACCGTGTCCACGGCAGCCGCGGCCACTCTCGCCGTTTGCGCCGGCTCCTCCGGTGCCACGCCGGCCGCACGGGCCGACGTGGTGAATTACAAGGCAACAGCGACCGACCAATCCACCGTGATCACCACGGACGCGGGGACGATGGATGCCGACAACGGAGTGTTCCGAATCAAGGCCTCCGACGGAAAAGTTCTGGCGGGTACCGAACTGTCGTTCCGGGTGGATGATTTCGTCTTTCCCATCGCCGCCGAAATACGCGACCACACAGCGACATTGACTCCGCGATTCGATATGCAGCACGCGGTTTACCGGCCGGTCGCGCTGCCATACGAAGACTCGGCCCCGTGGAAGACGCCGTACGACCGCGAACAAGCGGCGTGGAATCGCATGTTCCAGACCCTCACCACCGGCGCGACCGTGGGAACCCTGGTCGGCGGGCTGGCCGGCGGAGCGGTCGGTTGCGTTCTCGGCGGAATCGCCGGAGCCACGGTCGCCGCCGCGACCATCGTCGGACTCTTCGGCGCATTCGTTCCCGCGGCCGCCGTCGGATGCCTCGGCGGCATCATCGCCGTGGGCGCACTCGGCACACTCGCCGGCCAATTGCTGGTGACCGCACCGGTGGCGATCATGGCCGCCGTTCAGTACTTCACCACGATCAACCAGCCTTTCCACCCCGCGAAATAACAGACCACGGGCTGCAATGCTCGACACCATATTCCGTGGTGCAGTACCGGATTACCCAGGAGAGAATATGGAGCTCACCGCTCCGCGCACACGCAGCGGATTGTTCGTGGTCGCATTGTGTTTCTTGACGATCGTCGCCGATGGTTACGATCTGATCGTCTACGGCGCCACGGTGCCGAATTTGCTCGCCGAACCGCAGTGGCATATGACCGCCGCGACAGCCGGAGCGATCGGCAGCTGGACGCTGGCCGGTCTGATGGTGGGTTTCCTGCTGGCGGGCCCGATGACGGACCGGATCGGCCGCCGCAAGGTCATGATGATCGGGATCCTGTGGTTCTCGATCGGCTCCGCGATCTGCGCCCTCGCCCAGTCCCCCGAATTCCTCGGGGCCGCCCGGTTCGTGACGGGCATCGGTCTCGGCGGTGTGGTGCCGTCCGCGGTCGCCCTGACTGTGGAGTACGCGCCGAAGACTCGGCGTCAGCTCTACAACGGTCTCACCTTGACCGGCTATTCACTGGGCGGCATCATCGCAGCACTTGCCGCACTCGCCCTGCTCCCCGACCACAGCTGGCGACTGCTCTACGGGCTGGCCGCGCTGTATCTGCTGATCCTTCCGGTCATGTACTTCTACCTACCGGAGTCGGTGAACTACCTCATCCTGCGAGGCCGAACGGATGACGCTCGCCGCGTCGCATCCCGATACGGTTTGGACTTCGATTCGGCCTGCCGAGAGCACACCGTCGAGCCTGCCGAGGCGGCGGCGGCCGACGGCGCGGGCGGGCGTGGCTATCGACTACTGCTGACGAGGCCGTATGTCATCGCGGCAGCGCTGTTCGTGATCACCTGCTTCTGTTCGCAACTGATCGTGTACGGCCTGAATACCTGGCTGCCGCAGCTCATGCGCAAAGCCGGATATCCCCTCGGCTCATCGCTGCAGTTCCTGCTCGTCCTGCAGCTCGGCGCAGTGGTCGGAACCCTCGGCGGCTCGCTGCTCGCCGATCGTTTCGGCTCCAAACGCGTGATCGTCGCGTCTTTCCTGGTCGGCGGGGTCTCGTTGCTCGCGCTGAGCCGACCGCTCGACGTCGGTTACCTGATGCTCGCGGTGGCGGGCGCGGGATTGGGAACGGTCGGGACGTCAACGCTCACGTATGGCTATGTAGCCGTGCACTTTCCGGCGTCGTGCCGCGGTTCGGCGGTGGGAGCGGCGATGGGCTTGGCCCGGGCCGGCGCGATTCTCGGCCCGTTGATCGGCGGGTGGATCGCCGGCTCCGCTCTCGGCGTCGAGTGGAACTTCTATGCCTTCGCCCTACCCGCCTTCGTCGCCGCCACCGTAGTCTCGCTGATCGGCCGAACGAAGCCCGTATCGGGTTCTGCGAGCCCAGAGCAGATCCGGGGAGGTGCGGAGCTCCCGGAGCCGATCAACTGAGTCGCGGGGCAGACCGGCGGCGCAGGCAATCGCCGCCGGCCTGCCCAGGCGTGCCGACGCCCCGTAACCGCGGGAGTCGGCACCATTGTGTCCAAAATTCAGACATCCGCCACAGGCCGACGACATTAGTCTCGGGAGTCCGGCGTCGCACACACCCCAGGTCGATGCGACGCCCGACGTCATCGGTCCCACTCCCAGGAGTGAAATGAGCGAGCGCAGCCTCGAAGACAAGATCCAGTGGGTCATCGACATCGAAGAGATCAAGATGTTGATGTCGAAGTACTGTCACGGCATCGACAGACACGATGAAGAAACCTTCATGAATATCTGGGCGGACGACGCGGTCTACAGTCTTCCGCGCGGTGAAGGCAAGGGTATCGAAGGGGTGCGGGAACTGGTGCGCACCGTGTGGGAGCAGGTGCCGCAGTGCCATCATCACATCACCAATCCGGTGATCGAGATCGACGGTGACACAGCGACGGCCGAGACCGACGTCACCTACTACCGGCTGACCTCCGACGGCATTCACCAATTACTTTCCGGTGGTTACGATTTCGAGTTCGCCCGCACGGGTGACGGATGGCGGATCCGACGTATGGAGTTCTCCGGTTTCGTCTCCCTCAGCCCGATCTTCACAGAGAACGTCCGCGGCTGATTGCCGCCATCACAATCGAAGTTGGAGTTGTTCTATGACCACCACGACGGCGGAGGCGACGGCGGTCGCGCTCGGCACCGCGAGCAGGCGGGGAGAGCTGCTGATCGACGGCGCGTGGGTGCCCGCAGCATCCGGCAGGACGTTCGACGTGGTCGATCCGGGTACGGAAGAGATCATCACCCAGGTGGCCGAGGCAGGCGCTGCCGATGTGGACTCGGCGGTCCGCGCGGCGCGCCACGCCTTCGACACCGAACGCTGGCTGGGACTGTCGTCCACGCAGCGCGGAATCGTGTTGTGGCGGGTGGCCGAGCTGATGGAGGCGCGGATCGACGAGCTGGCGCGGTTGGAGAGCCTGGATGTCGGGCTGCCGGTGACGCAGGCCCGGCTGATGGTCATCGAGGCCATCGCGCAATTCCGGTACCAGGCGGGCTGGGCGGACAAGATCCACGGCCGCACAGTCGATATCGGTCCCGCCGATCGCCGTTTCCAGGGGTCGACCTACAAGGAGCCCATCGGCGTCGTCGGCATGATCGTCCCGTGGAACGGGCCGCTGATCGCGATGTCGATGAAGATCGCGCCCGCGCTCGCGGCCGGATGTACCTGTGTGCTCAAACCATCGGAGCTGGCTCCGCTCACCGCACTGGCGCTCGGGCGCCTTCTGCTCGAGGCCGGTGTACCCGACGGCGTGGTCAACATCGTGACCGGCTTCGGCGAGGCGGGAGCGGGGCTGGCCGAGCACCCGCTGGTCGACAAGATCAGTTTCACCGGTTCGACGCTGGTGGGACACAAAATCGTTCAAGCCTCGATCGGCAACCTGAAGAAGGTCTCACTCGAACTGGGGGGTAAGTCCCCGGTGATCGTGCTCCCGGATGCCGACTTGGACACGGCCGTTCAAGGGATCGCGCTGGGCGTGTTCTGGAATTCCGGGCAGATCTGCAGTTCCGGTACCCGGCTGTTCGTGCACGAGGCTGTGTACGAGGATGTCGTACGGGGCGTCGCGGAGGCCGGGCGAGCGCTGAAGATCGGGTACGGCACCGATCCCGACGCCGACCTCGGACCGCTCATCTCCCGGCGCCAGCTCGAACGGGTCACCGGCTATGTCGACAGCGGGATCTCCGAAGGCGCACGGGTCGTCAGCGGCGGTAAACGATTGGGCAACAAGGGATTCTACTTCGAGCCGACGGTCGTCGCCGACGTCACCCCGCAGATGACAATGGTCCGCGAGGAGATCTTCGGACCCGTCATCGGCGCCATGCCGTTCACAGATATCGATGAGGCCGTCGCCGCCGCCAACGACACCGAATACGGCCTTGCCGGCAGCGTCTGGACCCGCGACGTCGCCCATGCACATCGAATCGCCCGCAGACTGCGCGCCGGCCGCATCGGGGTCAATGTGCACCGCGCGGGCGGTGTGCAGATGCCGGTCGGCGGATTCAAGCAGTCGGGCTGGGGCCGGGAGAACGGGCCGGACGCGGTCGAGGAGTACCTCGAAACGAAGTCGGTCATCACCTATCTGGATCGGTGAAAAGCGGGGTCGAGGCTTCGTGCGTCGAAGCCTCGACCCCATCGATTCAGGAGATGACCACCGCCCGAGCGCCGTTCTCGCCCGCACAATAGTCGACGGCCTTGCCGGTATCACCGAAATCGAAAGTCTCGGTGACCAATTGGTCGAGCAGCAGCGCACCGCGCTGGTAGAGCTCGACCAACTGTGGGATATCGCGCTTGACGTACGCCGAGCCGTACAGGCAGCCCTTGACGGTCTTGCCTGACATGACGACGTTGTTGAAGACCTCGTCCACACCGACGCCTGGCCCCGCACCGACGAGGACCGCGGTGCCACCGCGCCGGGCCATCGCGACGGCCTGGTTGACGGTCTCCTGCCGACCGGCCACCTCGATGACGACATCGGCGCCGCGTCGGCCGGTGAGCTGCTGTACCTTCTTGACCACGTCGGGGCCCGCCGTCAAGGTATGTGTCGCACCGAGCTCGGTGGCCAGTGTGAGTCGGTCGGCGTGCATATCGATGGCGATGATGGTGGTGGCGCCGGCGATCCGCGCGCCCTGCACAGCGTTGAGACCCACACCGCCGCAACCGATCACGGCGACCGCGTCACCGACCCGGACCCCGCCGGTCTCGACCGCGGCGCCGAATCCGGTGAGCACGCCACACCCGAGCAGAGCGGCCGAGGCGATCGGCACCTGGTCGGAGATCCGGATCGCTGCTCCCGCCGGCACGACCGTGCGCTGCGAGAACGTGCCGAGCCCGCAGAACTGCCGCACGGGTGCGCCGTCCAGGCTCATCCGCGTGCTGCCGTCGGGCAGGGTGTGGGCACCGAGCATGGTGCGCGGGCGTCCGCACAGGTGCTGTTCGGCCCGTTGGCAGTAGTAGCAGGTGCCACAGCTGGCCAGCCAGGACAGCACCACGTGGTCACCGACCGCGAGATCGTCGACACCCTGCCCGAGTTCGGTGACGACACCGGCACCCTCGTGACCCAGAACCAAAGGCAGCGGGGCGGGGAGTTTCCCGGAGAAGACACCGACGTCGGAGTGGCAGACGCCGGTCGCCTTGACATCGACGACGACCTCCCCCGGCCCCGGCGGCGCGATGTCGATCTCGGCGAGCCGCAGGGGCGCGCCGGGCTGTTCGAACAGGGCTGCTCGTGTCATATCTTCGTCTCCGTTGTCGTGATCTGCTCGTACTCGGCGCGCAGAACGTTCTTGAGGACCTTGCCGTTGGCGTTGCGAGGCAGTTCGCGGACGAGGTGAAAGTGTTTGGGCACTTTGTATTTGGCGAGCCGTTCGCACAGCCAGACCCGTAACGCCTCGATGTCGACCGTGCGGCCTTCGGTAGCCACGATCAACGCCGCACCGACCTCCACGTATCGCTCGTCCGGCACACCGATGACTGCGGCGTCGGCGACATCGTCGTGTCCGGTCAGCACCATCTCGACCTCGGCCGGATAGACGTTCTCGCCGCCACTGCGATACATGTCCTTGGCGCGCCCGGCGATGGTGAGAAACCCTTCGGCGTCGATGCTCCCAAGATCACCGGAGTGGCACCAACCATCGACGAAGGTGATGCGGTCGGCATCGGGACGGTTCCAGTAGCCGACGCTCACCCCGCCGCTGCGCACACAGATCTCGCCGACCTCATCGACGTCGGTGTAGGAGCCGTCCGGCCGGATCACCTTGATCTCGGTCATGGCCTGAGGGGTGCCGATGCTGCTCTCGTGGCCGCGGGCCCGGTCGAATTCCAGGCTGGTGCTGACCGCGCCGCCTTCGGTGAGACTGTAGGACTGCACCAGCTCGACCCCGGGCAGACGGTTGTCGAGCTCGTCGTAGACCCACGGCATCACGATGTCGCCGCCGGTGACGATGCGCCGCAACGTCTTCGGCACCCGGTCGATGATGTCGTCGTCGCTGCGCAGCAGGTCGAACAACATGAACGGATAGAGCAGTGCGTCGGTGGTGCCGTGCCGGGCCGCGACATCGAGGAAATTCTCCAGGGCGAAGTTGCCCGAGGGGAAGGTGATCGCGGTGCCGTGGGAGGTGAGGGCCGGCAGCAGCAGGACCTCGAAGCCGCCCGCATGAAACAGCGGGCCGCTGGTCTGGCACACGGAACTGCTGTCGATCCGCCAGCGTTGCGCCTGGATCGACCCGATCCACAGGGCATTGCCGTGTGAGAACAACGCACCTTTGGGCCGGCCGGTGGTTCCCGACGAATACATCAGTGACACAGGGTCTTCGGCATGGACCACCGGGAAACCCGTCGCATCCGACTCCTCTGCGGCGAACACCGACAGCGCAGTGGCGCCGTCCAGCGCGCAGGCATCGCCGCGCACAACATACGTACCCACCGCGATGTCGTCGCGGATCGCGGCCACCACGGGTGAGAACTCGGCATCGAGCACGAGGACGCCCGGATCGGAATCGCTGAGCGCGAACTGCAATTCCGGTGCGGTGAGCCGCCAATTGAGGCGCACCGCGATGGCGCCGACCCGTCCGATGGCCAAATACAGCGCGACATAGTCGGTGCAGTTGCGCAGGAGCAGGCCGACGCGGTCGCCTTTGCGCACTCCGGCCCGTTGCAGTGCCCGTGCGTAGCGCAGTTCGGCGGCGCGGAGCTCGAGCCAGCTCAGGGCGGGCTCGCCGCCGAGCGCGACAGCGGGCCGGCTCGGATCGACGGCCGGCATCTGCGAGGCGATCGCATCGGTGATGTAGTTCAGGCTCAAACCCATGAGATGCTCCGGTGAGTGAGGCGGCAGTGACTCATTCGTGGTATTCCTTGTCTGCTAGACGACCGCTCCGGCGGCTCGGAGGGCATCGACCTCACGCGGGTCGAATCCCCAATCGATCAGTGCGCGCGTGGTGTTCGTTCCCGCGGGCACCGCAGGCCCCTGCACGGCACCGGGTGTGCGGCTGAAACGAGGCGCGGGGGCGGGCTGCAGGACACCGTCGACCGGGATGAAGCTGTGCCGGGCCAGCGCGTGGTCGTGCTTCAGGGCCTCGTCGAGGTCGAGAACCGGTGTCGTGCAGGCGTCTCGCCCGGCGAAGGATGCTTCCCACTCCGCACGGGATCGGGTCCGGAACACCGCGGCGAGCCGGGCACGCAACCGCGGCCACCGCGCGCGATCCCATTGGGCGTCGACGAGTTCCGGTTCCAGCCCGAGGACGTCGAGCAGCTCGGTGAAGAAGGCGGGCTCGATCGCGCCCACCGCCATCCAGCCACCGTCGGCGGTTTCGTACACGCTGTAGAACGGTGCGCCGCCGTCGAGCATGTTCGTCCCGCGTTCGAGACTGTGCATGCCCGACTGGCGCTGGCCGTAGAACACGCCGCCGAGCAGCGCGATACCGTCGACCATCGCAGCGTCGACCACTTGGCCGCGGCCACTGCCGCGCGCTTCCCACAGTGCGGAGAGCATGCCCATCGCGAGCATCAGCCCGCCGCCGGCGTAGTCGCCGAGCAGATTCAACGGGATCGCGGGGGCGCCGGAGGCCGGTCCCATCGCGGCGAGCAACCCGGACAGCGACAAGTAGTTCAGGTCGTGCCCGGCGGTCTGGCTGAGTGGTCCGTCCTGCCCCCACCCGGTCGCCCGGCCGTAAACCAGCCGCGGGTTGCGAGCGAAGCACGCGTCGGGCCCCACGCCGAGGCGTTCCATGACGCCGGGGCGGTGTCCTTCCAGGAGTGCGTCGGCCTGTTCGACCAGCCGCAGAACGGTTTCCACGCCGTCGGGGTGTTTCAGATCGATGGCGATCGAGCGTCGCCCGCGGTCGTTGACGAATGCGGGCTGACGGCCGTTGCGCGCACCCAGATCGGTGCGCAGCGAGCCCACGGCGCTGGGCCGGTCGATGCGCAGGACCTCGGCGCCGAGGTCGCTGAGCAGCATTGCGCACCAGGGCCCCGGTCCGAGCCCGGCGAGTTCGATGATCTTGAGACCGGTCAACGGTCCTTTCGCGGGGCTTGCGGTGGCGGCACTGTTGTTTCCGTCCAAGGGGTCACGCCCCGACGAGAATCTGCTTGAGTTCGGTGAACCCGAGAATCCCCTCCGGCCCCGATTCGCGGCCCCAGCCCGAGGCCCCGACACCTCCGAACGGTGCGTTCATGGCGGGACCGAAGGAGTTGACCGCCACTGCACCCGAGCGGATCCGGTGCGCCACTTCGATTCCGAGCGCGGTGTCGGCGGTGAATACCGCGCCGGACAGACCGAATGCGGTGGCATTGGCCAGGCGTATGGCGTCGTCGAGGTCGCGATAGACCTGCACCGCGGTGACCGGTCCGAAGACTTCGCGCTGAACCAGGTCGGAGTCCTCTGCCACACCGGTGAACAGGGTCGGCTCGTGGAACCATCCGGCGTCCAGGTGCGCGGGCCGCGTGCCGCCCGTCACCAGCTGTGCGCCCTCGGCCGCAGCCTTGGCGACGAAGTCCTCGGTGCGGCGCAGCGCGGCTTCGTTGATCAGCGGACCGATATGGGTCTTCGGGTCGAGCGGATCACCGATGGTCAGCCGGTCCCATCCAGGTCGGAGCCGTTCGACCACTTCGTCGTGCCTGCGTTCGGAGACGAGGATTCGCGACAGCAGCGCGCAGACCTGGCCCGCGCCGTTCGTGGCGCCGGGGATCAGCGCACGCAAGACTCGGTCCAACGGCGCATCGTCGAGGATCACCGCGGGTGATTTGCCACCGAGTTCGAGCTGAGTTCTGGCGTAGCGGCCGTGAGTCGCGGCCAGCACGTCCTGGGCGGCGGTGTGCCCGCCGGTGAGTGACACCAGATCCACCCGCGGGTCGCGGGTCAGTGCCTTGCCGACTTCGGCTGTGCCGCAGACGATATCGACCACGCCAGCCGGAAATCCGGCACGCAGTGCGCAATCGGCGACCAGCGCCATGGTCAGTTGCGACTCGGGCGCGGCCTTGATGACCACGGGACACCCCGCGAGCAGGGCGGGAACGACTTTGGAGGCGATCGTGACGAGCGGCCCGTTATAGGGCAGGATCGCCACCACCACGCCGACGGGTTCGCGGCACAGCAGCACCTCGCCGAGGTCGGACCGGGCGCGTCGTTCGCACAACACGGCTTCCGCGCCGTCGAGCGCCGAACGCCATGCCGCGGTGGTGCCGAAACGGTGCAGCGCGCGGCCGTGTCGTAACGGCATCCCCGCCTCGACCGCCCATACCACGTCCAGTTCGGCGGCACGTGCGTCCACGAGTTCGAACCAGCGCGCCGTCGTGGCGATCCGTTCGGCGAGCGGAGTACGCCCCCATACCTCGCGCGCGGAGTCCGCGGCATCGACCGCCGCGATCGCGTCCGCCACCGACGAGTGGCGGACCTCCGCGACCGGCTCGGCCGTCGCCGGGGCGACCACGGTGTGGCTGTCACCCGTGGCCGGTCGCAGCGCGCCACCTATCAGCACCTGGTCGGCATGCGGGATGTCCACTCCGGAGATGTCCACTGATCCACCTTCTGCCGACGGCGATGGCCGGCGATCCGAACCCGGGCCACGAAATCTCTCCATGCCCAGAACTTCTACAGACGACTAGATTATATATAGTATCAAATCATGGACAAGAGGTGATTGCCGATCGCGCCACCGGGGACCATCGAGCGGCCATCGCCCTTCGGCCCGCGAACCGGTCACGGAGAGCGGACGCGGCGGTTCGTTAGAATCACCGACGTGTCGGGACTTCCTCGAGCTCCGCAGCACTGTCGGCAGGGAGGTTGATGATGAGCGCGCCGCACGCCGGGACCGATTCGCCCCACGCCGGCGCTGGGGGCAACGGTCGGCCCGAGACCCGCGCCATGCGCAAACGCGCCGGTCGCGTCCGGCTGATCGAACACACCGCGGCACGCCTGTTCGCCGAATTCGGCTACGAGTCCACCAATTTCGAAGCCATCGGCGCCGAACTCGATATGCGCGGCTCCAGCCTCTACTACTACTTCGCCTCGAAGGAAGAGCTCTTCCTGCGTTGCATGGAGCACGCGGCCGCCGAGGTGTTTCCCCGATTGCGCGTCCTCGCCGAGTCCGAGGGGACACCGCTGCATCGGCTGCGCCTGATGTTCCGCGAGGAGGCCGTGATCACTCTTCGCGAATACCCTGAGTTCATTCCCCTGTTTCTCAAGGTCCAACTGCCGATCGAGGCGCTCGAGCAGCGGCGCGACGAGCTGCGCCGCGAGCAGACAGCGATCTTCCGGGGGGTGGTCGACGAACTCGTCACCGCCCCGCAGGCCATTCCTGCCGATCGTTTGCACGTCACGTTGAATCTGGCACTGGGCGGCCTGGCCCTCATCGACGAATGGTTCGATCCCGGCAGCGATCTCGGTGTCGACGAGTTCGCAGATCAGGTGTCCCGGACTCTGATCAGGATGTTCGTCGCCGATCCCGACTAGCGCGACTCGCTGGGCCGGTCTTCGGGCCGCTCCGGTTGTGACGAAAGCGCGACATCGCGTTCATCGAAGCTTGCGGCAAGGAAGCGTTCGCCGATAATTCCCAGCGCCCGTGCGACATTCACACACAGCCACTCGGCACGCATGGGTTTACTGGATGGTAGCCATGGCTAATCTGCCGTGGGGTCTCCCTGTTTCACCAATCCCTGTTTCACCCGATCGACACTGCTCGACCTCTCACCGATGCAAGCCTGGCCGACTTACTCGTTCCGGACCGCATCGGGCGCAAGTCAGAACGTTCGCCGAAAGGACTGAGAGACAGTGCATTACCTATGTTCAAGCTCGGCTATCGATTCGCCGGCCGGCGGTGGCCGGTGACAACCGAGATGGAAATCCTCGAACTGACCGACGACTTCTACCAGGATCCGCATGCGACCTACCGGGCGCTGCGCGAGCGCGGCCCCCTCCATCGAATCCGATTGGACGGTGTGGTCGGCTGGTTGATCGTCGATCACGACGTGGCCAAGCAAGCCTTGGCGGAGCCGAGCATCAGCAAGCGCATCGGGTCACCCGAGGGACAGGCCGTGCTGGCCAAAAACGGTGCGGCCGAGATGTTCAACACCGCCATCGGTGACAACATGCTGTTCGCCGATCCGCCACAGCACACGCGTCTGCGCCGCCTCGTGGCGAAAGCGTTCGCGGGCCCCGCCATCCGCGACCTGCAACCGAGAATCACCTCGATCGCCGACACCCTGCTCGACGACATCGGCGCGCGAACGACTGTCGACCTCATCGACAGCTACGCGTTCCGGCTGCCGATCGCGGTGATCTGCGAGCTGCTCGGGGTGCCCGACGACGACAAGGCAGACTTCCGTTCGTGGACCGCCGTGGTCGTCAGCGACACGGCCACGAACGAGGAACGCGCCGCCGCCGGGGTCGAATACTTCACCTACCTGACGAAGTTGATCGCCGAACGCACCGACGACCCTCGCGACGACCTGCTCTCCCACCTGATCGTCGCGAAAGACCACGAGGACCGGCTGGACCAGCAGGAACTCATCGCCATGCTGCTCCTGCTGCTGATAGCGGGGCATGAGACCACCGTCAATCTGATCGGCAACGCGGTACTCGAGCTACTCCGTGAACCCGCGATCGCCGAGCGGTTGCGCGCGGACCCCGAGGCGATACCCGCTTACGTCGAGGAGATCCTGCGCTGCCAGGGCTCGTTGCACCTTGCGACGGCCCGGTACACCGCCGCTCCGATCACGTTGGGCGATCGAGACATCGATGCGGACGAATTCATCCTGGTCTCGCTCGCCGCCGCCAACCGCGACCCCGCCCGGTTCCCCGAGCCGGACCGCATCGACCTCGAACGACCCGGGAACCGGCACATCGCCTTCGGGCACGGCATCCATCACTGTCTCGGTGCCCCCCTGGCCCGCATGGAGGCCACGACCGCGATCTCGAGGCTGCTGGCCACGTTCCCGGATATGTCGCTCGACGGGAAATTCAGTGACCTGTCCTGGCGAAAGAGCCTGCTGATTCACGGCTTGACCAGCCTGCCGGTCCGGCCGGCCGCTCGCCCCGATTCTCGTACGGTAGCGATCACCGACGCGGACCGCGTCTCCGCGATGGTCTGATCCGGCGGTCAGCGCGACGGGTGGTACATCGCGGCGATTCCTACTCCGGCTCGCTCTCAGCGATGTACCACTCCTCCATGCAGGACTGCGGCAGCGCCCAGGACCGTACGACCAGCGCCGCAGAGGCGGCATCAGCGCAGGTGAAGGCCAATATCTACTCATCTCTTGAATCTCAATTCGACAGACGATAATATTTCGCGCGGCATGTGATCCGCGGCACAACTCGCCCAGGCGTTCACAACGACAGAAGCCCGCGACTCTCGCGGCCTGGCTCGCTCGGGTGATCCGACCTCCCGATCGATGGGATCGCCAGGGCACGACCACAACCTCATCGACCCGACCCACGCGACTCATGCTTACAAATAATATTTAATGCTGAATCTGCTCAGCCGCAGCACATCGGCATCTCGACCAGGCACGACATTGGAGTCTCCATGGCAGCAACAAAAACCGTCCGCCGGGTGTGGGCGCTGGACGCACCGGAACTCACCGTGGACTGCGGCATCTTGCTGCTAGGCACGGGCGGCGTGCAGGAGACCATCCCGTCGCCGACATTCCTCATCGAACACGACGAGGGATTGATGATCTTCGACTCCGGCCTGGCCACCGCCGGCGCCGGAGACCCCGCCGCCGCGTACGGCGAGATGGCCTCAGCATTCCGGATCGATTTCCCCGAGCAGTACCGGCTCGATCGGCAGATCGAAGCCATCGGCTACACGACCCGCGATGTTCGTCGGGTCGTGTTGTCGCACATGCACTTCGACCACACCGGAGGACTGGATCTCTTCCCGCAAGCGCAGGGTTTCATCGGCGCGGGTGAGCTGCGCTACGCGAAGACGCCGTCGAACCTCGATGCGGCCTTCTTCCGGGAGGAGGACATCGCGGCGGCGCAGAAGATCGCGTGGAACGAGGTGCCGGCAGGATACGACCACGACCTCTTCGGCGACGGTAGCGTCACTCTGCTGTCGCTGCACGGGCATACGCCCGGCACGCTGGGCTTGAAATTGCGCATGCCCGACGAGAGCACACTCGTGCTCACCAGCGACGCGGCACACAAACGCGACAGCGTCGACCTGACCATCGGCATGCCGTTCGACGTGGACCGGCCGAACAAGAACAATTCGCTGCAGAAAATCAAACTGCTTGCCACGCAACCCGGAACCACGGTCTGGATCAGCCACGATCCTTCGGATTGGTCCGAACTGCGTGCCGCGGGCTCGGAAATCACCAGCGCCGCAACGCTTCGCGGCACTACCGAGACGGTGCCGGCGTGAAAACACTGGCAGCCGTCATCGACGAGGGCAGCACCGAACTCGAGTTGCGCGAATTGGAGGTCGACGAACCCGGTTTCGGCGAGGTTCACGTCAAGTTCGTCGCCTCGGGCCTCTGCCATTCCGACTACCACTTCATCGACGGCGTGCTCGGCGGTCGCACCCCGATCGTCCTCGGTCACGAAGGGGCGGGCATCGTCGAATCCGTCGGACCGGGCGTGACCCGACTACAGCCGGGCGACCACGTCGTCGGCAGCTTCGTACCGACCTGCGGCGCCTGCCGCTATTGTGCGACAGGCCGGTCGAGCCTGTGCGATATGGCCGCGGACACGATGAACGGCACCTTCCCCGACGGCCGCTTCCGCTATCACGACGCGCAGGGCCGTGACTACGGCAGCCTCTGCATGCTGGGGACCTTCTCCGAACGGGCCACGGTCATGGAACGCTCGATGATCAAGATCGATCCGTGGATTCCGCTGGAGGTCGCCGTCCTGGTGGGCTGCGGAGTGCCGACCGGCTGGGGCACGGCGACCGAGGCCGGCGCCGTGCATGTCGGCGACACGGTCGTCGTCTACGGAATCGGCGGGATCGGTATCAACGCCATCCAGGGCGCCGCCTTCGCCGGAGCGAAGTTCGTGGTCGCCGTCGACCCCGTGGAATTCAAGCGCGAGACCGCGCTGAAGCTCGGTGCCACACACGCTTTCGCGAGCGCCGAGGAGGCCGCGGCACGTGTCCACGAATTGACCTGGGGACAGGGCGCCGACCAAGCACTCGTCACCGTCGGGGTGGTCGACGAGAAGGTTGTCGGCGATGCCTTCGACATCGTCGGCAAGGGCGGGACCGTCGTGATCACCGGACTCGGCGCTCCCGAAGACCGCACCGTCCACGTCTCCGGCGCGGTGATGACCAAGTGGGAGAAGACGATCAAGGGCTCCATGTTCGGAACTCTCAACCCGCACCACGACATCGTCAAACTTCTGCGCCTCTACGACAGCGGGCATCTGAAGCTCGACGAATTGGCCACCCGCCACTACCGACTGGATCAGATCAACCAGGGTTACGCCGACCTGAAGGCCGGAAAGATCATCCGCGGCGTGATTCTGCACGGGAATTAGCCTGCCACGCACCGCAATTCGATCGCTCACCACTCTCTTCTCATCGAAGGACATCCACCATGGGACTTCTCGACGGCAAAGTCGCGCTCGTCACCGGCGCGGCCCGAGGACAAGGGCGCGCCCACGCCGTGACCTGTGCGCGCGAAGGCGCGGACGTGATCACGGTCGATCTCGCCGGTCAGCTGTCCACCGTGCCCTACCCGATGGGCACCGCCGACGAACTCGCCGAAACAGCCGAACTCGTCGAGAAATGCGGCCGTCGAGCCCTCACCGTCGAAGCCGACATTCGAGACCAGGCGGCGCTGGACCGGGCGGTTGCCCAGGGCGTCAACGCATTCGGCAAGATCGACATCCTCATCGCGAACGCCGGGATCTGGACGCGTAAGCCGTTCTGGGAGCTCACCGACGACGACTGGGAACAGATGATCGGCGTGAACCTCAGCGGGGTCTGGCGATCGGCGAAAGCGGTCACACCGCACATGATCGAGCGCGGGACCGGTTCGATCGTGATCATATCCTCGGCCAACGGACTCGAACCGGGACTGAACTACGCTCACTACGTCGCCGCCAAGCACGGGGTGATCGGGCTGATGAAGAACATCGCCCTCGAGCTGGCACCGCACGGCATTCGGTGCAACGCCATCTGCCCGGGGGTCATCGATACGCCGATGATCGACAACCAATCGGCCTACGACCTGTTCGCCGGTGGCCCCGGGGGCAATCGGGCCCATCTCGACGAAGGCGCCTATCACTTCAACGCACTCGGGAAGACCGCGGCACTCGATCCTCAGGTCATCGCCGACACGGCTCTGTACCTCAATTCCGGCCTCGCTTCGGTGGTCACCGGCGCCGTGATTCCGGTCGATGCCGGTCACGGTCTGCTGACCGGATTCAATCCGGCTCCCGTCAAGAGTTGATCGCCCGGTACTCCAGCGCTCCCGTAAAGGCGCTGGAGTACCAGGAGAGTTCTCGTTCCGATCCTGGGGACATGTCCGGCTCGGTGTCGTCCCGAGCCCTTCGCCCGACTACAGGTTCTCCGCGTAGAACTCCTGCAACCGTTCCAACGCCTGGTCGACGTATTCCTTCTGGTCGTACAGGTCGTAATGGCTGGCGCCCTTCACGACGAGAAGGCTCTTCTTCTCCGAGCGCGCTCGGTCGAACAGCTCGAAACCATCACGGTAGGAACCAAATCCGCCCGGCACGTCGCCGATGATGACCTGCAGTGGCTGGGTCAGCAAGACTTCGGCCAAGTGGAAGGCGTCGAAACCGAAGGCCGCCTCCAAGCCGGAGAAGCGGAGTTTATTGGGCGAGTGGGGATCCTGGCCACGTGGGGTGCGGTAGTACTCGACCGCGTTGACGATGTCGATAGCACTCCCTGACGAATCTCCGCGGGCGTACCCAGCGCATTGGTCCCGATGACATCCTCACCGAGACACACTCCCCGCGCGATCCCCAGATCGCGCAGTGCGCCACGAATCGTCCCCGCCGCGCACTGGAAATCGACGATACGCGCCGCATGGTCGGTGAGTACCAGGGCGACGGGGCTGCCGTCGAGTTCGGCCGCCGCTTGCCGGAGAGCGCGGCCGGCCGCGCGCACCAGACCGCCCTCAGCGTCGACCTCCTCGAGCACGAGGCAGGGTTCGTCATCTTCGCGTAAGCCGTTCATCCGTGATCGCGTCCAGGACAAGGCGATCTCGGCACGAGACGAACTGAGTTGACCCTGCGGCACGGCTGTGTGCACGAGAACACCACCTTTTCCGCCCACGACATCGGTGGCGGTCGACGATCCGAGCGGCTGAAGCACCATATTTCATACATCGTGCCTGGTGTATCGGTCGGTCGCGGCGAAATCCGGAACCGGAGGGTGGGAGTAAATTCTCCCAGGCATGCGCCCCTTGTCAGCGCATACCGTGGAGTTATGACCGACAGGGCGCCCCACCTGCGCGAACTGGGCGAATTTCTCAAGGCCCGGCGCGGCGAGCTCACACCCGCCGATGTCGGGCTGCCGCTGCGTGGCAGTTCCACCCGACGCGTCAGCGGCCTGCGCCGTGAAGAGGTCGCAGATCTGGTCGCCATCAGCCAGGACTATTACACCCGCGTCGAGCAAGGGCGCCTCGCTCCGTCGGAACAGGTCCTGGAAGCCCTTGTGCATACGCTGCGACTGGACGACGATCAGCGCGCCTACGTGGAGAGCCTTGTTCACCAGGCCGACCGTCGTAGCGCACCCAAGCGCCGCCAGCCGATCGTGCGGCCGCAGATCCAGCGACTGCTCGACCAGCTCACCGATACCCCCGCCTTGGTCTTCGGCCGCTATCTCGACATCCTCGCGTGGAATCATCTGGCCGCGGCGCTGCTTACCGACTTCTCCGAAATGCCGGTGCGGCAACGCAATTACGTGCGCATGGTATTCACCGACCCCGCCATGCGGACCCTCTACGCGGACTGGGAGGGGGTCGCGAAGACGTGCGTCGCCATCCTGCGCATGGATGCCGCGACCAACCCCGCCGATCCCCAGCTGTCGACCCTGGTGGGTGAGCTTTCCATCGCCGACCCACAGTTCCGGCAATGGTGGGCGGCTCGCCATGTCGCGCGGCAGGAATTCGGCAGCAAAACCCTGAATCACCCCGAGGTCGGTGAGCTGCCCCTGGACTGGGACACCTTCCGGTACGCGGGCGATCCGGATCAGCAACTGGTGCTGTGGTCGGCCCAGCCCGGAACCACCTCTCACGAGAAGCTACGCATTCTCACCTCATGGAACGCACCGGTGTCCGATACAGCGCAGGCCGACCGGAACTACTGACCGGGCCGCGCATGTCTTTCCCCACTCGAACCCACGTTCATGAACTACTGGACTATTTCGGCCGATGCGCCGACTGCGGTTATCCGGCCTCGGCGTCCCTGATCAGCCGTCACTACGCCGACGGGAGTTCCGACCACGAGATCATCGCGACCTGCGGACTGCCGTGCGGATGGCACGCGCCGGTCCCTATGACCCGGATGACCGGCCGGGAAGACTGACACTGAACTATCGCGCCGTTGCACCGAATGCGAAATCCGGTGTGGCCGTGCAGATTCAGCGGACGCTGTCGGGCCGGACTGTCCAATTTCCTGGACTTCACCACCCGTCGAGGTGCGTAGCGTCTCCCCGGAAGCAGAGATCGCCATCGTCATCCGCATGGATTCCGCCCTGGGGCATCGACCTCGGGCCGCGGGGTCGCGGAGCTTACGGCCACCCGGTCGAGGGCCGGATTTCCTGAGCCCTATTTCCTCGTCCAGGATGTGCGATCCGCTGCTTCGCGTGAGCGATGCCGCTCACCGGAAATACGGAGGTTGATGTGTTCGAGAATACGGCTCGCACGGCGAAAGGCGCCGCACTGGGGTTGGCGGCGGCGGTAGCCCTCACGTGTGGCGGCTGGGCCGGGTCGCCGATCGCGACGGCGGCCACGCCGGACCACTTCCTGGTCATCGCCGGCGCGGCGTCGTCGAATATCGAGGTTCTGCGCGTCGAGGACGCCGGCGCCCTGTCCACGGTTCCCGGCTCTCCCTTCCCCACCGGGACCGGCGCCCTGTCACTGACCGCAACGCCCGACGGAAACACCGTCTATGTCGCACATACGGTTTCGGGCACGATCAGCGGATTCCACCTCGGCGCCGACGGCAAGCTGACTCCTGTTCCCGGCGCGCAGCTCGACCTCGGCGCTCCGGCGGTCGGCTTCGTCGTCAGCCCCGACGGATCTCGCCTCTTTGCCACGATCGGCGGCGCCGTCAACGAAGTCCGTTCGTACGACATCGCCCCCTCCGGGGCGCTCACGCCCACCGGAGCGCCCCCCACACAGCTGCCGGGCCTGAGCGCACTGACCATGCCCACACTGTCTCCCGACGGCCGATTCCTGTTCACCGCCAGCTGGATCAACCTGACCGTGTCCAGCTACGCCGTTCAACCCGACGCCAGTCTGCGCCCGGTCGCCGGGCCGATATTCGCAGGCTTGCAGCCCACCCTGCAGAGTGTTACGCCCGACGGCCGCTTCCTCTATGTCAGCAATGAGGCCAGCGACGGTATCGCCGGCTTCGCCATCGGCCCCGACGGACAGCTGACCCCCACACCGGGCTCGCCCTACCGCGCCGGAGTCCTTCCGCACGGCCCGGCGATCACCGCCGACAGCAAGCGACTGTACATCGCCACCGCGATGAGCGACTCGATCGGCGGCCTCAGCATCGGCGACAACGGCGTACTGACCCCGCTCCCCGGCTCTCCTTACCCCGCCCCCGCGGCCACCCTGCCCGGCCGGGTCGTCCTCGACGAAGCGGCCCACCGTGTCTTCCTCATCGACGCACTGACAGCGCACGGCACCACACAGGTCCACTCATACTCCATCGCCCCCAACGGGAGCCTCGCCCCCACCGGAAACCCACCGATCGATACCGGACTGCTGTTCTCCGACGGACCGGACGCCACGCTGGTGACCCAGCGATAGGGCAGGCCTGATCAATCCCTCGCGAACTCGTCGTTCATCAACCGCTGCCGGCCCGGGCCGGTCACGATGTCGTCGCCGCGCCGTGCGCCCTGCACGAACGCACCATTCGCGACACTCGACAACGCCCACGGGGCCAGCAAGGTCGAGCCGC
Organism: Nocardia violaceofusca NBRC 14427; assembly: GCF_963869435.1. Lineage (NCBI taxonomy): Bacteria > Bacillati > Actinomycetota > Actinomycetes > Mycobacteriales > Nocardiaceae > Nocardia > Nocardia violaceofusca. The sequence continues at coordinate 411,517 of NZ_CAWMPM010000004.1, forward strand.
TCCAGTCGTGGATCATCTGCCGATAGGCGATCCGCCAGACACCCTCGCGGCACTCGACCCGATCGACGTAGCGGCCACAGAAGATGCTGACTTCCTCGCTGCCGCTTTGTTTTGGAAGGTGAGCACAATCGCCTCCGAGAATGCTCGGTCGCCGTCGACCTCGACCAGGTGGTTGGTGACCGCGTGGGTCGTCCATTCGGTTCGGGCGAGTTTGGCGGCGACGATCCGGTCGGCGAATTCCCACGCCGGACCGGCGTCGGCGCCGTGGTTGTCAAAGGCGTCCGGCCAGAACGCCTGCTTCACCAGTTCGGCATCGCACCTGTCGATGCCCCGGCAATATGTCGACAACAGGTCCGCGATGGCCTGCTTGGCCGACATCTCCTCGAGCCTTCGGTCATCGACCATTGCGTTCCTCCTTCTGTGGCGGCGACAGTTCGGCGCCGGCGTATCCGGCGGTCGCACGGTTATCGGCGTCACAGCATGCGCAGCCATCGAACTCGTCCGGCCATCGAACGAACGGACGCGTCCGTCCGGGGCGCGACCCATTCGAAAGAGTGTGTGACACCGGGGATTACGTGGAGCTCGGTGGTTACACCGGCCGCCGCGAGGCCGGACGCGTATCGAACCGTCTCGTCCCGGAAGATGTCGATCTCGCCCACCTCGAGATACGCCGGTGGGAGACAGTGAAATTCGGTGCATCGGCCGGGCGCGGCATACGGTTCGACATTCCCGTCTCGGAAGTGCTCTCCGAGCAGCGCGCGCCATCCGGTCTCGTTGTCGTCGTAGGTCCACAACGCGTGGGGCGCGATATGCGGGTCCGGGTCGATCGTACGGTCGTCCAGCATCGGTTGGACGAGCATCTGGCGCGCGATCGGTGGGCCACCGCGGTCGCGGGCCAGCAAAGCCACCGCGGCCGCGAGTCCGCCACCCGCACTTTCTCCGACCATGCCGATTCTGCCCGGATCCACGCCGAGTTCAACGGCGTTCTCGTGCAACCACACCACAGCGGCGAAGCAGTCCTCGACGGGTAGCGGATGCGGATGCTCGGGAGCCAGCCGATAGTCGACCGCCAGCAGTGGAACGCCGCTGTCGGCAACATATTTCGCGATCATCCGATCGAATACCGCGACACTGCCGAGGATCATGCCGCCGCCGTGCAGGAACACTGCCGCCGGCCCCGCTCCGCGCCCCGGCGGCTCGTACCAGGTTGCCGGGATACGCCCGCCGTCGGCGGTGACGATCTCCCGCGACGAGCGCGTGATCTGTTCGTTCTCGGGTAGAGCCAGGGACAGGCGCCGGAGCAGTGTGGTGACCAGCGTCCGGCGAGTCGCCCAGTCCCCCACCGGAGGTGGTGTGGCACGGGCCATCGCCGACAGCAGTGGCGCCGCCGCATTCGCCAGCTGTGGGTCGAGCGGAAACGGGGTCGGTACTCGCACCTCATCCGCCGGGATGGCCATCTCAGGCCCCGACCTTCACGGCCTGTCCGGTCACATTGCGGCTCTGTGTGCTCGCGAGGAACATGATCACGTCGGCGACCTCGTCCGGTTCCCCGTCGCGCTCGAACAGCCGCTTCGAACGGTAGGCGTCGACATATTCCGGAGCCACTCCGGCCGTCAGGCGTTCGTTCCAGATCAATCCGGGCACAACGGCATTCGCGCGAATACCGAATGCCGCGCCCTCGACGGCCAGGGCCTTGGTAAGCCCGAGAACGCCTGCCTTCGCGGAGGCGTAGGCCACCTCGCCGAACGGCGCGGGAGATTCCGACGCCAGCGAGGAGACGTTGACTATCGCCGGCGCCGCCGATCTCCGAAGCAACGGCCAGGCGGCGCGGGCATGCAGGAAATGGGATGTGAGCGACGTGTGCAGTACCGTCTCCCAGCTTTCGAGAGTGGTTTCGGGAAACGGCGAAAGCTGGTTCAGTCCAACGTTGTTGATCAGCACATCGAGCCGCCCGTGCCGGTCGGCGACGCTCGCGAACAGTTCCTCGACCTCGGCCTCGGCGGCGGCATCGACAACCCTCGACGTCAGGCGATCGCCAGGGTTTTCCTCGACGAGTTGTGCGGCGAGCTTGTCCAGACGTTTGGCACTGCGATCGGTGATGACGACCGTGGCGCCCTCGGCCAGTAGCCGACGAGCGATCGCGGAGCCGATTCCCGCGCCGGCGGCGGCGTTCACCAGTGCGATGCTGTGGTCGAATCGGTTCGTCACTGTAGGGCCTCCGCGGATTGGTCGGTGCGCACGCCGAGCCGGTAGTCCGACAGGTCGGCGTCCTTGGTCATATGCCACCAGTCCACGACCCGCCATGGATTGGCCACCACGACGCGGCCGCGGGCGTTGCGGTAATAGGTGGAGAAGCCGGGGTGGCTCCAGATCATCCGCTGATGGGCGGCGTCGACATCGTCGTTGTACTTGTCGTTGACCTCGGGGCGGCATTCGGCGACCGTCGCGCCGGCGTCGAACATCTTGGCCAGCAGGCTGGTCACATAGCGCATCTGGCATTCGAGATAGAAGATCAAGCTGCCCCCGTGCCCGGCCTGGGTATTGGGACCGTACAGTGCGAACAGGTTCGGGAAATCCGGGACGGTGGTGCCGAGGTACGCGCGCGCGTCGTCGTCACCCCATACCTCGCGAAGTGTGCGCCCTGACCGGCCGGTCACTTCGAACGAGGACAGGAAGTTCACGACGTCGAATCCGGTGGCGAACACGATGACATCGAGTTCGACCTCTCGTCCGGACGCGAGTCGGATTCCCTTCTCGGTGATCTCGGTGATCGAGTCGGTGACCAGCTCGACATCGTCGCGCCGCAGCGTCCGGTACCAGCCGTTGTCGAGCAGGATGCGTTTCCCGCACGGGGGGTAGGTCGGAGTGGCCTTCTCGATCAGGTGGGGCCGTCCCTCGAGCTGGGCTTCGAGGTATCGGGTGAAGAACCGGCGGTGACCGTCGTTGATCGCGTTGATCGAGCGCTCCTGGTGCGGCCACCGCGGATCCTTGTGGAAGGACTCGTAGAGAGTGTCGTTGAGCACCCACGCCAGCCGCTGCCGATACCAGGACCGGTACAGCGGCACCTCCCGCAACAGGAATCGGACCGACTCGGGCACCTCGGTGCGGAACTTCTCGAACGGCGCTACCCAGTGCGCGGAGCGTTGGAACACCGTCAGCGCGTCGACGGATTCCGCGATGGCGGGCACGACCTGCATCGCGCTGGCGCCGTTGCCGATCACGCCGACACGCTTGCCCGCCAGATCAGCATCCTCCGGCCACGTCGCCGTGTGACACCACATTCCTCGAAAGCGGTCCAGCCCAAGGATTTCCGGGAGTTTCGGCTTTCCGAACGCGCCGACTCCGCTGACCACGATGTTCGCGCGAAGTGCGTCGCGCTCGCCGTCGGGCCCGGCGGTCTCGACGGTCCAGAGCCCTTCGTCCTCGTCCCATCGCGCCGCGGTCACTTCGGTGGAGAATCTGATCGAGCCCTCGATTCCCCACTCGGCGGCGACATTCTCGAGGTAGTCGTGGATCTCGTCCCGGTCGGCGTAATAGTGCGGCCAATCGGCCTCGACGGTGGAGAACGAATACAGATAGCTCGGCACGTCGACGCCGCACCCGGGGTAGCGGTTGTTCCACCATGTACCACCCACGCGCTCACCGCGTTCCACGACAGTGCAGTCGATGCCGATCTCGCGCAGGTTATGCGCCGCGAGCAAGCCCGAGATGCCTGCGCCGATCACGACGGCCGAGAAGCCGGGCGGCGGCGCGGGCACATCACGAGCCCGGGTCACCCTGCCACGAGCCGCATTCAGATCATCGGCGATCATGGGTCCGTACTCCGCCGGCACCTGCTCGCCGATCGAGACCGACAGCATGTGTGTCAGCAATGTCTCGTCCGGTTCCGGGATCGCCACCGGCTGCCCGTTGTGCCATCGGGAGATGGCGGCCGCGGCCGCCGCGCGGATCTCATCCTGGATCGGCGCGGGAAGACCACCGGAGTCGTTCTCGTCCAGGCCGCGGCCCCGGGTGGGCCGGTAGGGGTCCGCCAACCAGCGCCGCTCGCCGGTCAGTTGCACCAAGACCATGAGCAGGGTCGGAATATTCGCATCGCGAACCGCATCCCGGACGACCGAGTCGTAGCCTCGGGTGGTCGCGCCAAGGTCACACGTCATGAAAACTCTTTCCGTGGAGATGAATTCGATATCGGCTCGACGGGCGGCTATCCGTTCACCAACCGGTCCCGCCCCACCCAGAATCGCTTCCGCACCTCGCGCCGCATGATCTTTCCCGTACCGGTTTTGGGCAATTCGTCCACGAATTCGACGGAACGGGGCCGCTTGTAGGCCGCGATGGAATCCAAACAGGCGGCCTCGATCTGTTCCGCGCTGACCTGGTATCCCTCCCGGACGGCGATCACCGCGTGCACCGTTTCGCCCCATCGCTCATCCGGAATTCCGACGACAGCGACCTCGGCCACTCCGGTGAGTGTGTAGATCGCATTCTCGACTTCCGTCGGATACACATTGAATCCGCCGGAGACGATCATGTCCTTCTTGCGGTCGACGACGTACAGGAACCCGTCGTCCATGCGCCCGATATCGCCGGTGGCGATCCAGCCGTCCGCCAGAATCGTCGCAGCCGTTTCCTCGGGCAGATTCCAATAGCCCGCCATCGCGGCGTCGCCACGTACCTGGATTTCCCCCGCCTCGCCCGGGGCGGCGACTCGATCCTCCGATGCCATCACTCGCATGTCCACGAACGGGCTCACCCGCCCCGCCGCCGCCAGCCGCTCCGGAACCCCCGCGGCCGGATCGAACACATGGTCCTGCTTGGAAAGCCACGTGTTATAGGGCATCTCGGTGAGACCGTACGATTGGACGAATACCGGGCCGAATGCCTCGAGGGCTCGCACCAGCCGGTCCGGTGCCATCGGCGACCCGCCGTAGAGCACGGTGTGCACACTCGAGAAGTCGTAGGAACCGCCCTCCAGCACCGGCAACAGCATGTTGATCATGGTGGGAACCAATGGCAGGACCGTCGCGCGCTGCGCGGTGACGACGTCGACGAACTCGGCCGGATCGAAGTGGCTCAGCGCGATCTGCCGTGCGCCCCGTAGGAAATAGGCCATCATCGCGTACCCGCTCAGATGAGTCAGCGGGGCGACGTGCACGAGCACATCCGAGGCCCCGGCGCCCGGTACCTCCACCAAAATGTTGCGCAGAATCGCCAGAAGGCTGCGGTGGGTGTGCATGACCCCCTTCGGCCTGCCGCTGGTTCCCGACGTGTAGGGCATCCAGACCAGGTCGTCCGGCCGGATCTCGACATCGTCCGCTTCGACCTCGGCGTACAGCGAGTCGAGGGGCACGACATCGCCGGCCGACGTGTCGTCCAGGCTCACGATCACGCCCTCGAAGGGCGCGAGCGCGGCGGCCGCATCGGCTACCCGCTCGCCGTCGACGATGACGATCCGCGCGGCGGCGTCGCGCACGATCCCTGCCACCTCACCGGGATGCAGCCGATAACTGAGCGCGACCCGCACGAACCCGCCGATCGCCAGCGCATGATCGATGACGAAACACTCCGGACGATTCTCCGTCAGGACGACAACACGGTCCCCCTTGACGGCGCCGAGTGATCGCAGGCCGGAAATCAGCCGGCGTGCCCGCGAGCCGAGTTCGCGATAGGTCAGAGTCGCACCCGATGGCTCGACGACCGCCGGCAGATCCGCGTAATCGAGATAGCCGCGCCGCAGCACCGACGCGACGGTCGGGCCCCTCTCGGGCCGCACGATGTCGTTCACGCTCAGGTCCCCTCTCGGCGAGAATAATATTTAGTATACAGAATTCTGAGGGCAGTAGGTACGGCGTCCTCGGCACCGCTGTGTGGAGGAGCGAGCGCGAGCAGAATCGGATACCGGAGCCGATATACTTGATCTTCTGACTCGGCGTATCCGGGCCGAGTTACGACGACCCGGTCGGCCGACACGATGAAGACGCAGCGCGGAGGTACTCCGGTCACATGACAGACAACGCCACCGCTTCACCGCGGGCAGTCACTCTTCCCGCAAGCCTGAAACAGGTTGCCATGGATGAGATTCGGCGTCGAATCTTCACCCGCGAGTTGAAGGCCGGCGCGAAGGTCGATCCCGAAGCCCTCGGCTCGGAACTCGGCATGAGCAAGATCCCGGTCCGCGAAGCCCTGTCCGCCCTCGTCGGGGAAGGCATCATCGAACTGATACCCCGTCGCGGAGCGTTCGTGGCTCCGATGTCCAAGCGCGACATCGAAGATCACTACTGGATGCTCGCGGTCGTATCCGGCCGTGCGGCGGAACGAGCTGCCGAAACCCTGTCCGAATCGGCACTGACCGAGCTCGAGAAGCTCGCGAACCTGATGGAACGCGCTGCCACCGAACCAGAACGTGACCAGGCGGCGTTCCGCTTCCACAGCCTGATCAACCACGCCGCGCAGTCGCCACGGATGAATACCGTCCTGCGCATGCTGGGCACCCCACTCCCCCTGGGACTCTACGAATCCCACTCCCGCCTGGCCGCCGACGCGGATGCCGAACATCGAGAAGTGCTCGCCGCCTTACGATCCCGCAAGCCGGCGGCAGCGCGAAAAGCGATGGAACGCCATTTTCTGGAGGGTGCCAGGGCATCGATCGCCGCGCTGGAGGCCCAAGGATTCTGGGACGAGCCCGCGACGTAACCGATCGCGACGCCGGACTGCGCGGCGGGCGAGTGTCCAATTTCTCGGACACCTCCCGCCGAATGCTCGAAATATGGTCGATGGTACCCGGATTCGGGCCGACCACTTTCGATACGGAGGCATATATGAGCGAGCTGCTGGGCGGCTTCATCGAAGCGCACTACCAGGGATTGAACACCGGTGACGTGGAGCTCGCGGCGAGCCCGTTCGCCGACGACGTGGCGTGCGAATTCCCTTCCGGCCCACTGTCGGGCATCGGCGAACTGCGTGGCATGATCCAGACTTTCATCACCGCGTTCCCGGATCTGAAGATCGAGGTGCGCAACATCTGGCACGACGGTGACGGCGCTGTCGCCGAGGTGAACTTCTCGGGAACGCACACCGGGCCACTGGCCACGCCGCAGGGAGAAGTACCGCCGACGGGCCGCGCAGTCCGGTTCCCGCTCATCGACACCTTCGCCGTGCGGGGCGGCAAGGTCGTCGAGCACCGCGGCTATTGGGACAACGCCGCATTCCTGACCCAGCTTGGACTGCTGCCCGCCGCCGTGGCGTGACAACGCGAGCGAAAGACTAAGGCGCCGAATGACATCGACGGCGCCTGGCGACGCCGGAGCGCATCGGTCGCGCTCCGGCGACCGGGCGTCGGCCCCACCGAGGGCGACGCCGATCAGCGTTCGGAGTAAGTCTCCAGCAGCCGCCGGCCGATGATCATGCGCCGGATATCGACGGTACCTTCGCCGATGAGCAGCATCGGGGCCCCTCGGTACAGGCGCTCGATATTCCTTGGCGAAACCGTCTCCGCCGTGGATGCGGAAGGCATCCTCTCAACATGCCGGATTCCTTCGGTCCGGCGACGCAGACAGTGTGCTCCGCTCGGGGAGTAATTGCCGGTAACCGCATCGACACGGTGATCTTCGGCGATACGCTGGCTTCGGTGCCGGGTAGGCGCGTGCCGCCCAGCCCCGGAAACGCCTGGGCATGCATATGACGAATGACTGACGACGACCCGCAGCAGACGCGTCGTGAGGTGGTTGCGCCTCTCGCGGCGGAACTGGCGGCTGCCGGTTTCGAGGATGCCGTCGAGATCGCGCGCGGCGGCTTCGGCGTGGTGTATCGATGCCGGCAGGACGCACTGGATCGAACGGTCGCGGTGAAAGTTTCGGCCACGGAGTTGGACCCCGACAACCGGGCCCGGTTCGTTCGCGAGCAGCAGGCGATGGGCCGGTTGACCGGGCACCCGAACATCGTGACCATCCTTGAGGCCGGTTGCACCGCGAGCGGGCGTCCATACCTGGTGATGCCGTACCACCCGGCCGATTCACTGGATCGCCTGCTCCGCGAGCACGGTCCGATTTCGTTGCGGAAGGCGCTCTCGATCGGGGTGAAGATCGCTGGGGCGCTGGAGAGCGCCCATCACCTCGACATCGTGCACCGCGATGTGAAGCCCGGAAACATCCTGCTCACCGACTACGGTGAGCCGGCGTTGACCGACTTCGGGATCGCCCACATCGCCGGTGCCTTCCGGACCGCCGCGGGTACGTTGACCGGATCGCCAGCCTTCACCGCACCCGAGGTGCTCGAGGGCGGCACACCGAGCCCCGCTTCGGATGTCTACGGGTTGGGCGCCACCCTGTTCAGCGCGCTCACCGGCCATGCGGCATTCGAACGGCGCACGGGAGAGAACATGGTGACGCAATTCCTGCGCATCAGCACCGAACCGGTACCCGACCTGCAGCGCGACGGCATACCCGGGGACGTGGCAGTCCTCGTGACGACGGCGATGAGCCGCGACCCCGGCGACCGTCCCTCGGCCGCCGCATTCGGTGAGTCCATTCGCCGGATCCAGCAGCGCCTCGGATTCCCGGTCGACGATATGGCACTGCGGGGCGAGCCCGACTCCGATGTGCGGGAGACCGGAGTTGTGACCCCGGCATCGCATTCGGGCAGCGGACGCGGGAATCTGCCGGCGGAGTTGACGAGTTTCATCAACCGCCGCCACGAATTGTCCGAGATACGGAACCTTCTGACGTCCTCCCGGCTGGTGACGCTGACCGGCATCGGTGGTGTCGGAAAAACGCGGCTGGCGCTGCGCGCTGCCTCGGCTCGAAGACAGGACTTCGCCGACGGAACGTGGTTCGTGGAGCTCGCCGACGTCACCACCCTTTCGCTTCTGACCAGCGTGGTCGCGGCTACTCTCGGCATCCGGGACGAACCGGACGCATCGTTGCTCGAGGTGCTGATCAAGCGTCTCAGCACCACGACGGCGCTGCTGATCCTGGACAACTGCGAACAGCTGGTGGAGCCCGCGGCAAAACTGACCGATACCGTCCTGCGGAACTGTCCTGATTTGCGCATTCTCGTGACGAGTCGCGAACCACTGAACATCGCCGGCGAGTCGGTGGTCCGGGTGGCCCCGCTGACCACACCCGGCGACGAGGAACCCGCCCCTCAGCGACGCCGCTTCGACGCGATGACATTGTTCAGCGAGCGCGCCGCCGCTGCCGTGCCGGGCTTCCAGCTCGACCACAAGAACCAGGCCGCCGTCGCCCAGATCTGTGCCCGGCTGGACGGCTTGCCGCTCGCGATCGAACTCGCCGCGGCCCGGCTGCGTTCGATGTCCGCCCAGCAGATCGTGCAACACCTCGACGACCGCTACGCACTTCTCACCCACGGAAGCCGCGCCGCACCGACGCGGCAACAGACGCTGCGATGGTGCGTCGACTGGAGCTATGCCATCTGCACTCCGACCGAACAGCGCGTCTGGGCCCGGCTGGCCGTCTTCGCCGGCACGTTCGAACTCGACGCCGCCGAACACGTGGCGGGCCGGGACCTGACACCGCACAGCGCACTCGATGTGCTTTCCGCTCTGGTGGACAAGTCGATTCTGATCCGAGAAGAAGTCGATACCGTGGTGCGCTTCCGGATGCTCGAGACACTGCGCGAGTACGGCCGACAGCGGTTGCACGAGTCGGGTGAGTATCACGAACTGCGTCGGCGACACCGCGACTGGTACCAGCAGTTGGTCCTGGACGCCGAGGCCGGCTGGCTCAGCCACCGGCAGCCCGAATGGATAGCGCGCATAGACCGGGAGCAATCCAATCTCCGTGACGCACTGGATGCCATGCTCGGCGACGAAACCTCCGAAGCGGCCGACGCAGCACTGCGCACCACGGCCGCGTTGTACGAATTCTGGTTCTTCCGTGGACAATACGGCGAAGGAAGGCTCTGGCTCGAGCGTGCCATCGCCCGCACCGACGCCCGGTCGATTCCTGATCGCGCCAAGGCGCTCCGGGCCGATATCCAGCTCGCTGCCGCACACGGCGACTTTGCTGCCGCGCAAAACTCATTGCAGATGGCACACCTTCTTGGTGAACAGGACGCGCGCCCCAGCGTCCGGGCACAAATCGATCACGCCGACGGCATACTCGCCCTGATCCGCGGCGACCTCGCTCGCGCGTGTACATCACTCACGAATGCGGTCGAGGTACTTCCCTCACCGAAGCCGTCCGTGATGTACGTCAATGCCATGGCCTACCTCGCCTGGGCATACGAAATGCGCGTGGACATGGCGCAGACAGCCGCCTGGTGCCGGAAGCTGCTGTCCATCACCGAAACGTCCGGCGAGTTGTCCTACCGCTGCGGGGCGCTTCGCGGACTGGGTGTGGCCGCCTGGCAGCACGGCGACGCATCGCGCGCGGAGCGACTGATTCACGCCGCGCTGCAACTCAACCGCACCTTGAACAGCCCCGTGGCGGCCGCATTCTGCCTCGAGTCGATGGCCTGGATCGTGGCCGACGCCGATCCCGAACGCGCCGCGGTGCTGCTCGGTGCGGTCGATGACATCTGGCAGGTCGTGAGCAGGGCCGCGACGATCTATCCGACGATCGCGCCCTTCCACCAGGAATGCGAGCAGGTGGCGCGCCGCGCTCTGGGGGTACGGAAATTCGATTCGGCATTCCGGCGCGGCCGATCAATAGGTATGGACGGCGCGGTCGCCGTCGCACTCGGACAGGCACACACCGGCGCCGCCTCTCGCTCGCCCGCCACGTTGACCAAGCGTGAGCGGCAGGTCGCCGATCTGGTCGCACAGGGACTGAGCAACAAGCAAATAGCCGCCCGGCTCGTCATCTCCCAACGCACTGCCGAAGGCCACGTCGAACATATCCTCACCAAACTCGCGTTCACCTCACGCGCACAAATCGCGGCCTGGGTCGCAGACGACGCCCAGCAGCGAACGCCGGACGAGGCGTGAACGCTCAGTGTGGCGGTCGATGGCGAAAGCGCGTGGGCCACCGGGGTTTCCGGTGGCCCACGTCGTGGTGTCGAGCGGTCAGCTCAGGTGCTTGCGGTAGAACGGCACCAGGTTCTCCAGTGCGACACCGGTCGGGCCGGGCTTGTCGTACAGGTCGTAGTGGGATGCGCCTTCGACGACGACGAGCTGCTTGTCCTTGGACGCCGCACGGCCGTAGAGCTCCATGCTCAGGCGGTTGGAGGCGAAGGCGCCGACCTTGTCGCCGATTACGACGCACAGCGGCTGCGTCAGGAAGATTTCCACGCGGTCGTAGGCGTCCCAATCCGCCAGCGCCGCTTGGCGAGCGAAGTTGAAGCTGGTCTTCCCGCCGGGGGCCTGGCCGCGGTCGGTCTTGTAGTACTCGGTGGCCTCGACGACGTCGATATCGGTGATACCGGCCTGCTTCGCCGCCTCGACCGACGGAGGCAGCAGATCGTTGATCACCTGGTCTTGGCCGCGCGCTTCCGCGGTGCGCTGCGCGGCGATGGCCTCGAGCATGCCCATCGGGTTGTACTCGGAGAAGCCCTCGCGCATGAGCCGGCCGACGTTGCTGCCGACGACGGTGCCGAGCGCCTTGATCCGGCGGTCGATCTTGGTGGCCGCCACGGAGTAGCCCGCGCCGCCACAGATCCCGAGCACACCGATCTTGTCGGCGTCGACGTAGGGCAGGGTCACCAGATGGTCGATCACGAAACTGAAGTCGCTGGTCCGGAACCCGGGATCCTCGACCGAGCGCGGATCACCGCCGCTGTCGCCCTGGAAACTCGCGTCGAAGGCCGCGACCACGAAGCCGGCCTCGGCCAGCGCTTTACCGTAGACATTTCCGGAGGTCTGCGCCTTGCAACTGCCGGTAGGGTGGCCGGAGACGATCGCGGGATATACCTTCGACTCGTCGAAGTTCGGCGGATAGTAGATGTCGGTCGCGATGTCCCAGGCCCAGCCCTTGACCGCCACGGTCTCGATGTTGTCTGCCATGATGTTCCGTCCTGTTCGCTGGCTACTCTTCGGTTATAAGCCCAAGGTATGGCCGTTTCGGCAGCAGCGGCAGGCCGAGACGCTGCCTAGGAACGATCCTTCCCAGCCAACGTGAGAGGTCCGTGCCTCACCGTCGGCGGCGGCCACGATTGCGCGGCGCATGGCTTCCGCAGAACTGCGGGACGACCGAGGTGTTCACGATCGTCGCGAGACTGTCCAATTCACTGGACAGTCGGTGCGGTCTACCAGCCATAGGCTGCGCACCATGACATCTGATTCAACGGTGACAGGTCATGAGGGGATGCGCGTGGTGGGCGCGGACACGGGAACCGGCAGGACCGGGCGTACCGGCTGGGGGATGGCGATCGCGGCCACCGTAGTTCTCGGCTGCGCCGCGGCGGCCCAGCCCGCGGTGGCGGCACCGGCGGCCTCGGATGCCGGTTACCACATCTACGCCCATGGCTTCATGAGCGACGGGATCGTCGGATTCAGCGCTTCCGACACCGGGCAGCCGATCCCGCTCTCGGGGCGGGCCGCGACCGGTTTGCCGAACTGGGCGCAGGCGCCGTCGCCCGACGGCCGGTTCTTCTACGCCGCGCCCACTACCGATCCGCGGCTGATCTCTTACACCATCGGCCCGGACGGTGGCCTGTCGCCGCTCGCGACGATGCCGCTGCCCGACACTCCGGTCGATATCGCGTTCGCGCCCAACGGTCGCGATGGATTCGTCACGGTGGGGGCGGTGAACGCGGCGATCGTGCCGATCCGGATCGGCAGCGACGGCGTCGCGGTGCGCAACGGTTCCGCCGTCCCGGTGGGCGGCGCGATCGATGGTCTGGGCTCGGCCGCGGTCTCACCCGACGGCCGCAACCTGTATGTGGCCAGCGTCACCGGCCGCCAGCTGGTGGTCTTCGACATCCGCGCAGACGGCACCTTGTCCGAGGCGAAGCAGCGCCTGGCAGGTGGCATCAATCCGCTCTATCCGGCCATCACTGCCGACGGTCGGCATCTGTTCATCACCAACGAGCTCAGCGCTACCGTGCAGGCATTCAACCGCGCCGAGGACGGGACGCTGAGCGAGGTCGCCGGATCGCCGTACCCGGCGGGCCTGCTGCCGCACATCGCGAGCACCACCCCGGACGGCCGCTACCTGTACGTGCCCAATATGGGATCGTCGTTCATCAGCTCCTACGCGATCCAACCCGACGGGACCCTGCGCCGACTGCCCGACGTCGACTTCGCCCCCGAACCCGGCGTCAATTCCGAATCATCGGTGATGTCGCCGAGCGGGAAAGCGCTGTGGGTCCTGGGCACCGATCCCGCGCGAGCCGGTGAGGAGGTGCTGCGCCGCTTCGCCATCGGCGACGACGGAACTCTGGTTCGCGACGATTCCACGGCCCGCTACACCGGCACCACGGTCGCGGACGGCCGGACGCTGACGCTGGTGCCCGCAGTCTGAGCGAGCAACTCGAGAAGCCCGGAACCGCCACGCCGTGGGCCACCACCCACACCGTCGCCGACTGCGGGACATCAACTGCCGCAACGCGTTGCGACACACCGCCAACCTGGTTTGCCCGCAGTGGCTGACACCATTCCACGGCTACGTTCGCCTCGACGTGCGAGCTCCCGTAGACGATCACCGAGCCGAGAGGGGGAAGAAATTCTCCCACGTACGCGAACGGACCCGCGCATATCGTGGATTGTGTACCCGACCCGGCCGCCACGCTCACCGGTGTCGTCCGGCGAACTTCGCCTTCGGCCTTCGACAGCAAATCCGACCCAGGAAGGGACATGCTCGATGTGGACACATGGTGCTGTCGAGGGTGAGACGGCCACTCGGAACGGGATCGGGGCGCCGCTGGGCGGTGATGTACATCTGCGAATCTGGTTGGGGGGCACGGCATTCGACTACGCGGCTGCCGCCGAAGCGGCGAGCAATCTGATCCGGGATTGGCGTCGAAGGCCCTGGTACGCCATCGAACTGGTTCTGGACGTCCTCGAGAGTCGTCTGTCGTTGCCGCGCTTGCCGAACGAACGGCTGTTCCTCGGGGCGTGAATTCTCCACGGAGGTTCGGGTAGGCGGCCACAGACCGATACAGAGCAACGAAAGGCGATCACGATGACCGACACTGCGGCGAAGGCCAAGCAAACCGTGCAGAACCTTGGGGCCAAGGCGATGGGTGCGATCGCACCTGGCAAGGTCATCGAGCCGATGGTCGAACTCTGGGCCCACGGAAAACGCACTCCGGTGTACCGGCGCCCCGACGAAGTCGGCCTGAACTACGAGGACGTGTACTTCCCATCCCTCGACGGGGTCAACCTCGAGGGATGGTTCATCCCGGCCGACTCCGACCGCTTGATCATCCACAACCACTTCCTGCCGGGTAACCGCTACGGCTACGCGGGACATCTGGAGGGACTCGGCGACTTCGGCGGGTTCGAGGTGAACTTCCTGCCGGCGTACAAGGCGCTGCACGACGCCGGATACAACATTCTCTGCTACGACCTGCGCAATCACGGCCTCAGCGGCAGCGGTAGCGGCGGGATCGTGGGTATCGGCCTGCTCGAGTACCGTGACGTCATCGCCTCGATCCGCTACGCGCGGACCCGTCCCGACACCGCGAACATGACCACCGGCCTGCTCAGCGTATGCCTGGGCGCCGACTCGACCTTCGTCGCCGTCGACAAGCATCCCGAGGAGTTCGAGCACATCAAGGCGATGATCGCGCTGCAACCGATCTCGGCGCGCGCCTTCGTCGAGCGCGTTGTCGTCGAAGGCGCCGGAATCGACAACGGCGTCGAACTGTTCGACGAGGCGCTGCGCGGACGCACCGGTTTCCGCGTCGACGAGCAGTCGCCGATCCCGCACGGCCCGGCGGTGAAGATGCCGACCCTGGTCGCACAGGTGCGCGACGACACCCTCACCTTCCCTTCCGACGTACAGGCGATCTACGACAACCTCGGCGCCACCGACAAGAAACTGCACTGGATCGAGGGCACCGACCAGCGATTCCGCGGCTACAACTACTTCGGCGAACATCCCGATGTCATGCTCGACTGGTTCGACTCCCACCTGAAATAGATCCCGCCACCGGAGCGCTCACGCGGTTGTGCCGTCGCTGGCCCGCGACGAATCCTCCTGGTCGTTTCCGCTTCGGCGGCCGAGGACACCCCGAATATGGCCCGGGTCTTCGGCCTCGTCCACGCCACCGATTCCAGGTAGAAGATGTAGATGTGAATCGCGGCCGCGAGGCACGCGAGGATGAGACCTGCTGTCGTCACCGAACACCTCCGTGAACGTCGTCGCGCGATATAACCACGCGGCGCCCGGGACATGTCGGCGACACGTCGGGTGTCGCGGCAGACACACCGGACCCGGCCACGCAAATGCCCGCACCATGCCACCTCGGCGTGCCGTTCGCCTTCCAATCGTCCATCGGCGTACGCGATTTCGCTCATCGCACGACGAATGCGGCAGGTCCGCCGTGGACGGGGCTGGGCGAGCGCGGCTCGATGCGTGTCCCGGAGGGGGCGCAGCGGCCGTTACACTCGGTGATCCTGCGAGGTTGAGACCACAGCCGCGCGCGGCACCGCGAAACTACGCCGAGTATCGCGGTGTTCGTCAGGCGCAGATGTGCCTGCACACATCCGCCCGGCCGGCACGATTCATACTCGTGGGGCGGGACACGGATGCCGGGAGTGCAGGGAAGGGTGAACACGTGGGATACGAAGGCCACAGCGGCTGCACCGCCGATGTGATCTCGGTGGGCGGTTTCGTGGTGGTGGTCGCGGCTGGCGAGGTCGATTCGCATACCGCGCCACGGCTGGATACGGCTGTCCAGCAGGCAGTGACTCGTCAACCGGAACAGTTGATCGTGGATCTGTCCGCGGTGGAATTCTTCGACTCCTCGGGAATGAATGTGCTGGTCCGCGCCCTGCGACAGGCGGGGCGAGTGCTGGTTGTGGCGCCGCGGCCGGTGCGGCGCGTGGTGGAGGTCACCGGCCTGTCGACGGTGTTCGCGCTCTTCGACGACGTCGACGCCGCGGTCGCGAGCGCCCTCGCCCACACGAACGGCTGATATCGGATGCGTCACCCCGAAGGCATGCGTCACCCCGAGAGCGGCGATCGAAAGGCCGCGACGACCAGCGGGCAGCGCTCGCTCGAGGATCTGCACATCGAATTCCGGGCCCGGTCCGGGGAGTTGCAGCGCGTGCGGACCCTGCTGCGGGCCTGGCTCGCGGGCACGACCCTCGGACCGGATCGCGCCTACGATCTGCTGCTGGCCGTCAACGAGGCGTGTACGAATGCGGTCGAGCACGGGCATCGCGGTGACGGCCGTACCATCGTGCTGCACGCCACGGCTACGCATTCGATCCGCATCACCGTCTCCGACAGCGGGACCTGGCGCGCGCCGCGAGCGGACGAGGAGGTCGATCGCGGTCGCGGCCTGCCCATGATGAACGCCCTGATGCCCGGAACCCGCGTCGTCTCGGGCGCCGACGGTACGACCGTCGAATTCGTGGTCTCGCCCACCACCGAGGAGCGATCCGATCCCGACGCCGGACAACGGTCCCGGCGTAGCTCGGCGGAGCAGCCGTGACGCCGGTTCGACTGCGGCGCAGCGGGTTTCACTCGGGTGACTGGATGTGAGGAGGTCGCGATGCCCGAATCCATCGTGAGTGGGGTGGACCGATGGTCGGCGATACCGTATCCGGCCGTGGTGGTCGATCGCGCGGGCACGGTGGTGGCGCTGACCGGCGACGCCGCGGCGCTGGTGCCCGATGCGGCGGTGGGTGAGCCGTTGCACCGCGCCGCGCTGCCCTGGTTGTCCGAGGCACACGACGCGACGGCGGCATCGGACGGCGTGTCGTCGCCCGCCTCGGTGTCCGGGCGCGTGCGTGGGCGCGAACTGCATGCGGTCGCCTCCCCGGGCGCCGAAGGGACGATCGTCTGGTGGTTGCTCGGCGACACCGCGCGCTCGCTGCAGGAGAGCCGTTCGGAGTTGGAGCAGGAACGCGAACGGACCGCCTTCCTGTCGCAGGCCTCCGAGCGGCTGCTGGCGTCGTTGAATGTCGACAGGTGCCTGGAGACGACAGTCCGGCTCGCCGCCCGCCATCTCGCCGATGCCGCGGTGGTCGTCACTCCCCCGGCCGGGCGGGCGCTGTCGGTCGTCTCGTGTGACGAACACGGTGTGGTGCGGGTGAACGTCGTCGAGGAGGATCCCGACGCGGTGGCCGGACTGAGCGAGGCACTGCGCGGGTTCCCGCCGATTCCCTCGCAGTGGCTCGATGCCGCGGCGGTGCCGGCGTGGCTGCTGCCGCCCGGTTTCGCCAATCGCGCGGGCTCGGTGATCGTGACTCCGCTTCCCGGCCATGGAGTTTCGGCCGGAGCGCTGGTACTGCTGCGACACTCCGGCGAGCGGATCTTCGACGAGCGCGACGAAATCTTCGCCCAGTTGTTCGCCGGCCGGGCGGGTATCGCGTTGTCGGCGGCGCGGCTGTACGCGGAGCAGACCAGCATCACGGCGATCCTGATGCGCGAGCTGCTGCCGCCGCAGTTGCACCGGATCCACGGAATCGAATTGGCCGGCGCCTACCGGGCTTCGGAGAATCACGAGATCATCGGCGGGGACTTCTACGACGTGCACCGCGCGGCGACACCGGGCGGGGAAACCCTCGTCGTGCTCGGCGACGTTTGCGGTAAAGGTCTCGAGGCCGCCGTGCTGACCGGCAAGATCCGCAACACGGTCCACGCGCTGGTGCCGATGGCCGACGATCACCAGCGGATGCTCGCCCTGCTGAACGACGCGCTGGTGTCCTCGCACCACGACCGGTTCGCCACGCTGGTGCTGGCATCGGCCGTACATCGGGAAGGGCGGGTGCTGCTGCGGTTGACCTCCGCCGGGCATCCGCCACCGTTGATCGTGCGCGCCGATGGGACTGTCGAAACGGCCGAGACGCGTGGGCAGTTGGTCGGCGCGCTCCCCCGAATCACCGCCACGACATTCCGGACTTCGCTCGCGCCCGGGGAAACCTGCCTGCTCTACACCGACGGTGTGACGGAGGCGCGTGGCGGGCCGCTGGGCCGGCGCATGTTCGGTGAGGAGCGTTTGATCGCCGCGCTGGCGCAGTGTGCGGATATGCCCGCGGAGGCAGTGGTCGAGCGCGTCCACATGCTCACCACCCAGTGGGTCGGCCGCAACCAGCACGACGACATCGCGGTCGTCGCGATCACCGCGCCGCGCACCCCGACCCCCGTGATCGACTGACCCGCGCAGCGAAGGAGCCGCCGTCCATGTCCGAGCCGCATCGCCGAATCACCCACGACCCCTCCGTATTTCGTGAACAGCTGTGGACGGCGGTCACGGGCCGTGACGAACGCGCGGCGATCGGCATCGTGCTCGCGGCGCTGGATGCGGGTCTGGAACCGGAGGCGGTCCTGCTCGATGTGATCGCCGCGGTGCAGCGCCGGGTGGGGGCGGAATGGGCCGCGAACACCCTCAGTGTCGCCGACGAGCACACCGCCACCGCGATCAACGATCGTGCCGTGACGGCACTGGCTCTGCATGCGGCCGGAACGCGCCCCGCTTCGGCCGGTCGGGTGACCGTCGCGTGTGTGGACGGCGAATGGCATGCGCTGCCCGCCCGGCTGGTGGCCGAGGTGCTGCGGCTGCGTGGCTGGCACGTCGACTTCCTCGGCGCCCAGGTGCCCACGCGGCACCTGATCGCCCACCTGCACAACACCGGACCCGATGCCGTGTTGCTGTCGTCGTCGCTGCCGACCCGCCTGCCGTCGGCGCACGGCACGATCACCGCATGTCAGGCGGCCGGAGTGCCGGTACTCGTGGGCGGTGCGGCGTTCGGGCCGGAGGGCCGCTGGGCGAACCTGCTCGGTGCGGACGCCTGGGCGCCGGATGCCGCGACCGCGGCCGAGCTGCTCGCCCGGGGGCTGCGACGCGAGCAGCAGGCGCACCGGACGCTGCCGCATCTGACCGATCAGGAATTCACCCTGATCGCCCGCAGCACACCGCAGTTGCTGGCGACCACCATGGCGGAGCTGGAGCACCGTTTCCCCGCGATGCGGGAGTATTCCGAATTCCAGCTGGAACGCACCGCCGAGGATATCTCGCAGATACTCGAATTCCTCGCTACCGCACTGTATCTGGACGACGACGAGTTGTTCACCACCTTCGTCACGTGGACCGCCGACGTGCTGAGCGCACGCGCGGTACCCGCCCACTCGCTGTTTCCTGTCATCGATCTGCTCGGTGGGCAGTTGCAGGACTTTCCGCGGGCGCGACGGATTCTCACCGCCGCCGCCGACGCCCTCACCGAAACCGCCCGCATCGCCTGATCATCGGGCGCCGACCATCGAGTCGCGTCCGGTTGCCGCGCGCAGCCCGGCTACTCCAGTTCGGCGAGGGATTCGTCGAGCCCGGTCAGCAGCCGTTGCAGGTGCGGCACACTGCGGCGACACCCGACGATGCCGAAGTGCATGGCGCCATCGGAGCTGATCGTCGTGATGTTGACCGCCTGTCCGTCGAGGGGAATCGACGCCGGATAGGCGGCTTCCAGGCGCAGGCCGTTCCAGTACCGCGGTTCGGCGGCGCCGGGAACGTTGGAGATGACGATGTTGAACGGCGGCGCGACGGCCGGCAGCCGCACCGGTAGCGCCGCCGATGCCAGTCCTGCCACGTTGACCGCCGACAACCCCAGGATCTGCAGCGGCGTCAGCCGCGACATAGCGTTCTTGGTCCGCGCCATCGAGGAGTGGATGCGGGCGAGTCGCGCGGCCGGGTCCGGTTCGTCGGTGGCCAGGTCGCACAGTGCCGCACCTACCGAGTTGCCCTCTCCCGCCGCGGTTTCGGCGGTGCCACGCAGCGAGACCGGCACCATCGCGATCAACGGCTCGGCCGGTAGCGCCTGCTCGGCGAGCAGATATCGCCGCAGCGCGCCCGCGCACATCGCCAGCACCACGTCGTTCACGGTCGCCCCCGCGCGCGCTCCGACCGCACGCAACCGCGGCAGCGGCCACGACTGCGCGGCGAATCGCCGGGCACCGGTGATGGCGACATTGAACATCGTGTGCGGGGCCCCGAACGGGCGCGGTTCGGGATAATCGCGCGCGATCGTGTATGCGCCCGACAGCAATTCGGGTACAGCGGTGCCGATCCGCCCGGCCGCGCGCACCGCGTCGGCCGAGCGGCGCAACAGCGTGCTCGAGCCGGCGCCCGGACGTCGGCCGGGAGAGCGCCACGGCGGCACGCAGTCGCGGGCGGCGGGGTCGGGTGAGAGGGCCCGCTGCCAGGTGCGGACCGCGGACACGCCGTCCATCAGCGCGTGATGTGTCTTGGTGTACAAGGCGATCCGGCCGTCGGCGAGCCCGTCGATGATGTAGACCTCCCACAGCGGGCGATGGCGGTCCAGCAGCGATCCGTGCAGCATCGATACCAGTTCCAGCAGTTCACGCACCCGCCCGGGCGTGGGCAGCGAGAGCAGCCGGACGTGGTAGTCGAGATCGACGTCGTCGTCGAGATCCCACCGCAGCGGGGAGAAACTCGCCAGCGACCGCGCGGGCCGGCGCCGGAACACCGAGGTGAGTTGGCCGGTGCCCGAGGCCAATTCCTCGTGTAACTGCCGTGCCGATCGCTTCTGTGTGTCCGAGGGACGAAACAGCGAGAGGCCGCCGACGTGCATGGGGTGTTCGCGCGATTCGAGCAGCAGGAATGCCGAGTCCAGGGGTGACATCAACGCCATCGCGGTACCTCATCACGGTCGTTTCCGATCGGGCCGGGCGGCCACGCCTTCCGGTGATCATCGCGGATACGACCGGATCAGGTGGGCGATCCGGAGTGTCACCGGCGCGGGCGGCTCGAGCGTCGGTAATTGCCGCGAACAATCGGTCCAAACATATTGACAATGTGAGAGGAGTCACTTCATTCTCTCATTAGGACATAGTGTCCGAACATAGTGACCCCGAAGGCGGCGCCGATGCCTACCGACGAACCTGCCGACCCCTCGCCGACCGATTCGGGCATCCACGCGACCGTCCGGGATCTTCCGGCGAATGACCGCGGTCACGACGAAAACGACTGTCCGGACATCGAATTCACCGACGTGGTGGTTGTCGGTGCGCGCTGCGCGGGGTCGGCAACGGCCATCGCCTTCGCCCGCGCGGGACGGCGCGTCGTCGTCGTGGACTCGGCCCGATTCCCCTCCGACACCCTCTCGACCCATCTGCTGTGGCCGGCCGGCCTCGCCGAGGTAGCGGCGTTGGGCGCGTTGGAGCGGGTGCTGGCACTCGGCGCGCCCCGATTGCGAGTCGCGTTCGCCGCCGGCGCTGGGCAGGTGGTGCGGGCGCCGTTCACCGCCGTGGAAGGCATCGACTACGCGATGTGCGTGCGGCGCACCGGATTCGACGCGGCCCTGGTGTGCACGGCCCGCGCGGCCGGTGCGACCGTCCACGAATCGATGCGGGTCATCGAACTCATCCGCGACGCCGGCCGGGTCGCCGGTGTGCGCGCGGTCGATCGTGCGGGGACCACCCACGAGATCCGGGCCCGCCTGGTGGTCGGCGCGGACGGGCGCCGCTCCACCGTGGCGCGGCTGACCGGAGCCCTGGACCCGTACCGCAGCAAGCCCAGCGGGCGTGCGTGCTACTTCGCCTACTGGCGCGACGGCCGCCCGGAATGGCGGTCGACGGCCGCGCAGTGGCGGGCCGGGGATCTGCTGGGAACCGCCTTCCCGTGCGAGGACGGTGCGGTGCTGTCGCTGATCCAGCCACCGGTCGCCCACGGGCCGCGCACCGCCGGGCAGACCGAGCGGCGCTACCGCGACATGGTGGCCGCGATCCCGGAACTCGCTGTGCGACTGGCCGATTGCGAACCGATCGGCCGGGTGCGCTCGGCCACCGGCATCGTCTCCTATTTCCGCCGCTCCACCGGTCCGGGCTGGGCATTGCCCGGCGATGCCGGGCATTTCAAGGATCCGGTCACCGCACAGGGAATGCGCGATGCGATGCGCTACGGACGGTTGCTCGGCGAATGCGCGGCACCGGTACTCGACGACGCGGCCGCGCTGGACCGGGCACTGACCCGATGGGAGCACCGGCGGGAACAGGACTGCCTGCCCATGTACCAGTGGACCAACCGGCTCGCCCGCGGCACCGAGATGTCACCGCTCGAGGTGCAGCTGTACCGCGCCGGTGCGGCCGACCCGAACCTGGCCGGCCTCGCCTTGGATGTGATGACCCGGGCGCGGACCCCCGACGAACTGCTGACCCCGGCACGGGCGGCGAAGTTCGCGCTGCAGGCACTGGCGCACGCTCCGGCGGCCACGGTGGTGGACACCGTGATTCGCGAGGTGCGCGACAGCGCGCAGGACTGGCGGGAACGTCAGGCGGCGCGGTGGGGTTCGGCGTGGCAGCGGTGGCCGGTGGCGGCGCCGAAGTGAGGGGCGGGCCGGCCGGCGGGCCTTCGATACTGCCGGACCTCGGTGAAACAGATTCGCAGGCACAGAAATTCGGGCTTCGGGATCGACGCAGGGCCGGTCCCGCTCGCTGATTCGAGGAGTGGACATGACCGGTCGAGACGATGCGGGTGGATTCGGCAGGCGGCAGTTGCTGCGAGGGGCGGCGGTAGCGGGCGCGGCCCTCGCGGCGAGCGGCGCATGGGCCACGGCCGCACGCGCGAATCCGCCACGCCGCCAAGTTCGTTCGGGCCGCACGGTGGCGGTGTTCGGAGGTGGCGTATCCGGGTTGACCGCGGCGCACGAACTGGCCGAACGCGGCTATGCGGTCACGGTGTACGAGCCGACCGCGCTCGGCGGCAAGGCGCGCAGCATGAGCGTGCCCGGCACCGGGGCGGGCGGGCGCGCGGACCTGCCCGGCGAACACGGCTTCCGCTTCTTCCCCGGCTGTTACCAGCACGTACCGGATACCATGGCGCGAATCCCGTTCCCCGGCAACGCGAACGGGGTGGCCGGGAATCTGATCCGGGTGGAGGCCACGGTCGCCGGATTCCCGGATCTGCCCCCGGTGACGGTGCCGACCGAGATCGCCGGGTTGCGCGAACTGAACCCCGATCGCATCCGCAACTCGCTCATCGCCGGATTCGGCTTCATCCCGCAGCTGCCGCCGCAGGAATTGGCGTTCTTCGGCGACCGGATGATGATGTGGTTCACCAGCTCCCCCGAACGCCGCTTCGGCCAATGGGAGTACCGCTCGTGGATGGACGCGGTCGGCGCCGCCGGGAAGTCGCAGGCCTATCGGGACTACCTGGCGCGAGCGCTGACCCGGATCACGGTGGCGGCGAAGTCGGAGACCAGCTCCGCGCGCACCATCGGAACCATCGGAGAGGCACTGGTTTTCGCCGGCGCCGGCATCGCGCCGCAATATCGCGGCGGGGTGGATCGAATCCTGAACGGCCCCACCAACGAGGCGTGGATCGATCCGTGGGTGGCGCATCTGTCCGGACAGGGAGTCCGGTTCGTCACCGGCGCGGGCCTGACGAGCCTGCGTCTGTCGGGTGACCGGATCAGCGGCGCGAACGTGGGCGGGCGTGCGGTACAGGCGGATTGGTACGTGTGCGCGATGCCGGCCGACCGCGCGGCCACGATCCTCGACGACGATATCCTCGCCGCGGACCCGGCGCTGGCCGGGATGCGGGAACTGGTGCTGGACTGGATGGTCGGCGTGCAGTTCTATCTACGGCAGCCCACCGGCGTGCCGGAAGGACATATCGCGGCACTCGGCTCGCCGTGGGCGATCACCGCACTGCGGCAGGCGCCGATGTGGCGTGGCGATTTCGCGGCCCGCTACGGCGACGGGACGGTGGTGGAATGCCTGTCCGCGGACGTCTCGGACTGGGACACCCCCGGCATCCTGTACGGCAAACCGGCCAAGCAGTGCTCGAAAGACGAAGTGGTGCAAGAGGTGTGGGCGCAGCTGAAACGCTGGCTCAACACCGGCACCGGCTGGCTGCGCGACGACGACGTGCACTCGTGGTTCGTCGATCCGGGTGTGCATTTCGAGGAGGGCGGCAACCGCAACGACACCCCGCTGCTGGTGAACACCGTCGGCTCCTGGGATCACCGGCCGGAGGCGCATTCGGCGATCGGCAACGTGTTCTTCTGCGGCGACCACGTACGCACCGGCATCGACCTCGCGACCATGGAGGGCGCCTGCGAGGCGGGACGCAAGGCGGCCAACGCGGTGCTGGACGCGGCCGGTGACACCGCGCCGCGGGCGGCGGTGTTCCCGATGTACGCACCGCCCGAATTCGAGCCGTTCAAGCGCATCGACGCCGACCGCTATCGGGCCGGGCTGCCGCATCTACTCGAGCTGTGAACGGCGGCGCAGGAATTCGGCGGTCGCCGGGCTCGCGGGCAGGAACGACTCGATCGCGAGCTCGGCGACCGTGACGTTCATCGGGCTGCCGAAGATGGTCATGGTGCTGATGAAATCCAGTTCGATGTCACCGCGGTCGCCGTCGTGGTGGCGCAGCCGCAGCGGGACGACGGCCTGATCCGGTTCCGGCAGGCCGGGATCGTCACGGCCCCCGGGATATCCGAGCAATTCGCTACGCAGCGCGGCCAGATCGGCCGAGCCGGTGGCCTCGATCTGGCGATCGACGCGTTCGAACAGATGTCCGCGCCACTGCGCCAGATTCAGGATGCGCGGCGCCAGCCCCTGCGGGTGCAGGCTCAGCCGCAGGGCGTTGACCGGCGGGGTGAGCAAGTCGGCGGTAATGCCGTCGAGGAACAGGGCGACACCGGAATTGGCGTCGACCATATTCCACTGCGCGTCCACGGCCAGGGCCGGATACGGCTCGTAACCGGTGAGGATCTGCCGCATCGCGGTGCGGACGGGGGCCATGGTTGGGGTATCCAATCCGGGTTCGGCATAGACCGGGGCGTAGCCGGCGGCCAGCAGCATCCGATTGCGTTCGCGCAGCGGGATGTCGAGCTCCTCGCTGAGGTGCAGGATCAGCTGGCGGCTCGGCGTGGACCGGCCGGTTTCGATGAAGCTGAGGTGACGGGTCGAGGTTTCGGCGCGCCCGGCCAGCTCCAACTGGCTGAGGCGGCGGGTGCGACGCCAGTGGCGCAGCAGATCTCCGGCGGTATGGGTCGGCACCTGCCCGATCGTATGCGGGTGCGGTCGGCGTGACGATTACCTCGCGGGTCATGATCGCTGTCCGGATGCCCGGCGCCCGGCTCACGGTTAGGGTGGATTGCGTGTCGTTGGTGCAGGCTGGACTGGACCGGCTGCCCGAACGCTGGCGCGCACTGTTGCTCGCCCATCGGGAGCTGATGAAATTCGCCGTCGTCGGCGCGATCACCTGGTTCGTGGACACCGGAGTCGTGTACGCGCTCAAGCTGACCGTGCTGCCGGACAAGCCGCTGACCGCGCGCGCGTTCGGCGTGCTGATCGCCACGATCGTCTCCTACATCCTCAACCGGGAATGGTCGTTCAACACCCGCGGCGGACGCCGGCGCGGTCACGAGGCGGCGCTGTTCTTCGCCGTCAGCGCGCTGGCGGTCGGCGTCACCGTGATTCCGCAGGCGGTCTCGCTGTACGTCTTCGATATCCGGGTGCCGCATGTCAGCCCGTTCACCCAGGCGGTATCCAACTTCATCACCGGGCAGATCCTGGGCGTGCTGCTGGCGATGGCATTCCGGTTCTGGGCGTTGCGGCGATTCGTCTTTCCCCAGGATCTGCGCGAGGCCGAGCTGGAAATCCTCTGACGCCGGACCGCCGAAACCGCGAGGGTGTCGGGCATCACGACAGGTACGGACCGGTGGACCTGGCAGCCGAGACCGTCGCCGAGCACCGATATCATGAGCGGGTGCGAGCAACGGCCGACCCTTCCACGCGACTGCGTGGTGGATGCGTCGGCGCCGCAGCGGGCACGGTGAGCATCGCCGCACACGCCCTCGGCGGCGGCACGGTGGCACCCGGATCAGCGGCGATTATGGCCCTGATCGCCGCGAGCACCGCGATCGGCTGCCTCGCCGCGCACACCCGCACCGGACTGTTCCGGCTCATGGGCCTGCTCGCGATCGGACAGCTGCTCGGCCATCTGGCGCTGACGCTGTCGCCGCACTGCCACAACGTGCTGATCACCGCCCCCATGCTGGTCGCGCACCTCGTGGCGACGGTGGCCGGGGCGATTCTGGTCCGCGGCGCGGAAACCACGCTGCGACGCGCGGTTTCGCTGATTCGTCGCGCGGTCGGCGCGGTCACGCACATCCTGGGAATCAGCGGCGCTACGGTCGTCGTCTCGGTGCCGGATACGGTGACAGTGCCGCGGCGGCTCGTGCTGGCGTCGGGCACCGGGCGGCGTGGGCCGCCCGCCCCCAGCCGTTCGTTCGCTGCCTCGCATGGGGTCGTCGCGGGGGCGTGATACCGGTATCTCGGTGGACACGTCCGCCGTCTCGCTGGATTGGGCCCTGGACTCCCGATGACCGTCAAGCTGAGCTGCGTGATACGCGGATAATCCCCCGGGAGCCGCCGCAGGGTGCGCCCAGCGGGTGCCCGTAGCCCACCACCGGTGGTTCGCCACACGGCAGTCGCCCGTCGGCAATCGGCAAATCGGCAATCGGCAAATCGGCAATCGAGGTACGGCGACCCGAATGGACCGTGCCGCACGGCTCCTGGACGGCCCGCTACGCGATCGGGAGTGGTCGCTCGAGCAGTCCAGGCCGCGGGACGCTGTCGGACCGGGTGCACACCCGCTATCAGCGTCGGTTGTCCGGTGCGCCGGGTCGACGTCGGCACGCCTGCCTTGTCCGGTGACGATGACCACTGTGGTCGTCCGCGACCGCCGCTCGCTGATCGCACGCAGTGCTGTTCCGGCCGCCCATCCCGTCCATGGTTCCGATAGAGCCCGGGTCGATCGAATGCCGGACGAGCTGCATGCGGCCGGTTCCGGGTGGTCGCCTGGGCCGAACCCTCCCGTGGCTTGGCAGCAACGAGCGAATACCGATGGCGGAGTACGGCAAACGCTCACTCACCCGTATACAGCGCCACGCGCAGACCCGCGTGCAGCAAGCACCCGGTCGGGTGAGTGTGTCCGCTACGCACCCTGCCACCCCACGATGAAACCTCTTCTCATGCAACGGAGTTCACCAATGTTCTCTCTCCCCCATCCCGTGCGCCGCCACCGGTCCGCGGCCCTGCTGATCACCGCCACGGCCTCGATCCCGCTGCTGCTGGCCGGATGTTCGTCCGGCGGCACATCCACTGCCGCGGACGCCAATTCAGTCACCGTGAGCGATCAATGGATCAAGGCCGCCGATGCGGGAATGTCGGCGGCGTTCGCGAATTTCACCAACAACAGCGACCACGAG
This sequence comes from Nocardia violaceofusca NBRC 14427, assembly GCF_963869435.1. Lineage (NCBI taxonomy): Bacteria > Bacillati > Actinomycetota > Actinomycetes > Mycobacteriales > Nocardiaceae > Nocardia > Nocardia violaceofusca. The sequence goes on from NZ_CAWMPM010000004.1 coordinate 438,824, forward strand.
ATCCGCGTCGTCGACGCGACCAGCCCGGCGTCGGCGCGCATGGAGATCCACGAGGTGGTCGAGTCGAACGGAGCGTCCATGATGCGGCCCAAGGCCGGCGGTCTGGCGATCCCCGCACACGGCAGCGCGAAATTGACGCCGGGTGGCGACCACCTGATGTTCATCGATCTGAAGGCGCCGCTGCGCACGGGAGCCCAGACACCGGTCACGGTGAAATTCGCCGACGGCACCAGCACCACCTTCACCGCGCAGGTGCGTGACTTCGCGGGCAATCAGGAGAATTACTCACCGACCCCGGCCGCCCACGGTGGCTGAGCGGCTCTCGCGGCGGCGGCTACTCGGCGGCAGCGCGGCCGCGGCCGGTGCGGCGGGCGTCGCGGGGCTCACCTTCGGCGCCGAACGCTGGACGCGCCATCCCGAGACCGCCGACCCGGGCACCGTGCGCGAACCGTTCTACGGACCGCATCAGGGTGGGATCGCGACCGCGCCGCAGCAGCATGCGGCGTTCGTGGCCTTCGATCTGCGGCCCGGCACCGGCCGGGCCGACCTCGCGGGATTGCTGCGCATCTGGTCCGGGGACGCGGCGCGGCTCGCGGCCGGTGAACCGACGCTGGCCGACACCGAACCGGAGCTGGCTCGCCGGCCCGCCCGATTGACCGTGACCGTCGGATTCGGCCCGCGGCTGTTCACCGTGGCAGGACTCGAATCCGCACGGCCGCAGTGGCTCGCGCAACTGCCCGGCTTCACCATCGACCGGCTCGACTCCGCATTCTGTGAAGGGGATCTGCTGCTGCAGGTCTGCGCGGACGAGGCGACGACGGTGGCGCACGCGGTACGGGCGCTGTCGCGCAGCGTGACCTCCCTGGTGACGGTGCGCTGGACCCAGCGCGGATTCCGCAACGCTGCTGCCGGGCAGACGATGCGCAATCTGATGGGCCAGGTCGACGGCACGGTCAACATCGCCCCCGGAGCGGATCTCGATCGGCTGGTGTGGGACGACGGCGCGACCGTGCCGTGGCTGCGCGGTGGCACCTCGATGGTGTTGCGCCGGATCGCGATGAATCTGGACACCTGGGACGAACTCGACCCCGAGGGACGGGAACTGACCGTGGGCCGGCGCATCGCGACCGGGGCGCCGCTGACCGGTACCCGCGAATCCGATGATCCGGATTTCGCGGCCGTGGACGCCCACGGCATCCCGGTCATACCGCCCTCGGCGCATATCGCCCGGGCGCATCACACCAGCGACGGCGAGCGTTTCCTGCGGCGGGGCTACAACTACGACGATGCCCCCGCGCCCGGGACCATTTCGAATTCGGGGTTGCTGTTCGCCGCCTATCAGCGCGATATCGCGGCGCAGTATCTGCCGGTGCAGCGCCGCCTGGCCGAATTCGACGCCCTGAACACCTGGACCACACCCGTCGGGTCCGCGGTGTTCGTGATTCCGCCGGGAATCACCGACGCACAGGGCTACCTCGGCCAGACCCTGCTGGAGGGCTGAACGGGCGTCGGATGCGGTTCGGCAGTCGATGCCGAACCGCATCGACTGCTCAGTGCCACAACACGGCCACGAACACGTTGGCGATGGCCAGCAGTCCGGCGGCGTCGGCCATCCAGGCAATCGTCTTGCCACGCTTGGCATCCGCGTGCGCGATCTCGGCAAGACCGGCCACGGCGACCGCGATGACCAGCTTCACCACGATCTTGGCCATGTCGAGATTCTTGTCGAGGGAATCGATGCCGTCGGCCATGCCGACCAGGATCAGACCCGTGACGATCTGCGCTCGCGCACCCCACAGCATCACCTGCGACACCGCCGGCCGTCCGGCAGCGTATCCGCCGATCACCGCGGCGAGACCGAGCAGGTGGGCGATGACCACCAGGTTGTAGACCACTGTCATGGCTCACAGCGTAGAGGATCGACGCAGATTCAACGACACTGCGTAGTAGAACAGCCCTCGCCCGCCTCCCCCGCATATCCGCACCGCCCCATGCGTTCTCGCGACGTCGCCCTCTCACAGCCCCGGTTTCCTGCGTGTTGTCCGGGCGCTCGGCAGGCCGCCGCCACCCCACGGGGTGCCGACCGGTTTGAATGCCGGCGGGTGGGGAAATACGCGCGTTTCACGCCGGATCGGCTCGGGTAGTCATCTTCAGGTGGCTCTCTTCGTTCGTGCCGCGGCAACGGTGCGCAATCGAGTGGGTCGGGACTGCTGGGTCGCTTGGTGATGGCTAGGAGAAGAGGGTGGCGGTTGTACTCGTGCTGCGCGCACGTGGACTGGGTGATCTCCTCACCGCGGTCCCGGCCCTTCGTGCGCTGCGCCGGGCGAGGCCACGCGATCACATCGTGCTGGCCGCACCGCACCGGCTCAAACCCATCGTCGACCTCATCACGTCGGTGGACGAGATGGTCGCCGCCGCCGACCCGCACACCATGCGCTGGGACGGCGCGGCGCCCGCGCTGGCGGTGAACTTGCAGGGCTCCGGCGCCGAGGGCATCGTCGAATTGGCCCGCACCGAACCCGCCCGGTTGCTCAGTTACCGCAATGCCGCCTTCCCCGATCTCGACGGCCCCGAATGGCAAGCGGATATGCACGACATCGACCGCTGGTGCCATCTGCTGGAATCGGCCGGAATCAGCGCCGACCGCCGCAATCTCGGCCTGGTGCCGCCGGTGGCCACCACCAGCCACCGCGACTGCGTGGTCGTGCACGTCGGCGCCGGGGCACCCGCCCGCCGCTGGCCCGGTGAACGATTCGCCGCGGTGATCCGGCATCTGCTCGTGCAGGGCCGCGAGGTCGTGGTGACCGGCGACGAATTCGAACGCGATCTCGCTCTCGGCATCGCCGCGCGTGCCGGCCTGTCGCACGACCACGTGCTGGCCGGGCAGCAGAATCTCATCGAACTGTCGGCCACCGTCGCCGAGGCCGCGCTGGTGGTGTGCGGCGATACCGGCGTCGCACATCTGGCGACGGCATTCGGCACCCGCACCGTGGCCCTGTTCGGTCCCACCGCGCCCGGCCGCAGTGGACCGCCGCCGCATCTGTCCGGCCGCCACATCGCGCTGTGGGCGGGCAGCACCGGGGACCGCGACGGCGACGCCCCCGATCCGGGTCTGTTGCAGATCACCGTTCCGGATGTGGTGGAAGCCGTCGACACCCAGCTGGACCGGCGCCGGTGGGCCGAGGCCGACCGGCGCGGCACCGCCTATCGCCGCGTCGGCTGAGTTCCGCGCCGCGGGCGCGGTCAGCGTGGTAATCGCCACGAACCACCGGACTGGACACGTTCGGGCAGTATCGTGTGCCGATGATCACCGTCCGAACCAAAATCTGCGGTATCCGTAGCGAGTCCGATCTCCGGGCCGTCGTCGCAGCCGATGCGGACGCGGCCGGATTCATTTCGGGCACGACGCATTTCAGCGAAGACGAACTCGACCCGGAATCCGCCCATCGATTGTCCAGGCTGGTGCCCTCCTCGATGGAACGCATACTGGTCACCCATCTCACCGACGCGGGCGAGGTTCTGCGCCTCGCCGATCGGATCGGCGTCGACTGCATCCAGTTGCACGGCCTGATCTCACACGACACCGCGCGCGCGGTCCGGCGCGGCGCGGGCGGCCGGCGGGTGATCCGCGCGATCCACGTCACCGGGCCGGAGGCGATCGACGCCGCCGAGCGCGCGGCGCCCGATTGCGATGGGCTCGTACTGGATTCGCGATCCACCGACCGGCTCGGCGGCACCGGGCGCACCCACGACTGGTCGATCAGCGCCCGCATCGTCGAACTGTTCGACAGCCCGGCCTTTCCAGTCATGCTCGCCGGCGGACTCAACCCGCACAACGTCCCCGCGGCCATCGACGCGGTCCGGCCGTCCTGGGTCGATGTCAATTCCGGCGTCGACGACGGCCGGGGTGACAAGGACCCCGCGCACTGCACCGAATTCGTCAGGGCGGCACGCGATGTCGCGGCGCCGATCGCTGCTCTAGCCCGGCCGCGATCAGAATGAGCAGCCCTGCCGCGGCGGTCGCCGCCGTGGGCAGACTGTGCGTGGCCACCGCTCCCACCAGGGTGGCCACCACGGCCTCGTTCAGCCCGATGACGCTGGCCGTGGCCGCGCTCAGCTCCCGCAGGGCCTGCCAGTAGAGCGCGAATCCGGGTCCGAGGAGAGTGGCACCCACCGCGGCCAGCTCGATCGCCACCCGCGCGGAGGGCGGATCCAGCAGCAGCAGCGGACTACTCGCGATACCGCCGAACAGCAACTGCAACGCCGCCGAGGTGATCGTGTGGTCCGGACCCGAGTGCCGGGCGATCACGCTGACCAGCAGCGCGACACAGGCCGCACTGCCCAGTGCCAGAACACATCCGGTCACCGCGGCGATCTGCGGGTCGCCGCCCGGGTGCCGCCAGGCGACCAGCCCGATCGCCGCCGCGACCAGGAGCAGTTCGAGCAGCACCGGTAGCGTCGGCGCGCGCCGGCCGCGGACCAGTGCGGCGGCGATGATCAGCATCGGCGCGGTCAGGTGCAGGGCGACCACCACCGGCAGCGGCCCGATCCGCAGCGCCGCCACGTACAGAGCCAGATTCGCCGCCTCCAGCCCGCCCAGCCGGAAGTACAACGCCGGATGGGCGGTCAGCGTCGTCCACGGATGCTGACCGCGCAGCCGCGCCGACACCAGCAGCGGCACCGCTCCGCCGAGAGCCACCAGGCCCGCGGTGGTGGGAGCGGCCAGCGTCGCCAGCAGGGCGCTGGAGGTACCCCACAGGCAGGTCACCGCGACCATGCGCAGGAGCGGGGCGCTCATCGGCTCAGGCGAGCAGATAAGTGACCACCGGCATGACCAGCGCGGTGAACGCGGCGAATACCGCGCTCGCCACCCGCCGCTTGGGTAGTCGCGGAAAGCGCGTCGCCAGACCGCAATACGTGCCCACCGCGATGAGTACCGTGCCCCACACCACCAGCGCGCGGCTGCCGACCGTGCCGAATACGGTGTCGAAACCGACCGCCAACGCGAACACCGTCGCACCGGCGGACGCCGCCAGTACCAGCAACGCCTGTCCCGCAGTCGAATTCATCAGCAGGCGATGCCCGCCCAGGGTGGCGATCGCCTGCGGATCGGTGCGATGGGCGCCGTCGACCCGGCAGATCTCGTCGTACACCTTCGCCGGATTCACCCGCTCGTTGATCGCCGGGCGCACCTGCAGCAGTGCCTCCAGCGCCTGCGTGGTGGCATACGAGGTGACCGGCCCCTCGTCCGAGATGCGGAAACCGCCCCGGTAGATGGCCAGTGCGTCCATCTCCTGCATATCCAGCAGCGCGACGATCGCCGCCCGCACGGCCGGGTCGAAGATGGTGCGGCTGTCGGCCGCGATCACCGCCCCGACCGCCAGGTGCAGAGTGAGATGGCGCCAGGTGTCGACGAGATCGTCACGGCGGAAGATCTCGGTCTCGATATCCCACTCACCCCGGCGCAGTCCGGTCAGCAGTCGCTTGACCGCCAGCTCGCACGCGCGTTCGGCGCGTTTGTCACCGATCCGGACGATCTCCGGCCGGGCGAGCACGGCGGCGATGTGGGCCGCCGCGTACATCGGCAACGTCCGCGGCTCCTGATACGTCGACGACACCAGATAGGCGATGCCCCGCGAGATGGCCTGGTGGCGTTCACCGTCGAAGGTCCCGCCACCGATCAGCGCCTCGACCGCGGCAGCCGTCGCGGTGATCGACACCGGGCCCAGAAAGCCCGACATGCGCCAGCCGCCGGTTTCGGAATCCTGTTGGTCCAGCAGATTTCGCACGGCCCCGGCCAGATCGGGGTCGGTCTCCGCGATTCCGAGACAACGCAGGGCGCGGATCCGCCACGCGACGTCGATCGGGGTCCGGAAGTACCATTCGTCGCCGATCGGCCGTTGCACGACCGTTGCCCGCACCAGCATGGCAACTTTTGCGGCACGCGGGATTTCGCACCCGGCCCGATGCAGGATGCAGACCACCTCGGCGGTGTTCTGCGGATTCGGCGGAACATCGGGGATCCAGCCCCACCCCGCACCCCCGTCGAGATGCGGTAACTGACTGCCGCGCAGCCATTCCACTGCCATCCGGATACGCTCGTCGATGTTCGACACGGCCCTCCGCCCCCTTGATACGAAGCCCCGGAGATTTTCGATGGGGCTGATAACCGCCAAGTTACTCGGATGGTCCGACAAGCCGCGCCGCCGAACAATGCCCGAATTGCCTGGTAGCGAGCATATTTCGGTTTCGTCTCGAGGCGCGACGCCCCGGCCGCCGCGGCCTGCGCAGCGAAACACCAAGGCCGCGAGCAGAATTCACGCGGGATCGGCGTGGATGTCGGCAACCGCGGATGCGCCTGTTATCTACCGGCAGCCGTCCCGTGGCCGTACCGCTTCCGGTCCGACTCGGAATTGCAATCCACGACGCGCCGATAAGGTCGGCGACGGACCGCCGGAGGCAAAACCCGTGACAGAGCTCGCCTTCCGCCGCCACGTACCGGTACCGGAGTATGAGAGCCGAACAGTACGCCCGGGGGACGCGCGACGGGGGTCGCCGCTCCTACCTTCGCGTCATGACCACGATCACCTCCCCCGCCCGCCGATGGCACCGGCCGCTGTTGTGCACCTCGGCGGCGATGGCGGCACTCGTTCTGTGCTGCCTGTGCGCCATGCCGTTCGACGATCGCCGCATCCTCGGTGAGTCGGTGTGGCTCAAACCCGGCAAGTTCGGGATCGCCTTCTGCCTGTACACGCTGACCCTGGCGTGGCTGCTGTCGGTGCCGCATCGCGGTGCGCGCGTGACCTGGTGGGCGGGAACCGTTTTCGCCGTCACCGGTGTCGTGGACGTGGGTTTCATCGTGGTGCAGGCCGCTCGCGGCACCTTCAGCCACTTCGACACCGAAACCGATGCGGTCAATTCGATCGGCCAGATGGTGTTCGCCTCCGGCGTGCCGGGCCTGTTCCTGGCGAATCTCGTCGTCGCCGTGGTCCTGTGCCGCCAGCGCGTCCTCGACCGCCCCACCAGCCGGGCGGTGCACGCCGGGCTCGCCATCGCGGTCGCCGGGATGGCGCTCGGATATCTGATGGGCTTCACCGGCGAGCAGACCGTGCGGGACGCGCAGGGTCGCCCGGTGCGGCTGGCGGCCGGGCATACGGTGACCGATACCGCCCTGCCCGTGCGCGACGGCGTCGGCGACATGCCGATCACGCATTGGAGCACGATCGGCGGTGATCTGCGGATTCCGCATTTCGCGGGACTGCACGGCATCCAGGTCCTGCTCGCGGCGGTCGCGATCACGGCCTGGCTCGCACGCCGGCGGCCCTGGCTCGACGAACGGGTGCGCGCCCGGTTGATCGGTGTGCTGGGCCTCGGGTACGCCGGGCTGGTGGCGCTGCTGTTGTGGCAGGCGCTGCGGGCGGTGCCGCTGATCCACCCCGATCGCGCCGGCGTGCTCGCATTTGTCGCGCTCGGCGTGGTAACCCTGGGCGCGGGCGCGGCCGTCGTGCGGCACGGTCAGCGCAGCCGTTCGGCGTCCTTGGCGAGGGCGACCAGGTTGGCGGTCAATTCGGCCAGCTCCGAGGGGTCGGCGCCCTCGGCGACGGCGGTGGCGACATCCTCGGCCGCGCACCGGGCGGCGAACCAGCGGTCGGCGAGGTCGGCGGCCTCCTGAGCGCTCAGCACCACCGAATCCTCCGGTATACCGGTGCCCTCCAGCCCCTTTCGATGTTCGTAGGCGCGCTGGCGGCAGGATTGCCGGCAATACCGGCGGCGACGGCCGATCTCGGTATCGGCGATTTCCCGGCCGCACCACAGGCACGACGACAGCACACGGCGCGACATGACCCGACACCTTAGCCGCCCGCCCGCCACCCGCGCCCGGGCCTCGCCGGAACCGGCGAATCACCGCTACCGGCCGGGCCGAAGGCGGCGAGGCCCGGCCGAGACCGTAAAATACTGCGGTTGACCGTCGCGGGAACCGATCGGGCCGCCGGCGCGTTGATAGTCAAGTAGAACGTTGCCGACAGGCCAGAGAGGACCGCACACCATGGCAGATCGCGTACTCCGAGGTAGCCGGCTCGGAGCGGTGAGCTACGAGACGGACCGCGACCACGACCTGGCACCACGTCGAGTGGCGCGGTACCGGACCGACAACGGTGAGGAGTTCGACGTCCCGTTCGCCGACGACGCCGAAATCCCGCCGACCTGGCTGTGCCGTAACGGTCAGGAGGGCATCCTGATCGAGGGCACCACCCAGGAACCCAAGAAGGTCAAGCCCCCGCGCACCCACTGGGACATGCTGCTGGAACGCCGCTCCAAGGAGGAGCTCGAGGAACTGCTGCAGGAGCGCCTCGAACTGCTCAAGACCCGGCGCGGCCGGTAATTCGAGCAACAGCGAAAGTCCCCCCGCACTGCACGTGCGGGGGGACTTTCGCTGTCGGGACGATCAGTGGCTGGCGACCTTGCGGTACTGCAGCAACGCCAGCGGCACCGCGATGACCAGAATCGCCACCGAACACGCCACCGCGTATTCCACACAGTGATCGACCGGCCAGCCGTGCGGGGCGGCGAAGGTCGGCGGTGAGCTGTTGGCGAACAATTTCCGGCCCGATGCCGAGACCGCGGTGATCGGATTCCACTCCGCGATCGAGCGCAGCGGGCCCGGCAGGGTCTCGGCGGAGATGAAGGCCGACGAGATGAACGTGACCGGGAACAGCCAGATCAGTCCGGCGCTCTGGGCGACCTCCACATTCGGCGCGATCAGCCCGGTCAGCGCACCCACCCACGACATCGCGAACGCGAACAGCAGGATGATCGCGAACCCCAGCGCCGCATCGGCCACCGAGCCGTTGATCCGCCAGCCGACCAGATAGCCGCAGGCCACCATGACGGCCAGCGCCACCACGTTGACCATCGTGTCGGACAGGGTGCGGCCCATCAGCACCGCCATCCGCGACATCGGGAGCGTGCGCATCCGGTCGATGATGCCCTTCTGCAGGTCGTTGGCCAGGCCCACGGTGGTGAACGCGGCGTTGAAGGCGACCGTCTGGGTGAAGATGCCGGCCAGCAGGAATTCGCGGTACTGGCCGCCGCCCAGCGACGCCCCGAAGATGTAGGCGAACAGGAACACGAACATCAACGGCTGGACCGTCGCGGTGACCAGCAGCGTCGGCACCCGCAGGATGGTGAGCAGATTGCGGTAGGCGATGATCGCGCTGTCGCGGAAGATCCGGACCGGCGCCGCGATGGTATGGACGTCCTTGTCGATGTCGGGCCGCGTCACCGCCGCGTCTGTCTGCGTGGGCTCTGCCGCCGTCTCCGATTCGGCGACCGCCGCTTCGACGGTACTCACGACATGATCTCCTCTGCTACGTCTTCGGTTTCGGATTCTTCGATCGGCTCCGCGGGCGTACCGGTCAGCGACAGGAACACATCGTCGAGACTCGGCCGGGTCACCTCCGCGTCCACCACGCACACCCCCGCGTCGTCGAGCCGGCGCAACGCCTCGACCATGGTGCGGGTGCCGTCGCCGACCACGATCGAGACGTGATCGGCGCCCGGTTCGTGGATCGGCTCGCCGAGACCGACCTCGCTCAGCACGGACTTGGCCGGGCCCGGGTCCTGCCCCTCGGCGAGGGTGACGGTGAGGCGGTCGCCGCCGATCGAGGTCTTCAGTTCGTCGGCCGAGCCGCGCGCGATCACCTTGCCCTTGTCGATCACGGTGATCCGGTCGGCCAGCTGATCGGCCTCCTCCAGATACTGGGTGGTCAGCAGCACGGTGGTGCCGTCGTCGACCAGATCGCCGATCACCTTCCACATGTCGAGCCGCCCACGCGGGTCCAGGCCGGTGGTCGGCTCGTCGAGCACCACCACCGTGGGCCGCGCCACCAGCGCACCCGCCAGGTCCAGGCGGCGGGCCATACCGCCGGAGTAGGTGCCCGCACGGCGCCCGGCCGCATGTTCCAGTCCCAGCGCCGAGAGCAGTTCGGTCGCTCGCTCGGCGGACTTCTTGTGGTCCATCCCGTACAGCCGGGCCACCATCCGCAGGTTCTCGAAGCCGGACAGGTTCTCGTCGACCGCGGCGTACTGCCCCGACAGCCCGATCCGGGTGCGCACCCGCGCCGGATGATGCACCACGTCGACCCCGGCGACCCGGACATTGCCGGAGGTCGGTTTCAACAGGGTGGTGACGATCCGGACCGTCGTCGTCTTCCCGGCGCCGTTGGGACCCAGCAGACCCATCACAGTGCCCGAGGGGATCTCCAGATCGATGCCGTCGAGCACCCGGGCCTTGCCGTAGGTCTTGACCAGATCGGTGACTTCCACTGCCAAACTCACAGCGTCTCCTCCGTGTCGCCGCCGGCGGCGGCCTCGAGTTGTTGCCGCAGCACCGGGCCGATGACGGCCAGCGCTTCCGGCGTCGTCATGCCGGAATGCCGGCAGCGCAGTTTGCGGTCCTCGATCACACCCGTCACGAACGGTTCCCACGCCGCGGCGCAGCGCTGCGGGTCGGCGAGATTGATCTCGTCGTCGGCGGCGGTGAAGAACAGCAGATCACCGTCGAAGACCCGCGGCCGGAATCCGTTCGCCTGCACCGTGCCGTTGGCGTATCCGGTGTAGAGCCGCTGCAGATGGTCCATGGTCAGCGCCGCGAACGGACCGGGCCGGTTACGCAGCAGCTCGGCCGCCTCGTCCAGGGTCAGGCCCGGATCCACACCGTGGTCGCCACCGAGCAGATCGCTGCCGAACTCGCCGATGATGTCGGCCACACCCGGCATCGCCTGGTCGAGCCAGCGATCGCCGAGCTGGTAGCTGTCCATCATCGCCAGCAGCGCCACCTGCTGGCCCGCCTCCTGCAACTGCACCGCGATCTCGTGCGCGATCAGACCACCCAGCGACCAGCCCAGCAGATGGTACGGCCCCTCCGGCTGCACCGAACGCATATGCGCGACATAGTCTTTCGCGGCCGCCCGGATGGAGTCGTGCTCCTGCTCACCGGTGATGTGCGGGGCCTGCAACCCGTAGACCGGGCGGTCGCCGGGCAGATGCGCCAGCAGGCCCGCGTAGCACCACGACAGGCCGATCGCCGGATGCACGCAGAACAACGGCTCCAGCGTGGACTCGCCGGCGGGCCGGATCGGCAGCAGCGGCTGCATCGCGACCGCCAGCACATCCTCGCCGGAGGCCGCCAGCTGCCGGGCGATGCCGGCCGGGGTGGATTCGGCGAACATCAGCTGCACCGGCATCTCGATCCCGCCCGAACGCATGTGCGCCACCACCTTCGTCGCGAGCAGCGAGTTGCCGCCCAGATCGAAGAACCCGTCGTCGGCGCCGACCTTCTCGACCCCCAGCACCTCGGCGAAGGCGGCACAGACGGCCGTCTCCAGCGGGCCCGACGGCGCGCGGTAGCCGTGCTCGGCGGCGAAGACCGGTTCGGGCAGCGCCTTGCGATCCAGCTTGCCGACCGGGCTCAGCGGCACCGACTCCAGCAGCATGATCGATTGCGGCACCATATAACTCGGCACCAGACCGGCCACGTGGGTGCGCAACTGCGCCGCCGTCGGAGTCGTGCCGGTGCGCGGCTTCACATACGACACCAGCGCGGTGGCGCCCGCGGCGGTCCGGTGACCGATCGTGGTGGCCCATTCGACCTGCTCGTGGCGGTGCAGCGCGGCGTCGATCTCGCCCAGTTCGATCCGGAAACCGCGGATCTTGACCTGATGGTCGGTGCGGCCCACGTACTCGACCTCGGCGCGGCCACCGCGCTGTACCCAGCGCACCAGATCGCCGGTGCGGTACATGCGTTCGCCGGGCTTGCCGAACGGATTGGCCACGAACCGCTGGGCACTGAGCCCGGTGCGATTGTGGTAACCACGCGCCAGCGCCGGACCCGACAGATACAGCTCACCGACCACGCCGGCCGGGGTCGGATGCAGCCGCGAATCCAGCACCACCGCGTGCACGCCGCGGATCGGTTCGCCGATGGTGATCGGCGCACCCGGCGCGATCGGCGGGGCCATCAGGGTCACGATGGTCGTCTCGGTCGGTCCGTACACGTTGTGCAGGTTGCGACCGGGCGCCCACCGCGCCACCAGCTCCGGCGGCAGCGCCTCGCCGCCGACGAGCACGTGCCGGAACGAGTCGAGCCCGGCCGGATCCACCGTGCCGAGCGCGGCGGTGGTGATGAACGCGTGGGTGATGTCCTCCTCGGCCAGCAACCGCGCCAGATCCGGACCGCCGTACACCCCGGTCGGGGCGATGACCAGCGTCGCCGCCCCGCCCAGGGCGAACAGCAGATCGAGCATGGCCGCGTCGAAACTCGGGGTGGCGAAGTGCAGCACCCGGCTGTCCGGTCGCACATCGAACCGTTCGGCGGTTTCGGCGGCGAAGTTCGACAGACCGCCGTGGGTGACCACCACCCCCTTCGGGGTGCCGGTCGAACCGGAGGTGTAGATGACGTAGGCCGGGTTCTCGATGCGCAGCCGGCCCCGCCGCTCCTGCGGCGCGATCGGCGCATCGGAGGCGCGCAGCACGCGCTCCTGCAGGGCCGGTGCGTCCAGGACGGCCCATTCGGCGCCCGCGGGCATCCGATCGCGGTGGGCGTCGAGCGTAATGCCCAGGGTGGCACCGGAATCGGTGAGCATGTGGGCGATGCGGTGTTCGGGGTAGTTCGGGTCGACCGGCACGAACGCCGCACCCGTCTTGGCCACCGCCAGCGTCACCGCCACCGATTCCATCGATCGCGGAATGCCCAGGGCCACCAGCATTTCCGGTCCGACACCGAGCGAGATCAGCACCCGGGCCAGCCGGTTGGTCCACCGGTCCAACGCACCGTAGCTGATCTCGGCGTCCTCGGTGCGCAGGGCGATCGCCCGCGGATCGACGGCCACCGCGGCGGCGAAGACCTCGGGCAGTGTCCTCGGCCGGCCGGCGAGCGCACCCCGCACCGGCGCCAGCGTCGACCATTCGATGGGGTCGAGCAGTTCCAGATCACCCACCGGCAGTTCGGGATTCGCGGCCGCGGCCCCCAGCAAGCGGGCGAAACGCGCGCCCAGGCGGGCGGCACTGGTGTCGTCGAACAGGTCGCGGGCGAAATTCACCGAGACCGTGATCCCGGCCGGTTCCCGCTGCTCGGTCCACGATTCGGTGAGGGTGAACTGCAGATCGAATTTCGCGATCCCCGGATCGGCGTCGCACGCCTCGATCGTCAGCTCCGGCAGTTCCAGGCTGCGCACCGGCTGATTCCGCACCGAGAGCATGACCTGGAACATCGGGTGATGCGCCTGCGAGCGCGCCGGATTGAGCACCTCGACCAGCCGCTCGAACGGCACGTCCGCATGCGCGAAGGCCTCGAGGTCGGTGTCGCGGACGGCGCGCAGCAGATCGGCGAAGGTCTGCGCGCCGCTCACCGGCGTGCGCAGGACCAGGGTGCCGACGAACATGCCGACCATCGGGTCGAGGGCCTGCTGTCCGCGTCCGGCGATCGGCGTGCCGACGGTGATGTCGTGCTCGGTGCTGATCCGGTGCAGCAGCGAGGCCAGCGCGGCGTGCAGGACCATGAACATGGTGACGCCGTGGCGGGCGGCGACGGCCTGCAGTTCGCGGTGGGTGACGGCGTCGAGGACACAGTCCACCGTGCCGCCCCGGTAGCTCGGTGTCGCCGGACGACGCCGGTCGGTGGGCAGCGGCAGCAGTTCGGGAATGCCGTCCAGCGCCTCGCGCCAGTAGTCGAGCTGACGGCTCATCGGCGATTGCGGATCGTCCTCCGCGCCCAGCGTGTCCTGCAGCCACAGCGTGTAATCGGCGTACTGGACGGGAAGTTCGGTCCATTGCGGCGCCGACCCGGCCGCATACGACCGGTACGCCTCCGCGATATCGGCGGCCAGCGGTTCCAGCGACCAGCCGTCCATGGCGATGTGATGGACGACCAGCACCAGGACGTGATCGTCGGCGGCGATCCGCAGCAGCTGCGCGCGCAGGGGTGCGGTCGACGCGAGATCGAATCCGGCGGCGGCGAAAGTCCGTACGGTGCCGGTGATTTCACCCTCGTCGACATCGACGACCGGCAGCGCCACCGCGGCCTCGCCGGGTGCCAGCACCCGCTGGTACGGCTCGCCCTCGACTTCCGGGAAGACCGTGCGCAGTGTTTCGTGCCGCCGCTGCACCGCGTGCAGCGCCGCGCGCAGCGCCGCCACGTCCAGCGCGCCACGCATCCGCAGGGCGACCGGCACGTTGTAGACGCCGGACAGGTCCTCGGCCGAGGAGGCGTTGAACCGGTTGAGGAACCACAGCCGCCGCTGCGCCGCGGACAGCGGCACCCGGGGCGGGCGCTCGCGCCGGGTCAGGGCGGGGCCGTGGTCGCCGTCGCCCGTGCCGCCGTCGAGCAGGGCGGCGAGTTCGGCCACGGTCGGGGCGCCGAAGACCGAACGCACCTGCACTCGCACCCCGGTGGCGTCGCTCAGCCGGGCCACCAATTGCGTTGCCAGCAGCGAGTTTCCGCCGATCTCGAAGAAATTGTCGTCCGCGCCGACGGATTCGGCGCCGATCAGATCGGCCATCACCTGCGCGACCAGGCGTTCGGTGTCGGTGCCCGGTTCCCGCGCCGCGGTGGTGATCTGCTGCGGTTCCGGCAGCGCGTCGCGGTCGAGTTTGCCGGTCGGGGTCAGCGGAATCCGGTCCAGCACGGTCACGCTGCCGGGCACCATATGCGCCGGCAGATGGGCGGCCACATGGGTCCGCAGCGCCTCGACGTCGATGGCGGCGCCGGGCTCGGCGGGCTGGACGTAGGACACGATCCGCGGGGTACCGGCGATCTCGCGCACCTCGGTGTGGGCGAAGCGCAGCGCCGGGTGCGCGGCCAGCACCTCGGTGATCTCGCCGAGCTCGATACGGAAACCGCGCAGTTTCACCTGGTGATCGCTGCGGCTGAGATAAACGATCTCGCCGTCGGCGCGCCAGCGCACCACATCGCCGGTGCGATACATCCGCGCGCCGTCGGGCCCGTACGGGTCGGCGACAAATCGCCCCGCGCTGAGGCCGGGCCGGTCGAAGTAGCCGCGCGCGACGGACTGGCCGCCGAGATACAACTCGCCGGGCACGCCGACCGGGACAGGCCGCAGCCGCTCGTCGAGCACCACCGCATGCACACCGCGCACGAGCGAGCCGATGGTCACCTGGTCACCGACCGCGATCGGTCCGGCGATCGTGACCACGATGGTCGTCTCGGTCGGGCCGTACCCGTTGAACAGCATCCGGCCCGGCGCCCACCGCCCGATCAGATCGGTGCCGAGCGCCTCGCCGCCGACCATGATCGCGCGCAGGTGTGGCAGCGGCCAGCGCCGATGGTCGATGGTGGCCAGCGCGGCCGGGGTCATGAAGGTGTGGCTGATGCATTCTCGATCCATCAGCGCGGCCAGTTCGTCGCCGCCATAGATATCGGGCGGGCAGATCACCATGGTGGCGCCCGCGCCGATCGCCAGCAGCAGATCCAGGACAGCCGCATCGAAACTCGGGCTCGCGAAGTGCAGGGTGCGGGCGTCGCGGTCGACGCGCATCCGGTCGCGGATCTCGTCGGCGAAATTGGACAGCCCGGCGTGCGTGACGGCCACGCCCTTGGGCTTTCCGGTCGAACCGGAGGTGTAGATCAGGTAGGCCAGGTCGGTCGTCCACACCGTGCGCCGCCGTTCGGCGTCGGTGATCGTGCGCTCGTCCTGCGCGTCCAGCTCGGCGCGCAGTGCCGCGTCATCGAGCAGCAGCCACTCGGTGCCCGGCGCCGCGCCGTTGCCCTCGGTGGCGCGGCGCAGCCGGTCCCTGTGGGCGGTCACGGAAATGCCCAGCGCACAACCGGAGTCGGTGAGCATATGCCGGACGCGGTCGGCCGGATAGTTCGGATCGACGGGCACGAACGCCGCACCGGCTTTGGTGACGGCCAGGGCGGCGGCCACCGATTCGATCGACCGGGTCAGCCCGACGGCCACCCGGTCGCCGCTGCCGACGCCGCGGGCGATCAGGGCGCGTGCGATCCGATTCGAGCAGCGTTCCAGCTCGGCGTAGCTGAGCTCGTCGTCGCCACTGCGGATCGCGGTGCGGTGCGGATGCAGGTGAGCGGTGGCGGTGAAGTAGTTCGCCAGGCTGCACTGCGGGGTGGCGGCCGGGCCGCGGCGCGGGGTGAAGTGCGTGCGTTCGATTTCGGTGCGCGCATCGATGTCGCGCACCCGGACGTGGGCGTCGGCGCTCACCGACTCCAGCACCAGCAGCAGGCGCTCGGCCAGCGTGCACACCGTGTCCTCGTCGAAAAGCTCTGCGGCGTAGATCATTTCGAGGTCACCGGCATCGACGGGCGCCCGCAGTTCGAGATCGAACTTGGCCACCGCGATGTCGAGCTCCTCGGCCCGCAACCGCAGCCCCGGCAGTTCGAGGGCCGGCGGTGTGGTGTCCTGCACGGTGAGCGCGACCTGCAGCAACGGCCGGAGTCCGCCGTTGTCGCGGCCGAGTTCCTCGACGATGCGCTCGAACGGCAGTTCCGCATGTGACATAGCGGAGAGTTCACCGTCGCGGTCGGCGCGCAGCTGATCGGCGAAGGACTGGTCGGGATCGACGTCCGAGCGCAGCATCAGGGTGTTGACGAACATGCCGACGAGATCGTCGAGGCGAGTGTCGGCGCGCCCGGCCACCGGCGTGCCGATGACGATGTCGCGGCCGCCGGTGACGATGCGCAGCACCACCGCCAGCGCCGAGCGCAGCACCATGAACATGCTCACACCCTGCGCGCGGGCCAGCTCGTCGAGCCGCTCGCGCAGGTCCTCCGGCATCCGGATCCGGACGGTGCCCGCACGGTTGGTCGGCTCGGCCGGACGCGGCCGGTCGTAGGGCAGCGGCAGTTCCTCCGGCAGGCCGGCGAGGGTTTCGCGCCAGAACCCCAGCTGCACCGCCGCGGCGCTGGCCGGATCGGATTCGTCACCGAGGCATTCGCGTTGCCACAGACTGAAATCGGCGTACTGCACCGGCAGCGGCGCCCACGCCGGGGCCGCGCCGTCGCGGCGCGCGGTGTAGGCGACCATCAGATCGGTGGTGAGCGGTCCCAGCGACCAGCCGTCCGCGGCGATGTGGTGCACCACGACGCCCAGCTGGTAGGTGCGGATTCCGGTGCGCAGCACCGTCATTCGCAACGGGATCTCCCGGGTGAGGTCGAATCCGCGCCGGGCCAGGTCGCGCAGCGCCAGCTGAGCGCCACGTTCGTCGGTCACCACGGGTTCCAGCACCGGCAGGCACCGGTCGGAGTCGAGAACCAGCTGATACGGACCGGCCTGATCCTCGGGGAAGATCGTGCGCAGCACCTCGTGCCGATCGACCAGATCGGCCAATGCGGCACGCAGCGCGGGCAGATCCGGGTCGCCGTCGATGCGCAACGCGAAAGCGATGTTGTAGGCGCTGGATTCGGGTGCGTAGCGGTTCAGGAACCACATGCGCTGCTGCGGCAGCGACAGCGGAATCCGGGCGGGGCGCGGATCGTACCGTGTCAGCGCCACCCGGTTCGTGCGCGGTGCGTGTTCCAGATGCGCCGCGACCCCCGCCACGGTGGGCGTTTCGAAGACGGCCCGGACCGGCAGTTCGACACCGAATTCGGCGTGCAGCGCGGCGGTGAGCCGCGTCGCGAGCAGCGAGTTGCCACCGGCGTCGAAGAAGCTGTCCTCGGCGCCCGGTACGGCATGGCCGAGCACCGCCGCGAAGATCTGCGCGACCCGCTTCTCGAGCTCCGATTCCGGCGCCCGGGTCGGCCCGGCGGAGGTGAAGACCGGCGCGGGCAGCGCCTTGCGGTCGACCTTGCCGGCCGGAGTCACCGGTACCCGGTCCAGCACCGTGATCGCGGCGGGCACCATATAGGCCGGCAGGTGGCGGCGCGCGGTCTCGCGCACCTCGGCCGGGTCGATATCGGCGCCGGCGTCGGCGGCCAGGTACGAGGCCAGCCGCGCGGCCCCGTGCTCCCCGGTGTGCACGACGGTCATCGCGAACCGCACACCCGGATGCGCGCGCAGCACATGGTCGATTTCGCGCAGCTCGATGCGGAAACCGCGAATCTTCACCTGATCGTCGGCGCGGCCGAGGAAGTGCAGCACGCCGTGCCCGTCGGTCATCACGAGATCGCCGGTGCGGTACATGCGCTCGCCGCGGCGCCCGTGCGGATTCGCCGGGAACCGGGTCGAGGTCAGGCCGTGGCGGCCGAGGTAGCCGCGGGCCAGTCCGGGTCCGGAGATGTACAACTCCCCCGCGACGCCGGGCGGCACCGGATGCAGCCGGTCGTCCAGGATGAACAGCCGCATGCCGCGCACCGGCTTGCCGATCGGGACGGGGCGGCCCGCGACCATCGGGTCGCTGGCGGTGGCGGCGACGGTCGCCTCGGACGGCCCGTACATGTTGTGCATGCGACGTCCGGCGGTCCACGTGCGGACCAGATCCTCGGGGCACGCGTCACCGCCGACGATGACGGCCTCGAGATCGTCGAGGCCGTCCGGCGATACGGTCGCCAGCGCGGCCGGGGTGACGAACGCGTGGGTGATCCGCTCGTCGCGCAGCAGCCGCGCGAGTTCGGCGCCGCCGTACAGTCCGGCCGGCGCGACCACGATGGTGGCACCCGCGGCGAAGCCCAGCAGCAATTCGAGCACCGAGGCGTCGAACGAGGGCGAGGAGAAGTGCAGCGTGCGCGCCATATCGTTGACTTTGAACAGATGCATCTGCTCGTGCGCCAGCGAGGCGATACCGCCGTGGGTGACCACCACCGCCTTGGGTTTGCCCGTCGAGCCGGAGGTGTAGATCAGATACGCCGGATGCGAAATGCGCAGCGGCAGAAGACGATCCCGGTCGGTGACCGGCGCGGACGAGACCCGCGCCAGGGCATGGGTGAGGACGGGGGAATCCAGCAGCAGCCAGTCGGCGCCCTGTTTGCGGTGCCGGCCGCGGTGCATCGGCCGTTCCGGCAGGTCGGCGTGACTGCGGGCGTCGGTCAGACCGAGCATCGCACCGGAATCGCTGAGCATGTGCTCGATGCGTTCGGCGGGATAGCCGGGGTCGACCGGCACATACGCCGCGCCGGTCTTGGCGACCGCCCAGATCGCGGTGATCGAGGCCAGGCTGCGCGGCAGCGCGATCGCGACCACCACCTCCGGTCCGGCGCCGTGTTCGATCAGCACCCGGGCCAGCCGGTTGGAGGCCTCGTCGATCTCCCGGTAGGTGGTGTCGCGGCCCAGGTATCGGACCGCGACCAGATCCGGGACCCGCTCCGCGGTCTCGTGCAGCAGCCGCGCCAGGCTCAGCGGCGGCACGCCCGGCGCACCGGCGATCGGCACCAGATTGCCGATTTCGCGGGCGTCGAGTATCGGCAGATCACCGACCGCGGTCTCCGGCGCGACGACCGCGGCGTCGAGCAGCCGGACGAAACGCCGGGCCACCGCCTGCACCGTGGCATGGTCGAAAACATCGGCGGCGTAACCGAATTCGGCGCACAGCGGGCCGTCCTCGGCATCGGCGGCATCGCTGTCGTGGACGATGAGTTGCAGATCGAATTTCGCGACGCCGACATCCATCGGCAGCACCCGGGCACTGAGACCGGGCAGGTCGACCCGCAGTTCGGGCGAGTTCTCGTAGGACAACATCACCTGGAACAGCGGGTGGCGGCCGGCGTCACGGGACGGGTTGACGACCTCGACCAGCCGCTCGAACGGCACATCGGCATTGGCGAAGGCATCGAGATCGGTTTCGCGGACGCGATCGAGCATGCGGTCGAACCCGGTGGCGGGGTCGACCTCGGTGCGCAGCACCAGGGTGTTGACGAACATGCCGACCAGATCGTCGAGCGCCGGATCGGAGCGCCCGGCGATCGGGGTGCCGATGGCGATATCGGTGGTGTTGCACAGACGCGAGAGCAGGCTCGCCAGGGCGGCGTGCATGATCATGAACGTGCTGACGCCGCGTTCGGCGGCCACCTCGGCCACCGCGCGCCGGGTTTCGGCCGGAATCGTGAATTCGACTCGGCCACCGGCGGTGTCGCGCTGACGCGGGCGCGGGCGATCCAGCGGCAGGTCCAGCTGATCGGGCAGTTCGGCCAGGGCGGTGCGCCAGTAGGCCAGCTGCCGCGCCAGCGCGCTGGTGGGATCGGTCTCGTCGCCCAGCAGTTCACGCTGCCATAGCGCGAAGTCGGCGTACTGCACCGGCAGCGGCGCCCAATGCGGGGCCTGTCCGGTGGTGCGCGCGGCGACCGCACCCATCAGATCGCGAGCCAGCGGCGCCACCGACCAGCCGTCACCGCAGATGTGGTGCAGGACGACGAGGAAGACGTGTTCGTCGGGCCCGGTGGCGTACAGCGCCACCCGGATCGGCGCCTGGCTGCGCAGATCGAAGCCGTATCCGGCGTATTCGGTGGCCAGCGCCAGCGCGTCGGCACCGGTGGCGTCGATCGGCTCGAGGTTCAGCGGGATCTCTTCGGCCGGGTGGATCACCTGGACCGGGCCGGTCGGCGAATCGGGGAAGGTGGTGCGCAGGCTCTCGTGCCGTTCGAGCACGTCGAGCAGTGCGGCGCGCAGCACCTCGACCTCGAGCGGTCCGGTCAGCTCGACGGCCAGCGGCATGTTGTAGGCGCCGGCGTGTTCGGCGAAACGGTTGAGAATCCACAGCCGCTGCTGCGCGAGCGAGAGCGGAATGTGTTGCGGCCGTGGGCCTGCCACCAGTTTCGGGGAGGACCGGTCGACGCCGTGCGCGCCGATCCGCTCGGCGAGCTGGGCGACCGTCGGCGATTCGAACAGATCCCGGATGGTCAGCCCGGAGCCGAAGGCGGCGTTGATCCGCGCCACGGCCCGTGCGGCGGACAGGGAATTGCCGCCGAGGTCGAAGAAGCTGTCCTCGACACCCAGACTCTCGCAGCCGAGGACCTCGGTGACCAGGGCGGCCAGCTGACGTTCGGTGGCCGTGCGGGGCTCGACGATGCTGTCGCCGCCGCGGCGCGCGGGCGCCTCCGGTGCCGGCAGGGCCTTGCGGTCGATTTTTCCGTTGGCGCTCAACGGCAGTTCGTCGAGCACGACGACCACGGTGGGCACCATGTACCCGGGCAGCACACCGCGCAGCTCGGCGATCAGGGCGGCGCTGTCGACGTTGCGCCCCGGCGCGGCGACCACATAGCCGACCAGCTCGTCACCGGCCGGGGTGGTGTGGGCGACGCAGACCGCGCGGGCGATCCGCTCGTCGGCCAGCAGCGCCGCCTCGACCTCACCGAGTTCGATGCGCTGGCCGCGGATCTTGACCTGAAAGTCACTGCGTCCCAAGTATTCCAGGACCGCGGGCAGCTGGTCGGCGCCGGTCGCCGGCGGAATCGGATCCATCCGCCAGCGCACCAGATCGCCCGTGCGATACATGCGCTCGCCGGGCGTGAACGGATTGGCGACGAAGCGGTCGGCGGTCAGGCCGGGGCGGCCCAGGTAGCCGCGGGCCAGCTGCACGCCGGCCAGATACAGTTCGCCGATCACACCGGGCGCGACCGGCCGTAGGGTCTCGTCGAGGACGTAGACCTGGGTGTTCCAGACCGGCGCGCCGATCGGGACGACGTCGTTCTCCGGCGCGCACGCCCAGTAGGTGACGTCGACGGCCGCCTCGGTGGGGCCGTACAGGTTGTGCAGCTGCGCCCCACCGTCCGATGCCGGGGATCCGGCCCGCCGCGCGCCGGGAACGGCGGCGTGGAAATCGCGCACGGTCGCCGCGGGCAGCGCCTCACCGCTGCAGAACACCCGGCGCAGGCCGTCGCAGTCGCGCACATCGGTGTCGGTGACGAACACCGACAGCATCGACGGCACGAAATGGGCTGTGGTCACACCCTTTTCGGCGATGACGCGCGCGAGATAGGCCGGATCGCGGTGGCCGTCCGGTGCGGCGATCACCAGCCGCGCGCCGATCTGCAACGGCCAGAAGAACTCCCACACCGACACGTCGAAGGTCGCGGGGGTCTTCTGCAGGACGGTGTCGCTGTCGTCGAGCGGATAGCGGTGCTGCATCCACGCCAGGCGGTTCACAATGGCGGCGTGGGTGATGCCGACGCCCTTGGGCTTACCGGTCGAGCCGGAGGTGAAGATCACGTATGCCAGGTGGTCGCGGCGCAGCGGTGCGCGCCGGTCGGCGTCGGTGATCGGTGGTTCGGCGCCGGAATCGGCCGGGTCGAGCTGTTGTACGTCGATCACCGCGACGTCGACGGGGAGGTCGACCTCGTCCCGGGCCGCGGTCAGCACGCACAGCGGCGCGGCCTGTTCGAGGATGTGCGCGGTGCGCTCGGCCGGATGATCGGGGTCGATCGGCAGATAGGCCGCCCCCGCGCGCACGATCGCGTACATGCCGACCACCAGGTCGAGACTGCGCCGCATGGCCAGGCCCACGACCGTGTCGGGTCCGGCGCCGCGGGCGATCAGCATGCGCGCCAGCCGGTCCGCGCGCCGGCGTAGCTGTTCGTAAGTCAGTGTGTCGCCGTCGTATTCGAGTGCGATCGCATCCGGCGTGGCCCGCGCCTGCGCACCGAAACGATCGGCGAGCGTGCCCGGCTGCTCCGGCACCGCGGTCGCATTCCACTGCCGCAGCACCTCGTCGCGTTCGGCCTCGGTGATCACCGGTACCGCCGCGATCGGCTCGGCCGGATCGGCGGTGAGGAAGCGGTTCAGGTAGGCGAGGAACCGCTCGTGGTGGCGGGTCAGCTCGGCCGCGCCGTAGAGCTGCGGATTTGCCTCGAAATCGACGTGGATGCGCCCGCCCTCGCCGTTGTAGAGGTTGATCGACAGATCCTCGACCGGGCCGGTGGACAGCACGTTGAGCGAGCCGACGAAGCTGCCGAAGTTCAGTTCGCTGTGGAACAGCATGATGTTGACCATCGGCCCGAAGAAGCCGCGGGCATCGCGCGAATAGCCGCAGTCACGTCTGATGTCGTCGTGGCGGTAGCGCTGGTGCCGCAGGGCGCCGGTGATCTGCAGTTCGGTCGCCTTGACGACATCGGCGACCGTGGTGCCGGCGTCGAATCGCACCCGGATCGGCACCACGTTGGACACGACGCCCGCGGAACGGCGCAGCGCGACCGTGGTCCGCGCGGACATCGGCAGGCTCAGCACCACATCGGATGTGCCGGTCACCGCGCGCACGTACCCCGCCAGCGCCGCGACCACCAGCGCCGAATTCTGCGAGTCGAATGTGGTGGCGGCAGTGGTGAGTTCGGTCTCGGTGTCGGCGTCGAGCACGGCCGCCGCGATGCGCCGGCCCGGATCGGGCATGGACGAGGCGATCCCCGACGACGACAGTGTCAGCGGCTCGCCCACCCCCACGAGCTGCTCACGCCAGTACTCCTGATCGGCGCGAAAGCGGCTCGACTCCCGATACCGCGACTCCCCCGCGTAGATCTCCGCCAGCGGGGTGGCCCGCGAGACCGAGGGCTCGGTGTGGTTCTCCAGCGCGGTGTAGATCTCGGCGGTGCGGGTGAGCGCGTTCATGGCGCCGTAGCCGTCGATGACGATGTGGTGGGCGCGGCAATACCAGATGTAGTCCTGGTCACCGACGCGCAGGACGACGTTGATGGTCAGCGGCTCGTGTTCGATATCGATCGGGCTGCTGGCGTGCTCGTTCATCCACCGCAGCGCCGCCGCGCGGGGATCGGGCTCCTTGCGCAGATCGATCCGAGCCCAGCCGGGCCGATGCGCCGAATCCACCACCTGCTGCGGCACACCGTCGATCTCCACGACGCGCAACTGCCCCACCTGGGTTTCCGCGCCGAACCGCTCGATCGAGTAGAGCAGCCGGCCCACGTCGAGATCACCGTGAATTTCCACATACTGAGCGATGGTCAGTGGCACATCGGGTCGAATCCGCTGCGCGTACCACAGGGCGGTTTGCGCCGGTGACAGAGCGAAGGGTTGTGCTGAGAATTCGCCGGAAGCACATTGGTCGACACGATCGGTGGCCAATGAACTCATTCATCACTCCGTTCTGCCGCTGTATACGCAACTCCCCGGTCCCCATCCGCGGGCGGAAAAGCGCGCGCCAGCGGGAGGACGTGATCCACGCCCTATGATTCGGAGCCCCGTTGCGGCCGGACTGGTAACGATGTCGTGATCTTCGGCCTCGAACGCCACAGGCAGATGAAGCAATTGGATAGCTATTTCACCGCAAATCGCAGCCGTTCAGCGCTGATCGCCCGTCGAGGACAAGATCGGCAGCACGCGGTAACCGGATGTGCAACCGAGCGGCGAATGCGGATGGGCAGCCCGGAATCGACGGAGTGTGAGAAATTTCGATTCGCGGGTACCCGCGATGTGTGATTGTCCGGGAGAACTGCGGCGGCCGTCAGTCGAATGCCGGGTCGCCGGTGACGTCCTCATCGGTCCGATGCGCCGAGCGCATCGTTCGCCGCCGGATAGCCGCGACCAGGGCGACGGCCGCAGCAAGAATACACAACATGCGTTCCGGAAGGGGACCCATCGCGGTCGCGGGTGTCGTGTCGCTGCGCAACGGCAGCGTCGCCTCGAGTGCGGCGGGCACGAATTTTCCGGTGTGCTGCCGCACCACCCCGTCGGCGGTGACGACGGCACTCACCCCGGTGGTCGCGGCGACCACCAGTGCCCGGCCGTGTTCGACGGCCCGCACCCGCGACATGGCCAGCTGCTGATAGGTCATATCGCTGTCGCCGAAGGTGGCGTTGTTGGTGGGAACGGTCAGCAGTTGCGCACCGGCGCGCAGCGAATCCTCGAAAGCCCGGTCGAAGGCGACCTCGTAGCAGGTCGCCACGCCGATCGCGACCATCGGGCCACCGCTCGCCGGCCGGGCGTGCACGACACCGTCTCCGTGGCCGGGCACGAAGTAGCCGGCGCGGTCGGCGTAGCTGGAGAAGTGGCGGAAGAAGCCGCGGTAGGGCAGATATTCGCCGAAGGGCTGGATGATCTTCTTGTCGTGGCGCTCTCCCGGTCCGTCGGCGTCCCACACGATCACCGAATTGGTGGTGGTGCGGTCGTCGTTGACGAGGACGGCGCCCACCAGGATCGGGGCGTGGATGTCGCGGGAGGCCGCGGTGATCTCGTCGTAGGCGTCGGAATTGCGCAGCGGGTCGATATCGGAGGAATTCTCCGGCCAGATCACCACATCCGGCTGAGCGGCGGTGCCGGCGGCGACCGCGCGGGCCAGTTCCTCGGTACGGCGAATGTGATTGTCCAGCACGGCGCGGCGCTGGGCGTTGAAGTCCAGGCCCAGCCGCGGCACGCTGCCCTGGATAGCGGCGACCGTGATCGACCGGTCTCCGTCGTCCGGGGCGGGCAGCGCGGTCCGGAGGATCACTCCGGTAATCGGGATAATAGCCACAACCGTTGCGAGAGTGATAATTACGACGGTACGACGTGCGGTTGCCCGGGGACGCAACCTAAGCAGCAGGGCCGCCAGGACGGTTCCGGTCAGGGCGACCGCGAAGCTCACCACCGGCGCACCGCCGAGCCAGGCCAGCGGCAGATACCAGCCGTCGGCCTGCCCGAAAGCGAGCCGGCCCCACGGGAATCCGCCGAACGGAAAGCTGGAGCGTCCCCATTCGGTGAGCGTCCACATCAAGGCCACCCACACCGGCCAGCCCGGCAGGGCGCCCACCAGCCGCGACAGCAGCCCGAACAGGCCGACATAGATCGCGCACGCGGCCGAGAGCGCCAGCCACGGCACCGGGCCGACGTAGATGCCGGTCCACGGCAGCAGCGGCAGGAAGAACGCGAGCCCCGCCAGCAGTCCGTAGCCGAATCCGCCGCGCAACCTCGTCGCATCGCGCACGACCAGGGTCAGGATCGCGATGCCGATCGGCGCGAGATACCAGCAGGTACGGGGCGGAAAACTCGCGAAGACCAACAGCCCGGCGACGACAGCGGCCCCGATCCTTCCCCACACCCGCCACGTCACGCCCAGCACCGCGCCAGCCTACTGGGATACCGCGCACCGGCCCGTGCCGGGCTCCGGGCCGAGACCACGACACCCCGTCGCGTGATGACCGCCGACGGGTACTGCCGGCATCACGAGGCGTAAATGGTCACTCCGTCACGGACGGTGCGCAGGCAACGCGGGAGTTCGGCGCCCGCGTCCAAGGACGGCAGGCCGGGCACGCGGGAGCGCGGATCGGTGGACCAGCGTTGCACCGTGTCCGAGGCGGCGGCGACCACCAATTCCGTTGTGTCCCATATCGCATAGTCGGCCGGAGCGCCGGGCACCAGCGTGCCGGCGATGCCGTCGCGCACGCCGCCTGCTCGCCACGCGCCACGGGTGGCGGCGGCGAAGGCCGCGCGCGGGGAGATGTGGTGTCCCGGGGTGCGGTGGTTCGCGGCCGCGCGGACGGCCTCCCACGGGTTCAGCGCCGTCACCGGGGCGTCGGAGCTGATGGCCAGGGAGATGCCGGCGGCGGCCATCGCCGCGAACGGGTTGGTGGCCGCGGCGCGTTCGGCGCCCAGCCGGGTGGCGTACATTCCCTCGGCGCCACCCCAGGCGGCGTCGAATCCCGGTTGCACACTGGCGATCACACCGAATTCGGCCAGTTTCGCGATCTGGGCGGCATCGAGAAGTTCGGCGTGTTCGAGGCGGTGGCCGCGGGTGGCCACCGCCGGTGCGCCGAGTTCGCCGGCGACGCGGGCGAAGCCCTCGACCACCGCGTCGACGGCGGCGTCGCCGATGGCGTGGAATCCGGCCTGGATTCCCGCCTCGGTGCAGGCCCGGACGTGGGCGGCGATCGCCGCGGCGTCGAGGTAGGAGACGCCGGTGGTGTCGCGGTCGGCATACGGTTCGCGCAGCCAGGCGGTGTGGGAGCCGAACGAGCCGTCGACGAACAGGTCCCCGGCGAGCCCGTGCACGCCGAGTTCGCCGACCAGCGCCCGCGCCTCCTCGGCGGAGGTGACGGCCTCGCCCCAATACGCCCGCACCTGCACACCGTGCTCGAATTCCAGCAATTCGCGCACATCGGTGCGTCCGGAGATCCGCGGGCCCGCGCATTCGTGAACGGCGACCACACCGTGCGCGGCCGCGTAATCGAGTGCGGTGGCCCGGGCCCGGTCGCGCTGAGCGCCGTCGAGACCGTCGAGAGCGGCCTCGCGGACGAGGTGATGCGCGTCGGCGCGAAGCGGTACGCCGGCGGTGTATCCGGCGGCCGCGCGAACGGCGGCCACCGCGTCGAGCAGCGCGGTCGAGGCGACGGCGGAATGGGCGTCCACACGGGACAGATAGACCGCGCGGCCGGGCCCGGCCGCGGCGTCGATCTCCTCGACCGTGGGCGGGCGTCCCTCGGGCCAGCGGGTCTCGTCCCAGCCGTCGCCGATGATCGTTCCGGAATGCGTGGCGGCGTACTCGCGCACCAGATCCAGGCACTGGGCGAGCGAATTCGCCTGGGACAGATCCAGACCCGTCAGTTGCAGGCCCAGTGCGGTGACGTGCACGTGCGGATCGACGAAGGCCGGGGCGACGAAAGCGCCGTCCAGATCGATGATTTCGGCGTCGGGATGCAGGGCGCGGCCGGGACGTTCGGCGCCCAGCCAGACCACGGTGCCGTCGGTGACCGCCATCGCGGTCGCATCGGGGGAACTGGAACTGTAGATTCGGCCGCCGACCAGCAACTGGGTACTCACGGGTGACCAGTGTGCCGCACGGCCGGCGGCATGCGATCAGTGCGGGTCGGTCAGCGGGGATCGATCATGCGCCGCGCGGGGCCCTGACCGTCGTCGTAGTACTGCTCGACGACCACGCCGTCAACGACCTCACCGGAGGGTTCCACCACCACGCCGCGATATCCGGTGGCCATGGTCAGCCGATCGATGCGCCGCAGCGCCGCGGCCGAGACCAGCGGTCGCAGCAGTGCGCGGGTGGGCAGGAGCAGCAGCAGTCCGAACACCGAGGTGACCAGACCGGGCACGAACATCAGCAGCGCGCCCACCCCGACCAGCGCGCCGTCGGCGACGGCGGTACTCGGGGCGATTTCGCCGCGCCTGGCCCGGCGGAACTGCTGGAAGACCCGGCGGCCCTGAGAACGCACCAGGATCAGCCCGAGCGCGGATCCGGCGATGAGCAGCAGAATGGTCGGCACGGCACCGATGAGGTGGCCGACCACGACCAGCGCCGCGATCTCGACAACGAGATAGAGGGCGAACAACAGGGCGGGCATCGGCGATCCTTTCCACGATCTACCCTGCCCAACGCGCGACGGCTCCGATTTTCTCCCGATCCGGGCATATCGCCCCAGACCTGGGTCAGGTACCCGGTGTGACCAGCCCGGTTTCATAGGCCAGCACGACCGCCTGCACCCGGTCGCGCAATCCCAGCTTGGTCAGCACCCGGCCGACGTGCGTCTTCACCGTGGCCTCCGACAGATACAGCTCGGCGGCGATCTCGGCGTTGGAGCGCCCGGCGGCGATCTGTTCGAGCACCTCGCGTTCGCGCGCGGTGAGCACGTCGAGCACCGACGGGTCGCGCACGCGGGCGGGGTCGGCGGCGATCAACCGGTTCAGCAGCCGTTTGGTCACCTTCGGCGAGACCACGGCGTCGCCGGCCGCGACGCTGCGGATCGCGGAGATCAGATCCTCGGGCGGGGTGTCCTTGAGCAGGAAGCCACTGGCTCCGGCGCGCAGCGCGCCGAGCGCGTGTTCGTCGAGGTCGAAGGTGGTCATCACCAGAACCCGGCTGCCGCAACCCGATTCGAGGATCTGGGCGGTCGCGGCGACGCCGTCGACCACGGGCATCCGCACATCCATCAGCACCACGTCGGGGGCCAGTTCACCGGCCAGGCGCACGGCGGTCGCGCCGTTGTCGGCCTCGGCGACCACGTCGACGTCCGGGTGCGCGCCCAGCACCATCTTCAGTCCGGCGCGCATGAGTTCCTGGTCGTCGACGACGAGTACGGTGATCGGCACCGCACCAATCTAACCGGGACTCCTCCCCCGGTCAGTCGGGTAGTTCGCGCTGCAGGGGAATGGTGGCGCAGACGCGCCAGCCGCCCTCGGGGCGTCGTCCCACCTCGAGGGTGCCGCCGAGCACCGCGATCCGCTCCCGCATCCCGACCAGTCCGAGGCCGCTGCCGGCGATGCCGTTGCGCAGTGCGGTGTCATCCACGACAGGCGCCTTCGCCGCCACGGTGGACCCGGTCGCGGCCGGTCCGGCATCGCCCCGGTCGAGGACCTCGACCAGCACGTCCGCATCGCGCCGGCGCACCCGCACCCACGCCTGCGGGTCGGGGCCGGCGTGGCGGAAGGTGTTGGTCAGCGATTCCTGCACGATGCGGTGCATGCCGAGGCTCACCTCGGGCGCGACGTCGTCGAGTTCCCCGGTGAGTTCCAATTCCACGGCGAGCCCGGCGTTGCGCATCATCTCCACCACCTTCGCCAGCCCGGCGGTGCCGTGCTGCGGTAGCTGTTCCGGGGCGTGTTCGGTGCGCAACAGTTCGACGGTGCGGCGCAGTTCGCGCAGCGCCTCGCGGCCGGTCGCGGCGATGGTGGCCAATGCCTGTTCGGCGATCTCCGGATCGCGGCGCAGCGCGTATTTCGCCCCGTCGGCCTGCACGATGATGACGCTGACCGCGTGCGCGACCACATCGTGGAGTTCGCGGGCGATGCGGGTGCGTTCGGTCGAGACCGCGTCGTGGGCGCTGCGTTCGCGGTCGTAGTCGGCGACGGCGAGCCGGGCCGCGACCTCGGCGTCATAGGCGTGGCGGGCGCCGAGGAATTCCGCGAGGGTCCAGCACAGCGCGTAGAACATGATGAGGAAGCCGATGACGATCGGCACCGACTGGTCGACCACGGCCAGGGAGAACGCCCCGTCCACCGCGAGGCCGACGAGATACAGCAGCCCCTCACGCCGGCCCACGTACGCGACGAGCGTGTAGAGCGCGACGCCGACCGCCAGCAGCGCCGGGGGCTGCAGATCCTCGTGCAGCACCACGCTCACCGCGCTGGTCGTGATCGACAACACCAGCAGCGCGACCGCGCTGGCCCGCGGATAGCTGCGCCGCCAGATCACCGGCACCGGTACGAGCAGGCCGAGGATCAGATAGACGATCGCGTGATCCTTGCCGCCGAGCGTGAGCAGATCGAGCAGCACCAGTGCGGCCGCGAGGATGGAATCGGCGACCATGGGTTTGCCACGGAGCCACAGACTGAATCGGCGCACCCGCTCAGCCTAGGTGGCCCCACCGCAGTCTCGGGCGCCACGATTTGCCGCACGTCGCGAACTCTGATTGTGTCGCCGACGTGGATGTGGCTGATTGGGCGGTGCTGCTGCCCGCGGCCACGGTCGCGGGCTGGGTGGATGCCGTGGTGGGCGGCGGCGGGCTGATCATTCTGCCGACCCTGCTGCTGGTGGCGCCGACGCTGGCCCCCCAGACCGCCCTGGGCACGAACAAGATCGCCGCATTCGCCGGAACCAGCGCCGCCGCCCTGACTTTCGCGCGCCGGGTGCCGATGAACCGGCCGCTGATGCTGTCGGGAGCGGTGATCGCGGCGTGCGCGGCGGCCGCCGGTTCGGCCGCGGTGGCGCTGATCGACCGGCGCTATTTCATCCCGATCGTGATGGCGGTGCTGATCGGTGTTGCGATCGTGGTGGCGACACGGCCCTCGATCGGGGTGACGATGGCCACCCACCCGCCGACCCGGCGCCGCACGATCCTGGTGGTGGGCCTGTCGGCCGGATTGATCGGCGGTTACGACGGGCTGGTCGGTCCCGGCACCGGCACCTTCCTGATCATCTCCTTCGCCACCCTGCTGGGTACCGAGTTCGTGCGCGCCGCAGCCATGGCGAAGGTGATCAACTGCGGTTCCAATCTCGGCGCGCTGATTCTGCTCGCCGCCACCGGGCACATCATCTGGTCGGTGGGCCTGGGCATGGCGGTGGCGAATATCGCGGGGTCCGTGGTGGGTTCGCGGATGGCGCTCGCCCGCGGCGCCGGGTTCGTGCGCGCGGTGCTGCTGGTCGTGGTGACCGCGATGGTCATTCGCCTCGGCTGGCAGCAGTTCGGCTGAGCCGCGCTCAGCAGCGCGCCTCCGCGGTCAGATGCCGCCCGGCCGAGAGCCAGGGCGCCAGCACCCGCGACGTGGTCTCGCGAATGGTGCGATGAAGTCGCTCCCCGTCCTCGATCGCGTGGCGGCCGGAGAACAGCACGGTCAGCGCGCCCGACACCGCGCCGACGACGGCGCCGACCAGCGCGGCCGCGCCGACCTCGTCCAATTCGTCGGGGAACGCGTCGCGCAGCCGCCGCGCGATCTCCTGCTGCGCGGCCAGCTGGGCGTGTGCGGCCCGGCCGCTCACGGCGGGAACGGTGCGCGAGACCTGGGCGCGCAACACCGCGATTCGGGCCGCGAGATCGTCGCCGAGGTGGTCACCGGGATTGTCGCCGGCGGCACGCAGCGCGCGCAGCAGCACCTCGACGGGCCGTTCGTCACTGCGGCGGCTCGCGATCGCG
Source organism: Nocardia violaceofusca NBRC 14427 (assembly GCF_963869435.1). Classification (NCBI taxonomy): domain Bacteria; kingdom Bacillati; phylum Actinomycetota; class Actinomycetes; order Mycobacteriales; family Nocardiaceae; genus Nocardia; species Nocardia violaceofusca. Next base: position 470,286 of record NZ_CAWMPM010000004.1, read on the forward strand.
GCCACCGCCGCGGTCACGCGTTCGTCGGGTTCGGGGAAGAGCAGTTCCTCTTTGCTCTCGAAGTAGTTGAAGAATGTTCTGGTACCCACCTCGGCGGTCGCGGCGATATCGGCGACGGTGGTCGCCTCGTAGCCGCGCGATTCGAACAGGTCGGCGGCAGCCTCGAGGAGGGAGCGGCGGGTGCGTTCCCGCTTGCGGTCACGGAGTGCGGATGGCGGCACGCGGGCAGACAGTACGCCATCGGTGCCGCAACCTGCGGCAGGCTGCGCGTTTCGCGCGCGTTTCAGTCCGTGCCACACCGCATTTCGTGCATGTTTGCATCAGCTGCACACTTGCACGGCGTGTCGCATTGGGGCCCGGAGTGTTTCGCCGCACCCGTCGGCGAATCTGTTGGCCCGGTCGGCGGTCAGCAATTAGCGTAGGCCGGGTGAGCATCGCATCCGCGACCGTGGACGAACAGTTCCGCGCGCTACCGCTGGCCGCCCTGACCGACGCGGCGCTGACGGCGGCACGCGCGGCCGGCGCCGAACACGCCGATCTGCGGGTGCACCGGCTGGTGACGCAATCGATCCGATTGCGCGACGGCCGGGTCGAGTCCGTCGACAACGCCGTCGACCTGGGCTTCGCGGTCCGGGTGATCGTCGACGGCACCTGGGGTTTCGCCTCGCACTGCGAGCTGACGTCCGCGACCGCCGTGGCGGTGGCCCAGCGCGCGGTCACGGTCGCGGCCACCGTGCGGGCGCTCAACCGCGAGCGGGTCGAACTCGCCGACGAACCGGTCTACCGCGACGCCACCTGGGTCTCGCCCTACGACGTGGACCCGTTCACCGTGCCGACGCCGGAGAAGGTCGCGCTGCTGCAGGACTATTCGCAGCGCCTGTCCTCGGCCACGGGCATCGATCACGTCACGGCCTCGGTGCTGCAGGTCAAGGAGCAGACCTACTACGCCGACACCGCGGGTTCCACGATCACTCAGCAGCGGGTGCGGCTGCATCCGCAACTCGAGGCGATCACCGTCGACGCGGCGACGGGCGGTTTCGAGACCATGCGAACGCTCGCCGCCCCCGCAGGGCGCGGATGGGAGTACGTCACCGGCGCCGACGGAGTCTGGGACTGGGGCGACGAATTGGCCCGGATACCGCAGTGGCTGGCCGAGAAGGTCGCCGCGCCCTCGGTGACGCCGGGTCCCACCGACCTGGTGATCGATCCGACCAATCTGTGGCTGACGATTCACGAATCCATCGGTCACGCCACCGAATACGATCGCGCGATCGGCTACGAATCGGCCTACGCCGGAACCTCCTTCGCCACCCCCGACAAGCTCGGGACGCTGCGCTACGGCACCCCGATCATGCACGTCACCGGCGACCGGACCCAGGAGCACGGCCTGGCGACGGTCGGCTACGACGACGAGGGGGTGGCCGGGCAACGCTGGGATCTGGTGCGAGACGGCACCCTGGTCGGCTATCAGCTCGACCGGGTCTTCGCGCCACGTCTCGGGGTGCCCCGGTCCAACGGCTGCTCCTACGCCGATTCCGCCCACCACGTGCCGATTCAGCGCATGGCCAACGTGTCGCTGCAGCCCGATCCGCAGACCGATACCAGCACCGCCGAGCTGATCTCGCGCGTCGAAGACGGCATCTACATCGTCGGTGACCGATCCTGGTCGATCGACATGCAGCGCTACAACTTCCAGTTCACCGGGCAGCGTTTCTTCCGGATCCGCAACGGGGAGCTGGCCGGACAGCTGCGCGATGTCGCCTACCAGGCCACCACCACCGACTTCTGGGGCGCGATGGAAGCCGTCGGCGGCCCGTCGACCTGGGTCCTGGGCGGGGCGTTCAACTGCGGTAAGGCCCAGCCCGGCCAGGTCGCGGCGGTATCGCACGGGTGCCCGTCGGTGCTGGTGCGTGGGGTGAACATCCTCAACACCCGCCAGGAGGCAGGGTGAGTAACACTCGCGCAGCCACTCATCCTGCCGACCGGGTGCGGGTGTCCCGCAAGACACAGGAGGCAGGGTGAACGGCCACGGTTCGGAATTCGCAGACAACACGGGAGGCCGGTCGGTGACGATGATGCACGGCGCGGAGGTCGTGGAGCGGGCGCTGGCCGTCGCACGCGCGGACGAGACGATCGTCATCGTCACCGACGCGTCGGAGGCCTCGCTGCGCTGGGCCGGTAATTCCATGACCACCAACGGGTCGTCGGTGTCGCGGTCCTGGGCGGTGGTGTCGATCCTGCGCGAGGGCCCGCGCTCGGCGCGGGTGGGCAGTGTCGGTTCCACGAGCGTGGACCCCGCCGAGATCGAGGCAGTGGTGCGCAGTGCCGAAGAGGCGGCTCGCACCGCCGAGCCCGCCGCCGACGCGATGCCGCTGCTGGACCCGGAAAACGCGGGCGCGCAACCGGATTCGGAGTGGTCGGGCCCGGTGCGCGAAACCGGTATCGAGGTGTTCACCGGACTCGCCGGTGAGCTCGCGGTCGGATTCGCCGGCGCCGACCGGCTCTACGGTTTCGCCCATCATCAGCTGCACACCACCTGGCTGGGCACGTCGACCGGTATCCGCCGCCGGTGGACCGAGCCCACCGGATCCATCGAGATCAACGGCAAACGCGGCGACAACGATCCGGCCAGCGCCTGGGTGGGCGCGCCGACCGCCGACTTCGCCGATATCGGCGTCACCGCACTGCTGGCCGAGCTGAGCCGGCGCCTGGACTGGTGCGCCCGCCGGGTCGAACTGCCGGCCGGCCGCTACCCCACCCTGCTACCGCCCTCGGCGGTGGCGGATCTGCTCATTCCGATGCTGTGGTCGATGGACGGGCGCGGCGCCCACGAGGGACACACCGCATTCGCCCGGGCCGGCGGCACCCGCGTCGGCGAGCGCCTCACCGACCTGCCGCTGACGTTGTACTCGGACCCGGCCGCCGCCGGATTGGAGTACCGGCCGTTCGTGGCGACCGCGGCCTCGTCGGAGACGTCCTCGATCTTCGACAACGGCCTGTCGGCCGGTCGCGTCGACTGGCTGCGCGAGGGAGTGATCGAGTCGCTGATCTATCCACGCGCCGTGGCCGCGCAGTACGACGCTCCCGTCACGGTGGCCGGTGAGAATCTGCTGCTCAGCGGCGGGACGGATCGCACGCTCGAGCAGATGATCGCCACCACCGAGCGCGGTCTGCTGCTGACCTGCCTGTGGTACATCCGTGAGGTCGATCCGGCCACCCTCTTGCAGACGGGCCTGACCCGCGACGGCGTGTATCTGGTGGAGGACGGCGCGGTCACCGCCGCGGTGAACAACTTCCGCTTCAACGAGAGCCCGCTGGATCTGCTGCGCCGCGCCACCGAGGTCGGCGCCACCGAGATCACACTGCCGCGCGAATGGAAGGACTGGTTCACCCGCACGGCCATGCCGCCGATGCGTATCCCCGACTTCCACATGTCCTCGGTCAGCCAGGCGACCTGAGCGCTCAGCGCATCGATTGCGGCCGCAGCCGCACGACCACCGTGCCGCGGCCGATCGCGGCGCGCAGTTGTTCCCGGTCGACATTGCCGTCGGCGTCGAGGCCGATGCCGGCGAAGCGGCCGTGCGTCGGGTTCTGGGTGAGGATGACGCGGTAGGGCTCGGCGATCTCGTCTTCGCCGGAGATCACCTCCCAGTCCGCGAGCCGCTCCCGGCCGCGCCAGGTGATCCGCACCGGTTCGCCCGGCCGCAGATTGCGCCGCCAGCCCGCCGCCGTGCCGACCAGCAGCGCGCCGTCGGATTCGGCATAGCCGACCGGATTCGCGTAGACACGGCCGGTTTTGCGGCCGACCACGGTGACGATCATCAATTTCGCGCTGAGCAGGCGATGCAGGGGCGACCGCAGCAGCGCGCGCATGGCGGCGTCGACCGCCGTCTGCATGCGCAACCGGCCGCGGCCCGCCGACTCGGCGGCCGGGGTGCCGGCGGAGGGAGGTGTGCTGGAAGTGGACATGACGACAGCTCCGATCAATATTTTCGAGTGCCTACTCAGAAAATACGACGGGTTGCGGCATACTGCAAGAGCACGTCCGATCGGAAGGAAGATGTGGTGCCCCGCCAGCACACCGAGCCCACCGAACCACCCGCACGCACCCGAGGGCGGCCGCGCAGCGGGGTGCGGGAGGCCGTGATCGCGGCCGCACAGGAAGTCCTCACGAACTCCGGGGTCGCGCGGCTCACCACCAAGGAGATCGCCACTCGCGCCGGGGTCGCCGAATCGAGCATCTTCTACCACTTCGGCGATCGCACCGGTCTGCTCCAAGCGGTGATCCAGCATCACCTGCGGCCGCTGAAGGATATGCTCGCCGATCCCGCACATTCGGTGGACGAGGCCGAATCGCCCGATCTGCGCACCGATCTCGTGCGCCTGGTGACCGTGCTGGAGGACTTCTTCCGCGCCGCGCTCCCCGTCATCGCGGCGATCGAATCCGATGCCGAATTGCGCGCGGTCTACTCCGAACGCAGCCGCGACTTCGATCTGGGCCCGCATCGCGCCCTGGACGTGGTGATCGGACACCTCTCGGCCCGCCACCGCATCGTCGCCGAACCACGCACCGCGGCCCTGCTGGTGGTGGGCGCGGCACATCAGCGGGCACTCCAGTCGCGAATGAGCCCGCCGGAGGCGCGCGCCGCACTCCCCTCCCCGGAGGCGATCGCCGACACGGCCCTGCCCCTGTTCCGCGTCGAGGAGAACTGATCGGGACCGTCAGGCCGAGGCGCTGAGGCGTGCGGACTGCCAGACCTCGGCCAACTCCTGCAACGGAATTCCCAGCGCACCGGAGAGTCCGACGACGGTGCCGAACGCCGGGCTGGGCAGCCGGCCGGATTCGATCTTGCGCAGTGTCTCCGGCGAGATGCCGGCCGCCCGGGCGATCTCCGCGGGGTCTCTATCGCCTCGGGCCGCACGCAGATGCGCACCCAGGCGGCGACCGGCCTCCACCTGGGCCGGGGTCAGCGGAAGTCGAACCATGCCCTCAGCATAGAGCTGGTATTCAAATACCGCTACGGTTAGAGTCGGTATATAAATACCGATTCCAGGGAGGTTTCATGGTCGAACTGAAGACAGCCGCCGAGATCGAGCGGATGGGCGTGGCCGGACGCTTCGTCGCCCAGGTGCTCGCGGAGCTGCGGGAGAAAGCCGAGGTCGGGGTGAACCTGCTCGATCTGGAAAAGCATGTGCGGCAGCGCATCCGGGAACGTGGAGCGGTGTCGTGCTACTGGGACTACGCGCCCTCGTTCGGGCGCGGCCCGTTCCGCAACACCGTCTGCCTGTCGGTCAACGACGCGGTCCTGCACGGCCTGCCCTACGACTACCGGCTGCGCGACGGTGATGTGCTGACCATGGATCTGGCGGTCTCGGTCGACGGCTGGGTCGCCGACGCCGCGGTCAGCACCATCGTCGGCACCGCCGATCCCGAGGACGCCCGGCTGGTCACCGCCACCGAGGAGGCCTTGGCCGCCGCCGTCGAGGTCGCGCGGCCGGGTGGGCGGCTCGGCGACATCTCCGCGGCCATCGCGGCGGTCGCGCGGCGGTACGGCTACCCCGTCAACACCGAATTCGGCGGTCACGGGCTCGGCCGCACCATGCACGAGGATCCGCACATCCCCAACGCCGGGCGCGCCGGGCGCGGCATGCGGCTCGTTCCCGGCCTGACCATCGCGATCGAACCCTGGTTCGCCCGCACCACCGACCGCATCATCACCGATCCGGACGGGTGGACGATCCGCTCCGCCGACGGCTCGCGCACCGCACATTCCGAACATACGGTCGCCATCACCGACGAGGGCCCCCGAATCCTCACGCACACGGCATGATTCACATCGGTCTCCCGACCGATCGGGCAGTGTCGTTCGGAGCTCGATCGGGGAGCCCTCCGTGGTGACGCTGCGCTGCCGCCTCCGGGCTCGACCGATTAGGCTCGGCAGTCGTGGACAATCCTTTCGGGCCCGCGGGTACCGCGAACTACGTTCTGCTCACCACCTACAAGAAGGACGGCACGCCGGTCGCGACCCCGGTGTGGGCGGCGCTCGACGATGCCAAGTTGTACGTCTGGACCGAGACCGCCGCGTGGAAGGTCAAGCGAGTGCGGCGCAATCCGGACGTCACCCTGCAGCCGTGCAGCGTATCCGGCAAGCCGCACGGAGAGATCGTGCGCGGCACCGCCCGCGTGCTCGACGAGCAGGACAGCGACCGGACCCGGCAGCTGATCAAGCGCAAGTACTCGCTCATGGGCTGGCTGATCGTCACCGGCAGCGTGCTGCGGCGCGGCCGCAAGGGCACGATCGGCATCGAAATCACCGCTGCCCCGGCCTGATTCGGCGACGATTACTCCCCCGCCGGTTCGGCGGTGATCGCCAGCCCGACCGAGCGATCCTTCCCGAAGATCAGCTTGTGCCCGCGGATCAGCACCGTGCCGATCACGCCGTATTTGTGGGCCACGAGATCGCGGACCCGTTCGGTCCCGTCCGCATCGAGGATGCGCGCCGTGCCGGCGCTCACCGGCGATCCGGATGTGCGGCCGCGGGCGTCGCAGGCCTGGACCGTCACCGCGGCATTGCGGCGCAGCCGTTTCACCTTCCAGGTCTTCGGATTGGTCCAGACCACCAGCCGGTCGCCGTCGGGAGCCACCCAGACCGGGGCCCCGACCGGCGTGCCGTCCTTCTTGTAGGTGGTGAGCAGGACGTACTTCTGCTGTGCGAGTTCGTTCCAGGTCATATCCCCACGGTAGGGCCGAACTCGTGCCCCGCACATCCGCCGCGCGGCGCAGGACCCGGTGCGCCCGCCGACGTAGCGGCCGCACCGGATCGCGCTACTCCAGCTCACCCTCGGTTTCGAGGTAGATCTGCCGCAGCCGGTCGAGCGTTTCCGGCTGCGGCGCCTCCCACAGTTTGCGTTCGGCGGCCTCGAGCAGTCGTTCGGCGATACCGTGCAGTGCCCACGGATTCGACTCGGTCATGAACTTGCGGTTCACATCATCGAATACGTAGCTCTCCGAGAGCTTTTCGTACATCCAGTCGGCGACGACATTGGTGGTGGCGTCATAGCCGAACAGGTAGTCGACCGTCGCGGCCATCTCGAACGCACCCTTGTAGCCGTGGCGGCGCATCGCCTCCAGCCAGCGCGGATTGACCACGCGGGAGCGGAACACCCGGGTGGTCTCCTCGGAGAGGGTGCGGGTGCGCACCGCGTCGGGACGCGTCGAATCGCCGATGTAGGCCTCGGGATTCTTGCCGGTCAGCGCGCGGACGGCGGCGACCATACCGCCGTGGTACTGGAAGTAGTCGTCGGAATCGGCGATGTCGTGCTCGCGGGTGTCGGTGTTCTTGGCCGCGACCGCGATGCGCCGGTAGGCGGCGCGCATATCGTCGGCGGCCGGCGCGCCGTCCAGATCCCGGCCGTAGGCGTAGCCGCCCCAGGTGGTGTACACCTGGGCCAGATCGTCGTCGGTGCGCCAACTCTTGGAGTCGATCAGCTGCAGCAGGCCGGCGCCGTAGGTGCCGGGTTTGGAGCCGAAGATCCGGGTGGTGGCACGACGGCGGTCACCGTGCTCGGCCAGATCCGAATCGGTATGCGCGCGAACGTAATTCGACTCCGCCGATTCGTCCAGCTCGGCGACCAGCCGCACCGCGTCGTCGAGCAGCGCCAGCACGTGCGGGAACGCGTCGCGGAAGAAGCCGGAGATCCGGACGGTGACGTCGATGCGCGGGCGGCCGAGTTCGGCCAGGTCGATCACCTCCAGGCGGGTGACGCGGCGGCTCGCCTCGTCCCATACCGGCCGCACACCCAGCAGCGCGAACACCTCGGCGATATCGTCACCGGCGGTCCGCATGGCCGAGGTGCCCCACACCGAGAGCCCGACCGAGCGCGGGTAGTCGCCGTGGTCGGCGCGGTAGCGCTCCAGCAGCGAATCCGCCATCGCCTGCCCGGTCTCCCACGCCAGCCGCGACGGCACCGCCTTCGGATCCACGGAATAGAAGTTCCGCCCGGTCGGCAACACGTTGATCAGACCGCGCAGCGGCGAGCCGCTCGGGCCGGCCGGGATGAAACCGCCGTTCAGGGCGTGCAGAATCCGCTCGATCTCGACTCCGGTCTGCCGCAGCCGAGGCACGACCTCGGATGCGGCGAACCGCAAGACGGCGGCGAGGGTGTCCGGAGCATCGGGTTCGTAGCGGGCCACCAGCTCCCCGACCGCCTCCGGCGACCACTGCGCCGCCTGCAGTGCGGCCAGCAGCTGCCGGGCGCGCTGCTCGACGACGTCGACGCGCTCGCGCGATTCCTCCCCGGATTCGTCGAGACCCAGCGCCTCGCGCAGCCCCGGCACCGCCACTTCGCCGCCCCACAGCTGGCGCGCGCGCAACATGGCCAGCACCAGATCCAATTCGCCCTCTCCGGCGGGGGCCTGGCCCAGGATGTGCAGGCCGTCGCGGATCTGCACATCCTTGATCTCGCACAGCCAGCCGTCGACGTGCAGCAGCATGTCGTCGAAGGTGTCCTCGTCCGGCCGCTCTTCCAGGCCCAGGTCGTGGTCCATCTTCGCGGCCCGCATCAGGGTCCAGATCTGCTGGCGGATCGCGGGCAGTTTGGCCGGATCCAGCGCCGAGATGTTGGCGTGCTCGTCGAGCAGTTGTTCCAGGCGCGCGATATCGCCGTAGGTCTCCGCGCGCGCCATCGGGGGAATGAGATGGTCGACCAGTGTGGCGTGGGCGCGGCGCTTGGCCTGGGTGCCCTCGCCTGGGTCGTTGACCAGGAACGGATAGATCAGCGGCAGATCGCCGAGGGCGGCATCGGTGCCGCAGGCCGCCGACATGCCCAGCGTCTTGCCCGGCAGCCATTCCAGATTGCCGTGTTTGCCCAGGTGCACCATCGCGTCGGCGCCGAACCCGCCCTCGTCGGCCGCCGCGGACAACCACCGGTACACCGCCAGATAGTGGTGGCTGGGCGGCAGATCCGGATCGTGGTAGATCGCGACCGGATTCTCGCCGAAGCCGCGCGGCGGCTGCACCAGCAGCACGATGTTGCCGAAACGCAGTGCGGCGATGACGATTTCACCGTCCGGATCGGCGGAGCGGTCGACGAACAACTCGCCCGGCGGCGGCCCCCACGCCGCCACGACCGCGGTACGCAGTTCCTCGGGCAGGGTGTCGAACCAGGCCGTGTACTGCCGGGCGCCGATGCGAATCGGGTTGCCCTCCAACTGTTCCGCGCTGAGCCAGTCCTGATCCTGGCCACCGGCGGCGATCAACGCGTGGATGAGCGCGTCGCCGTCGCGCTCCTCGAGCCCCGGCACCTCACCTGCCGCGCCGAGATCGTAACCGGCCGTACGCATCTCGGTCAGCAGCCGGATCGCACTCGCGGGCGTGTCCAGCCCGACGGCATTGCCGATGCGGGCATGCTTGGTGGGATACGCCGACAGCATCAGCGCGATCCGCCGCTGCGCCACGGGCAGATGCCGCAGCCGCGCGTGGCGCACCGCGATGCCCGCGACCCGCGCCGCCCGCTCCGGGTCGGGCACATAGGTCGACAGACCGTCGGCGTCGAACTCCTTGAACGAGAACGGCACCGTGATGATCCGCCCGTCGAATTCCGGCACCGCGACCTGGGTGGCGACGTCCAGTGGCGAGAGCCCGTCGTCGTTGTCCGCCCACTGGTCCCGGCCGCTGGTCAGGCACAGGCCCTGCAGGATCGGCACATCCAGGTCGGCGAGCGCGCCGATATCCCAGGCCTCGTCGTCACCGCCGGCGGCGGCGGTCGCGGGTTTGGTGCCGCCCGCGGCCAGCACGGTCACCACCAGCGCGTCGGCGCGACGCAGCGTGTCGAGCAGGTCCGGTTCGGCATTGCGCAGCGACGCGCAGTACAGCGGCAGCGGACGGGCGCCGGCCTGTTCCAGCGCGCGGCACAGCGACTCGACGTAGGCCGTATTCCCGGCCAGATGCTGGGCGCGGTAGTACAGCACGGCCACCGTCGGCGCGTCGGCGAGGCGGGAATCGTTGCCGGACAACGTCTTCGGGGCTCGGTCGAGTTCACCCCAGGAGGGCAGCTGCACCGGCGGCTCGAAGCCGTGACCGGTCAGCAGCACCGTGTCGGACAGGAAGTTGTGCAGCTGCAGCAGATTGCCCGGCCCGCCCGCGGCGAGATAGTTGTGCGCGTCCGCGGCGACTCCACCCGGGACCGTCGAGCACTCCATCAGCTCGGCATCGGGCGCCATCTCGCCGCCCAGGGCGACCAGCGGAATCCCGCTGGCACGCAGCGCGTCCAGGCCGTCCTCCCAGGCGCGGCGGCCGCCCAGGATGCGGACCACGATCAGATCGGCGCCGTCGAGCAGTCCGGGCAGATCCTCCACCAGCAACCGGGCCGGGTTGGCGAGCCGGTACTCGGCGCCGCTCGCGCGCGCGGACAGCAGATCTGTGTCGGATGTGGACAGCAGCAGGATCACGGTTCTCCTCGGGTGACGCGCCCATGATGGATACGGCCGCCCGCCCGGAGGGTCTGACTGTCACAGTGGCGCGACCGCACCGGAATTGCACCGGTTTTCCTCGTATCGGCGAGCCTCCGGATGCTATCGCACTGCTGTGACAGGTATTTTCCGATCCAACTCCGCGGCGTACGCTGTGAATATGCCGAACACACCGGGATGGAGCAGGCGGAACCGCTTTGCCGCCTGGTCGGGAATTACATGCATGATGATTGCTGTTGCATTGCTAGCAATGGCTCTGGCCGCTGCAGCGGGCGGCCACGGCGGGCTGTTGCTCGTCGCCGCCGGCGCCTGCGCGGCGGTCGCGATCTTCGGGCTGCTGGTCTTCGAGTCCACTGTCCGCCGCGACCATCTCGAGCGCCACGACAACCCACACCTGTTGTCGGACAGTTACGTCGACGATCAGCTGTGGAAGGCCGTGATCAGCGCCCGCGACAGGGATACTCCGAAGGACCGGTGATCCCATGCCCGCCACCCCGCCTTGGGTGCGGCGCAACCGTATGGTCGCCTGGACCAGCTACTTCTGCGTTCTGATCGGCTTCGGCACCCTGGCGATGGGGCTGACCGCCGCCGGCAGCGGACATCTCGGCTGGGCCCTCGTCGCGGGTGCTGTCTGCGCGGGCGCCTTCGTCGGCGGTATCAGCCTGTTCGGCGCGACCGCCTATTACGACCGGACCACCCACCACACCGGCCCGAGCCTCCTGTGGGATTCCTACTGGCCGGGCGTCACACTCGGACCGTCCCACGCGCCGCACGCCGCGCGTCACCGGCTGCGCCTGCGCCGCGGTCATTGACCAGCCCGGCCTCGGACGCACCGGCCGCATCCCGGGCAGGCCCGGCTCGTAGGCTGGGACCATCATGACGCGCTCCGCTCCCGACTCCTGCCCCGGTGTCCTGCGCCTGCATCAGGCCGCCGACGGTCCGCTGGCCCGGATCCGGCTGCCCGGCGGCGCGATCACCCCCGACCAACTGCGCGCGCTGGCCGCGGCGGCCGACGAGCTCGGTAACGGCAGCATCGAACTGACCTCGCGCGGCAATGTGCAGTTGCGGCAGATGCACGACGCCGCAGCACTGGCCGAGCGCCTCGAGCACGCCGATCTGCTGCCGGCACCCACCCACGAACGGGTGCGCAACATCGTGGCCTCGCCGCTGTCGGGCCGGTCGGGCGGCTGGAGCGATGTGCATCCGCTGGCCGCGCAACTCGACGCGGGGCTGCGGGCGGCCCCGCAATTGGCCGCACTACCCGGGCGCGTGCTGTTCACCCTCGACGACGGCCGCGGCGACATCAGTGGCCTCGGCGGCGATATCGGCGTCCACGCCACCGATGAGGCCGAGTTCGCGCTGGTTCTGGCCGGGCGCGATTCGGGCGCGCGCATCGGCGCGGACCGGGCGGTGGACACGATGCTGGCGGCCGCACACAGCTTCCAGCGGGTGCGCGGCGAACAGTGGCGGCTGCGCGAGGTTGCCGACGGCCCGGCTCGGATCCTGGCCGAACTGGCTCTGGACCCGATTGCCGAACCGATGGATTTCGTTGCCCGCCACGATATTCCGATCGGCTGGCTCACCCAGGCCGACGACCGGGTCGCGCTCGGGGCGGCGGTGCCCCTCGGCGCGCTCCCGGCCCGGACCGCGGAATTCGTCGCGGCGGTGGAACATCCGGTTCTGATCACCCCCTGGCGCAGTCTGGTCGTGGCCGATATGGACGAGTGGACCGCCGAGCAGGTGGTTCGGGTGCTGGCACCGATGGGCCTGATCTTCGACGCGAACTCGCCGTGGCTGGCGGTGACCGCGTGCGCCGGGCGGCCGGGCTGCGCGAAATCACTCACCGACGTGCGAGCCGATGCGGCCGACGCCGTCGCCACCGGCCGGGTGCTGCCGGTCGGCGCCCCGGCCCCGGATCTGTCCGGCGTCGCGGCCGATCAGGTGGTCGTCGCCGGGCGACAGCACTGGTCCGGGTGCGATCGGCAATGCGGGCGGCCGGCCGGGCCGGTGACCGAGGTGGTCGCCGAAGCCGGCGGTTATCGCATCACCGGGCCCCGCGCGGATCGCTGAGACTCACACCGCCGCGACTGTCGTCCGCGCACCCGCCCGGCCACAACCACCCGCAGCCCGGCCTCCCCGGCCGACGGTGCGATCATCGGGACGAACTCCCTCCGATTCGCGGTGACTCGCTATACCTCGTCCCTGGGGTTCGCGCACACTGAATCGATGGACCCGTCCGCCCCACAGCCGTCCACCGCCGCCCTGCTCTCCGATGCGCAGATCGAGGAGCTTTCGCTCGCCCAGCGGCTCGAATTGGTCGCGCGCCTGCGGCCGGACCGGGTACGGCCGAATCCCCGCCGGGTGCGCGTGGCGCGCGGGCTGCGGTTGTCGCTGATGGTCGGCGGCTCGGTCGCGATGATCCCGTGGCTGGTCTATCTCGGACTCACGCTGCCGCCGGAGTACAACGCGAACAACTGGTCCCTCGTGTGGATCGGATTCGACATTCTGCTGGTGGTCATGATGACGACCACCGCCTATCTCGGCTGGCGGCGCCGGGCACTGCTCATCCTGCCCGCCTTCGGCACCGGGGTGCTGCTGCTCGCCGACGCCTGGTTCGACACGACGACCGCCGGACCCGACGACATCCGGGTGTCGATCGCGACGGCCGCGCTCGCCGAAGTCCCGCTCGCGGTGCTACTGCTCACCGGGGCACTGGCCCTGTTCCGCTACCTCGTCTTCGCCAACCCCCTGCACGATCCGGCCCAATCGCCGTGGCGGGCCCGGCTGCCGTTCTGAGGTCGCGGGCCGGGCGCCCGAGGTTGCGGACCCGGCGGTGCCTCGCCCACGCTGCCGCTCGGGGCCCGGATTCCCACCGCTAGGGTGATGCCCATGTCCGATGTGCGTACCAGCTACCTCACCGACGGGGCCGAGATCTATCGGCGCTCGTTCGCGACGATCCGGGCCGAAGCCGATCTGGCGCCGTTCCCGGCCGATGTCGCGCAGGTGGTGGTGCGCATGATCCACGCGTGCGGACAGGTCGATCTGACCACCGATATCTCCCACACCCCGCAGGTCGTGGCGGCGGCCCGCACCGCCCTGCGTGCCGGCGCGCCGATCCTGTGCGACGCCACCATGGTCGCCTCCGGCGTCACCCGCAAACGACTGCCCGCCGACAACGACGTGCTGTGCCTGCTCGCCGATCCGCGCGTACCGCAGCTCGCACAGCAAATGGGCAATACGAGATCGGCTGCGGCACTGGAACTGTGGCGCGATCGGCTCGACGGCGCCGTGGTCGCGATCGGCAATGCCCCGACCGCGCTGTTCCATCTGCTGGACATGCTCGACGCGGGCGCGCCCCGCCCGGCCGCGGTGCTGGGAATCCCGGTGGGCTTCGTCGGCGCCGCCGAATCCAAACAGGCGCTGGCCGAATACGGCGGCGTCGAATACCTCACCGTGCACGGCCGGCGCGGCGGCAGCGCCATCACCGCCGCCGCCCTCAACGCGATCGCGAGTGAGCAGGAATGAGCGCTCAGGGTGCGGAGGAGGCAGCGCGCGTAACCACGGAGAACCCCAGCTCATTCCTCGAGGGGCACGGCATGAGCGCTCAGGGTGTGGCTCCCGGAAAGCTGTGGGGTGTGGGTCTCGGCCCCGGCGACCCGGAGCTGGTGACGGTGAAGGCGGCCCGCATCATCGAATCGGCCGATGTCATCGCCTTCCACAGCGCCCGCCACGGTCGCAGCATCTCGCGCTCGATCGCGGCGCCGTATATGCGGCCAGGCCAGCTGGAGGAACATCTCGTCTATCCGGTGACCACCGAGACCACCGACCATCCGGGCGGCTATCAGGGCGCGATCGACGAATTCTACGAACGCGCCGCCGACCTGCTGGCCGGCCACCTGTCCGCAGGCCGCACCGTCGCGCTGCTGGCGGCCGGCGATCCACTGTTCTACAGCTCGTACATGCATATGCACCGGCGCCTGGCCGACCGGTTCCCCGCGGAGATCATCCCGGGCATCACCTCGGTCAGTGCCGCCTCGGCCGCGCTCGGCACACCGTTGGTGGAGGGTGAGCAGGTGCTGACGGTGCTGCCCGGGACCATGCCGCCGGATCAGCTCGCCGAACGCCTCGCCGACGCCGACGCCGCGGCGATCATGAAACTCGGCCGCACCTATCCCGGTGTGCGCCAAGCGTTGTCGAAGGCCGGTCGGCTCGACGACGCCTACTACGTGGAACGCGCCAGCAGCGGGCGGCAGCGGATCCTGCGCGCCGCCGACGTCTCCGACGCCGACGTGCCGTATTTCGCCATCACCGTGGTGCCCGGACCTGCCCCGACCACCGAGATACCGTTCACCACCGCCGAACCCGCTGCGGCCCAGGATGATTCGCCCGCCTCCCCCGCCTCCGAGGTCGGCGAGGTCGTGGTGGTGGGACTGGGACCCGGCTCCCCGCAGTGGACCACGCCCGAGGTGACCCGCGCCCTCGCGGCGGCGACCGACATCGTCGGCTACACCACCTACGTGAATCGGGTGCCGGTCCGCCCCGGGCAGCGCCGCCATCTCAGCGACAACCGGGTCGAATCCGAACGCGCCGCCATGGCCTTGGATCTGGCGAAATCCGGAGCCCGCGTGGTGGTCGTGTCCTCCGGCGATCCCGGGGTTTTCGCGATGGCCGCCGCGGTCGTCGAGGAATCCGCGGATCCGCAGTGGCGTGACGTGCCCGTGCGGGTGCTGCCCGGCGTCACCGCGGCCAGTGCCGTCGCCGCCCGCATCGGCGCACCCCTCGGCCACGATTTCGCGATGATCTCGCTCTCGGACCGCCTCAAACCGTGGGAGACCGTGGCACAACGCATTTCGGCGGTCGCCGCCGCCGATATGGCGATCGCGATCTACAACCCGGCCTCCACCCAGCGACGGTGGCAGGTGGGCGCCCTGCGCGAGCTCGTCCTCGAACACCGCGGCCCGGACACACCGGTGGTCCTCGGCCGCGACGTCGGTGGGCCGACCGAATCGGTGCGTGTGACGACGCTGGCCGAGCTGAACCCGGACGAGGTCGACATGCGCACGCTGCTCATCATCGGCGCATCCACCACCGCCACCGTCGAAACCCCGCACGGGACACGGGTTTTCACCTCACGGCGGTACGGGCAGGCAGTACGGGACAACACCGCGTCGGTCGCGGCCGACCGGTAGGACGGCAGCCGGACACGGCCGCCACGAACGCCGAGCGCACACGAACGCGCGGACCTGCGTTCGTCTCCAGCGGCGCGGGGAGCTTCGGGCGCGGGTTCCGGCGCAAGGCGGTCGACAACTCCCAGTGGCTGGAGTACCTGGATCGCCAAAGTGACGGTAGAGTAACGATTCTGATCCGATTCCACAGACGGCAACCGGCTGACCTGCGGAAATGTTTCGGGTCAGCGTAATCCGATCGTTATGTCGGGTGATCGATCCGATGGGAAATAGATGAGATTCACCAACATTGTCGGCACCTCGCTGATCGCCATCGCGGCGACGAGCATCGCCTACGGTACCGCTTACGCCGAACCTGCCGCGCCCGCGCCGGCGCCGAGCCAGGTTCAGACCCAGCAGAGCCCGGCCGTGCACGGCACGGACCAGGGTGTCGGCTACACCACCGAACTCGCCGATATGGGCAACAAGATCGTCACCACGGTGACGGGTGGCAAGTTCGCCCTCACCTCGGACAAGTCGGCGGTCACCCTGACCAACGACCAGGGCGCCGTGGTGATGAGCTACCCGCTCTCGGCCAAGGGGCCCAACGGCACCAACGTCGCCGCCGCGGTGAACGAGGACGGCACCAGCCTGACGCTGACCCCCCAGGGGCAGCCGATCTCGTCGGTGAAGAACATCTCCGGTCAGGACTGGTTCTTCTCCGAGCTGCAGCACGCCTCGCTGGGCGCCGCGGTCGGCGCGGTGATCGGCTTCCTGGTCGGCCTGATCTTCATCGGCGTCGGCTCGATTCCGGGCGCGGTCCTGGGCGGTGTGATCGGCCTGCTGGTCGCGGGCGGCCAGCCGCTGATCGACTCGGCCTTCGCCTACTTCAGCGGTAACTGACCCGGAAGTGCTGCGACACTGAAGGTTCTGATTCTCGGCGGCACCCGGGAAGCCCGGCAGCTCGCCGATATCGCCTCCGGCGAGCGAGGATTCGACATCGTCTCCTCGCTCGCCGGCCGGGTGCGCGAACCCGTCCTGCCTGCCGGCGCGGTGCGCATCGGCGGCTTCGGTGGCACCGAGGGGCTACGGAAATGGCTGGCGGACAATGCGATCGACGCGGTCGTCGACGCCACCCATCCCTTCGCCGGCACCATCTCCTCGCATGCGGCCGATGCGGCACGAGCGGGCGGGGTGCCGATCGTGCACCTGCGCCGGCCGGGCTGGTCCGAACAACCCGGTGACCGGTGGTCGCGGGTGCCGGATCTGGCCGCCGCCGCCCACGCCGTGACCGCCTTCGACCGCGTCTTCCTCACCATCGGCCGCCAGGGCGTGGGTGCCTTCGCCGCGCTCGGTGAGCCGTGGTTTCTGATCCGGGCCATCGATCCGCCCACCGGGCCCGTTCCGCCGCAACATCTCCTGCTTCTCGCCCGTGGCCCGTTCACCGCGGCACAGGAGGTCGATCTGCTGCGCGAGCATCGCATCTCCGTGATGGTGACCAAGGACAGCGGTGGCGACCTCACCGCGGCCAAGCTGACCGCTGCCCGTCGGTGCGGCATTCCAGTCGTGGTCGTCGATCGGCCACCGGTGCCCGAAGGCGTCGAGTGCGCGGAATCGGTTGCGGCGGCGTGGGAATGGCTGAACGCGCGCTGACGCCGTCGTCCGTGCCGGCTGTTCACGTGCTCGTGTTCGGCATCGATCCATTCCTCGGACATGCGGTAGGCACGGCTGACACGACTGCCGATCGTCCTGTACACGACGTCGGTGTCGAAAATCCCCCGCTGCCCCCTGCCGCGAGATATTCGGATAGCCCTTGTCTGAGCGAGTTGGTGGAACTCAGGGTTGTCGACCACGGCCGCTTCGGCTGTAAACGAACGATTCTGGTGGCTCTCGCCTTATGGGTTACCGCCGATTCTCTCTGCGGGTCTCGCGCATCAATCTCGCTTCGGCGCCGAACACCGGTACGAGATCGCCGCGCTCGACGCGGTCCGAACTTGGCCGAGCGGCAGCTACTTTCACTACGGAAGCAGCGGCAGCGCCGGGAAGGTGAAGCCTTTCCACAACAGCCGTGAGACATCCTCCGGGTAGGCGATGACCGTCGACGGCGTATCGAAGACCTGGGTGAGGCGCTGCTCGACGTCGTACGCGGGCCAGCCCGGATCGCCGTGCGCCGAGAATGACGTCCATGACCCGCGCATTCGCGCCGACAGCTCCGCCGCCGCCGGCGGGGGCGGGTCGCCGATCAGCATGGCGGTCTCCCCACTGCCCAGGTTGCCGAAAACGAGCGGCACGTCCAGCCCGTGGCAGGCGCCGAGAGCGCCGCCCATGCCCGGGGCAGTCCAGGTGAGCTCGTAGACGTGGGCTCGGCCGCCGCCTGCGACCTGCGCGTCGGCGAGCCGGACGCTCGGTATGCGGAACAACCAGTCGGCGTTGACCAGTTCGTAGAGCTCCTCATCGTCCGCGGTCGGGAACGCCTCGCGATACCGGCGCGCACCGTCCGGCCCGGCGAGAACGTGCAGCGCGGTCTCGGTCTGCTCGTTGGTGACCTGGCCGAGCACTCCATCGATCAGGCTGAACAGCCGATGCTCGTCCCGCGTGTGCCCGACGAGAAGCTCGACCTCGCGGGCGGTGCCCTCGGCCAGGGCCCGCCAGGGGGTCGTGGGCAGCACATCACCGTCGACGACCGGCGCATACGGGATCGGCCGGTGGGTGATCCGCCCCCAGCGCTCCCGCCACCGGCCCATTTTGGCGAAGACCGCGTCGCCGGCGGCGGGTAGCAGGTCCGGGGCCACCGCCGAGAGCCCGGACACCGTGGGCGCCACCCCGAGCTCGGCGGCGAAGGCCGCGGTGAGGTCGGCGGCCAGTTCGGGAGAGAAGAACGTTCCCGGCACACTCTGTGCGATCGCCCGGCGGAACAGCCCGGCGGCGCGCGGCATCGCGAGCAGCGCGGCGACCGATCCCGCACCCGCCGACTGCCCGAAGACAGTCACTCGCTCAGGGTCGCCACCGAACCCACGGATGTTGTCCCGCACCCACTCCAGGGCGGCAACCTGGTCGAGTAGTCCACGGTTGGCCGGGGCGCCCTCGATCTGGGCGAACCCCTCGATGCCGAGACGGTAGTTGAGGGTCACGACCACAGTTCCGGTCGCGGCCAGGTGCCCGGCGTCGTATTGCGGCAGGCCGGAGTTGCCCATGGCATATCCACCACCGGGAATCCACACCATCACCGGGAGCTCGGAGACCGGATCCGGTTCCGGCGTCCAGACGTTGACCGTCAGCCAGTCGCCTCCGGCAGTGGCCAGAGGCACCGCTAGCACGGCGGACTGCGGAGGCGGCGGGCCGTAGTCGACGGCCGGTCGCACCCCGTCCCAGCCGCGCACCGACTGCGGCGCGGCGAAACGCAGGTCGCCGACCGGCGGTTCGGCAAACGGGACGCCGCGGAAGACCGCCGGCCCCGCCTCCCGGCGCCCGCGCAGCACGCCGGCCGCCGTGCGGACCTCCGGCTCGGACTGGTTACGGGATGCGGCCATTTCGTTTGTCCTATCTATGGCTGTCCGGCTGAGCATCCCCGCGCGCAAGACCCGGCGCAAACCATTTAGGCCAGATTCGATTGCCGTGCCGGTCGAATTGGATCGAGGTCACCCGAAAGCACTCGCTCGGGTTCGGAACCCGGTGGGATATCTCCCCTCGGGTCGTCGGCTGGTCGATCGACTCAACACAAACCGCCGCGCTGGTGACCAACGCACTGGGCATGGCCATCGCCAAACCGCTCACCACAGGCCGGGACGATCATTCATTCCGATCACGGGGTCCAATTCACCTCCGGGGCCTTCACCGACCGGGCCCCGTAAGTCCGGGCTGGTGCCCTCGATGGGCTCGATCGGCGACTGCTACGACGACGCCGTCATCGAATACCTTTGGGGCAGAACGCAAACCGATCTGTTGAACCGGCAGCGACGGAAGACGCGGATCGGGCTGGCAAACGCGATCTTCGAATACCTCGAGATCTTCCACAACCGCCGATGTCGTCACTCCGCCCTGGGAATGCGGAGCCCGATCGAGTCCGAAATGATGCAACCGTTCATCCAACCCGTGGCCTGAAGTCCAGTATCGCGACCCCACGAAAACTGGGAACATCAGTCTGATTTCGTGGAACTGGGACAGATTCGGGTTCAGACGGCAATAATTCGAGGGAAAGTGCCGCACAGCAGCAACATCCATGCACTGCTCCCGAACACCGGCCGGGGCCGGATCGGCGCACCGTGCACCTTCGGCGATGAAATCGCGCTGTGGTCAAAAGGATTCAGCTGATGAACATACGTACGACCGTGAACAGCAAGGCCGACGCCACCAGTCACGCCGCGTTCCCAGCCAGGCTCCGAAAGCTACTACTCCGCGTGTGGTTTCCACTCGTGGCGGTTGTTCTGTTGTTCACCTCCGTCGCCTCCGCGCAGTCTCCGGCGGCCGGCGGAGACTGGCCCATGTGGCAGTTCGATCCGACCGGTTCCCGGTACAATCCGAACGAAACCGCTCTCACGCCCGCCAATGTCGGTTCGTTGAAACTCGAGTGGGCGTTCGCCTTCCCAGGTGCCGTCGCCGCATCCAGTCAGCCCGCAGTAGTGGGCAGTGTCCTCTACGTCGGCGGCCGCGACGGAAAGCTGTACGCTCTCGACGCGAAGACCGGTCGGTCCAAATGGTCGTTCGACGCCCACACGACTCTCGGGAACCTTCCCACGTACGGGTTGCGCGACGGGATCGCGGTCGTGGGCGGCATCGTCTACTTCGGTGACAACTCGGCCAACCTGTGGGCACTCGACGCAGCGACGGGCGCCAAGCGGTGGAGCGCCAAACTCGACCAGCACCCATGGGCGATCATTACCAGCTCGCCGTTGGTATACAACGGCACGGTCTACGTGGGCACCTCGAGTCAGGAGGAGGGCCAAGCGGTCAACCCCACCTACCAGTGCTGCTCGTTTCGAGGCAGCATGGTGGCGGTCGATGCCGCGAGCGGCGCTATCAAGTGGCAGCACTACACGATTCCGCCCTCAGAGCCGACCGGTGGCACGCCGGCATTGGCGCCCAGCGGTGGGGCGATCTGGTCCTCACCCACCATCGACCCGACGAGCAACACGCTGTACTACACCTCCGGAAATCCCTACACCGGCACGCCCGACGGAGCGGAAGCGATCGCCGCGCTGGACCTGGGGAGCGGGGCGGTCCGTTGGAACCATCAGATGACCCCGAACGACACGTGGAACGTCCGCTGCCTGATACCACCGGCCGGAGGGAACTGCCCGAATCCCGGTCACGACTACGACTTCGGCACTCAGCCGAACATTTTCACCATCAACGGCCGCAGAGTCGTCGGCGCGGGTCAGAAGAGCGGCATCTACCATCTGCTCGACGCCACGAACGGCGCGATCATCTGGCAATCCCAGCTGTCGTCTCCATCCACCCCCCTGCCGGTGCAGGGCGCCGAGTCGCTGCAAGGTATCCAGTGGGGCGCAGCCTACGACGGCAAACGCCTGTACGTGGCCACCTACCAGGCGGGTCCGGGCACTCTGTTCGCGCTGAACCCGGCCGACGGCTCACGTGTCTGGAGCACCCCGAACCCGCCCACCCTGTGCCCGCCCGGCATCAAATTGGTCGACCAGCAGTGCCGGGCCATGCCGAATGCGGTATCCGCGACGCCCGGTCTGGTCTATGAGGGTAGTGTCGACGGCCACCTACGTGTCTTCTCGGCCGACACCGGCACGATCCTCGCGGACCTCAACACGTCGGGCGCCTACACGACTGTGAACCTGGTGCCAGGCACCGGCGGCTCGCTCAACGGCAACGGCGCGGTCATCTCGAACGGCATGCTCTACACAAACTCCGGCTACCTGCACCCGATCACCCAAGGCGCGCCGGGCAACGTCCTACTGGCCTACGGCCTGCCCTGATCGCGCGTGCCTACCAGGACCTGGGCATCGATACCGAGGCGGCGGGTCAGCCCGGCCGTCCGCAGAACGTGAAAGTTACTGGTTACCACCGTGATTCGGAGCAGCTCCGGATCGATACCGCGCCGGTTCAGCTCCCGCAGGCAGTTGCGCAGATTCTCGGCGGTGTTGCGCGAGCGCCGTTCTCGGACGATGGCGTGTCCGGAGACGCCGCGCGCGGTGAGGTAACGCGCCATCGCGTCGGCTTCGGGACGAGCCGCCAAGCTGCCGTAGATCAGTGCGTAGCCGCCGAACGCGATCAGATGCGCCACGAAACAGACCGCGACCGTAGCCGCGGGAAGTCAGAACCGTGGCCAGGTCGTCGTGCTCGAAGTCGATGGGCGCCAGGACGACCCGGCTGTCGCCGAGCCGGCGCCGCTTACGCGCGACGGAACGGGGCAGGTCCACTTCCACCGCGGTGGCCTCGGACGAGGCGGTGAACCGTGCGGCACGAGTGTCGAATCCGGCACCCAGCACCACGATCTGGGTGATGCCATCGGCAATCGCCCGCGCGACGGCATCGTCGAGATACCGCTTGCGGCAGGCGATGCTGTTCCAGATCCCGGGCGCATCACGGTCCATCAGCGCAGCGAACCGGGTGCGGACCACACGCAGCCCGAGCAGGGCGCGCAGCGGCGCGGGCAGCATCGTGGCGGCCAGTTCGTCGGTGAGCAGGCGCTGCTGCGGCGACTCCCGCTGTTCGCAGGCCGCGATCACCATCGGCATGAACGACGTGTCCGCCTTATCGGTGGCCATAGGCATCCTTCACTGCGCCGCAGAAGAATTTCAATGCAGAGTATCTGAATCACCGCACGGCGCGGGTTGTGCCGGCATACCGCACGGCCGCGTCGGTTTCACTCGGCCGGTTGCGGGATGCCTTCGCGCGGTACGCCTTCGGCGACCTCGAGGCGTGGACATCGAGCCCGGATACGCTGGAAAGCGTCCCCATCCCGAGACGGTTCACAGTGTCGAGCGAGCCCCGCTCGATATCGTGTTCCGCCCCACCAGACCACAGAGTCCGCACCACCGTCCTCCTTCCCCACCGAGTTCGCCACAGGGGGCTGCTTCATGTCACCTACCCGTGCAGCGGCGCGGCAAGCGCGGTTCGGTGCGGCTGAAGTTTCGATCGCCGCGACGCGGCGCAATATCGTGTTGGCCCGCAATGTGTTCGGCTTCGACGTGACGGTGGAAAAATGACGTCCCTGATCCAGGGCCGTTGGCAGTAATGAACACCAGACCGGCCAGAGGGCGGAAAGTAACACAAGCTCAGGGGTTCTCGGCCTCACGCCAGCCAAGGAACCGGTGGGGCGTACTCGCGAGCTTCCGGGCTTCGAGCGGGGCTGTTGTTCTCCCCTCGAGAACCGTCACAAGAAACTCCACCAGCCCCCCGTCGAAGACCGTCCAGGACTTTTCTCCATGGAGCGCCTGGCGTCGGAAGACGGCGATCTTCCACGTGTCGGGCTCACCGATGCGCAGCCAGACCAACACATCTCCGTCGGTCGTGCATCCGAGGACCAGAAGCTTCAGTGGGCCGCCATCGGGGAAGTGGACCGCGAGCTCGGCCTCGTCCTCGGGCCGGAGGTACGGCGCGAACCCGTCGAGCAGGTCGCCGTACACCGACCCGGGCACCGGAGGAGTACTGATGCCGAGGTACTCGTCGATCTCTCCCCCGCCGTACACCTCGACGAACTCCCGGTAGTCCGACGGCAGCACGAGCCCTTCCGTCCGGGCGATTTCCTCCCAGTCCACGGTGTCTCCACCACTGGACGGCGGTGGGAGCACGTCACGCAGGCGGGCCACCAAGGGATGTGACACAGCGGATTCCTTTCAGAGATGCGGGGGTCACGCTCAGTCTCCCGCGAGCGGAACGTCGACGCCTGTCCTGCCGTCGACCGCGGTACCGAGGTTCTTCCAGCCGCTGCCGTCAGTTTGGACGAGGTTGGAAACTTCTCGGAGTCGGAGCCGACCCGCACCCCACGAACCGCGATCGAATCATGGGCGCGGGCGCGGTACCGGGTGGGGTGCGGCCAAGGTACGTCCGGCCGCGCTCGGAGCCCACCGGGCAGCTCTGCGGAATCCGGCGCTGAGCAAGTGCTGCAGATGAGCAATTGCCTGCAGTAGCCCGCTTTACGTGACTTTTCACAGGTCGGCCCCCACGGCCTTCTCGGACAGTTTGTGAGCCGGCTGGCCGACCGCACAGCTTGGCCGTACGGTCGAACCGTTATGACTTCAATCGCGGACCTGCTGCGGATCTGTCCACCGCCCGCCCACCCGGTCTCAGTGGACTGGGGCGCTGTCGAAAGCACCCTGGGTGTCAAGTTGCCGACCGACTACAAGCAGCTCGCCACGATGTACGGCCCCGGCAATTTCTGCGAGTACTTGAGGGTCTATCACCCGCACGGCCCCACCGAGTGGGTCAATCTTTTCGGCCCGATGCCGGCAACTCTGCGCCGGCAACTGCGCGATGATCGTGACACTGGTCGTTTTCCGGTGCCGCACGCCCCGGACAGCTTGTTCGCCTGCGGGGTCACCGACAACGGCGAGTATCTCTTCTGGATCGCCGAACCCGCGGACGATCCCGACCACTGGCGTTTAGCCATCAACGAAGCCCGCGGGCCGCGCTGGTACACCTTCGACGGCAGCTTGGTTGCATTCCTCGCCGCCAGCTTCAGCGGTCGGATCGAGGTGCCACTGTTCCCCGACGGGCTCCTCGATGACGGTGTCAGCTTCTCCCGTGATTCCGAGCAGCAGCTGCCAGGTTCGCACGCCACTGATCTCGATAGTTCAGGCGCAGCACAGACTGTGGATCCCCACGTCATTCGTGCGTGGGCTCGCGCCAATGGATACGACCTACCCGACAGAGGGCGCATTCCCACCGCGATTACACAGGCGTGGCAGCGCGCGAGCATCCGGTCCGACTGACCACCTGCCTGGGGATCTCGAGTTCGAGAGTCCGCGCCCGCTGGCCGGCGGTGGCGTAGAGATCGTTCATCGCGTGTTGCCGCCGGCCTCACAGCGATCGGGCGATCGCCCCGTCTGCCTGCTGCCGGTCGAGGGCGCGTTGCAAAGTCAGGGTGTCTTCCAGGACGAGATCGTCCACCAGCTTGCCCCAGCGCAGGGTGAGCCACTGCATCGCGGTGTTGCGGTAACCGCTGCCGTCGGCCAGGGTTCCACTCACCCGCAACTGGACCGCGACCTTCGTTCTCCAGGGCGGGCCGCTGGAGACCACATCCACCAATTCCAGGCGCAATCCCGGCAGCAGTTGATCGAAGCGGGCAAACCAATCGCGGAACGCCTCCGGTCCGCGCAGGTCGGCACCGAGCGGGGTATCGCCGAGGAAGCGGAATCGCAGGTCCGGCGCCGCCATCGCCACAGCGGCGTCGTGATCACCCGAGCCGGTGCGGCGCCACGTTCTCCGGACCAGGAACCGTACGATGGCGTTGTACATAAAACGACTGTAAGCAGCTAGCTTGCTCAAAGCAAGGGACTGGAAGATGGGGCGAACGAACTTTCACGAGATCGCGTGCTCGATCGCGCGTTCGGCGTCGATCATCGGAGACTCGTGGACCCTGCTGATCCTTCGCGATGCGGCACTGGGCCTGCGGCGTTTCGAGGAGTTGCAGCGCGACCTCGGTATCGCCACCAATGTGCTGAGCCAGCGACTGCAGCGGCTGGTGGACCAGGGCGTCTTGCGGCGTCACCGCTACGAGCAGCGGCCCGACCGATACGAATACCACCTGACAGACAAGGGTCAGGAACTGATTCCGGTGCTGTTCGCCCTCATGGCTTGGGGTGATAAATGGGAGTCCGGGACCGAGGGGCCGCCGCTGGTGCTGCACCATCGCACGTGCGGTCATCGAGTCGAGGCGAAGGTGACATGCGACGGCTGCGGCGGCGAGCTGACGCCGGAATCGGTTGTCTATCAGCCAGGTCCGGGCGGCCGCACCGGCGAAGGCACCGCGCTGATCGCGACCGTGCTGAATTCCGCGGGCGACCGCACAACACCGTGAACGAGGTCGGTTCGCCGCAGTTCTTCTCCTGGCGCACAACGGGTCGCGGCTGATGCACGCTACGAGCCGGGGTCAACGGTTCATCCCGACGAGGTCCCGTTGAAGCGAGTCCCGTGGCCTCGACTCAACCGCGGATACCCTGCTCGGGAGGCCGAGCCGTGGGCACCGGCAACCGGCAAGCACAACCGCCCGACGTCATGATTGCGAGAAGACGGCAACCACGGCGTCCAGTCTCCGCTCGCGTCGGTCGTTTGTCCGACCTCGATGATGCGACCCCGGGATCGCTTATGTAGCAACGAATCTCGTACTGGTGCTGTTTCGGCGGCGTCAGGACTTGCGCATCAAATCATCTTTCGCGGGATTTCCCTTGGAACTCACATCGATGCCTGCCTCCCAACTGTTCACCACACCGTGCAACAGCGAAGGCTTGTCCAGGTGCTCGCCGAGCGGGCCTCGGACTGCAGGACGCGGCGAACCTCGGCTGGAAACAGGCGCTCGTCCTCGACGAGCACGCTGAGCCCACACTCCCGACAGGTGGATGGCGGACAGGCGCAACGATCGAACGGCGGCCGGAGCCTCACCGCTCCCCTGTCCGCCTGGCAGTCCGGCCCGATGTGGAGACAACACGGTCAGGCCGCTCTCATGCCCACGCGGCCGCCCGCGAACGCCGCTGGCCACCCCGCTCGGAGGCTCACACACAGGCAACGCAAGGCGCGCACCCGTCGCTGTCTCGAATCCACGTTTCACGGTCGGGCACGAGCGCCGCCGTGGTTCGGGTGTCACGCTGAAGGAAGGGGCCGATCCGAGAGGAGTGCATCATGTCCAAGCCGAAGATCTTGTTCATCGTGAGTGGGGCCACGTACTGGGTGCTCAAGGACGGAACGAGGTACGCGACCGGCTACTGGGCCGAGGAGTTCGCCAACCCCTACAAGATGCTCACCGACGCGGGCTACGAAATCGTCGTCGCCACTCCCGGCGGCACCACGCCGAACGTGGACATGATGAGCCTGCGCCCCGCGATGGCAGGGGCGAACAGGGCGCGCTGGATCTGGAAGCGATCATCCGCGACGCGGAGGCTCTGCGCCGGCCGCTGCAGCTGTCGAACGTACGCCTGGAGGACTACGTGGCGGTCTACTTGCCCGGCGGCCACGGCCCAATGGCCGACCTGGCGTTCGACGCCGACGCGGGCCGCCTGCTCACGGCGCAACTGGAGTCGGGCAACCCGCTGTTCATCGTGTGCCACGCGCCCTCCGCGATGCTGGCCACCAGAATCCACGGCGTCTCGCCCTTCCAGGGCTACAACGTCACCGGCTTCTCCAACGAGGAGGAAGAGGCCGTCGGCCTCGCCTCACGGGCCACATGGCTGCTGGAAACGGACCTGAAAGAGAAGGTCAAGGTCAACTACAGCCGTGGCCCCATCTGGGAGCCCTACATGGTCGAGGACCGTAACCTCGTCACCGGCCAAAACCCGCACTCCGCCGGGGTTCTGGGAGGGCGGATGCTGGAAATCCTCAATTAGGGACGCCAACCCACCGCGACCGAAAACACAACGCGCAATCCGATCCTGCCTCCGATGACCAAGCAGCTCAGTCCGAATCCGACCCGGTATCGGCCACATCGACCATTGTCGTGTCAGACATCAAGTACCACTCCATAATTCGGAGTTACGCCGTTGTCTGTACGGTCCCCTCTGCTCCCGGTTGCCCGCGTCATATAGTGCATGTCGGGATTCGGAAGGCACTTGCAACGGGGGATTTTGGCTGAGCAGATGTGCGTAGGCACTTGGATTTTCGGGTTCGCCAACATGCGCCGACGGCACTCGCCTGCCGAACAGTCGGTGGTGCGATGGAGTTGGGTTTGTGAGCAGGAAGGTCCCGATAGTGGCGCAAGGTGATTCGGACGCGGTCGAGCGTTGGCGCGCTCGGGCCGAGGCCGGGGATGTGGATGCGATGTTCTATCTCGGGGAGCACTTCCACCTCGGGTCGACGGCGATCAGGAACAGGCGAAGTTCTGGTATCGCAAGGCCATCGACGCGACCGGCGATACCGATGCCATGAACCACCTCGGCATCTTGCTCCGCACAGAGGGTGACCTCGACCAGGCCGAGCACTGGTTGCGCAAGGCCGTCGACGCGGGGAGGACGGGGTCGATGTCCAATCTCGGTGTCGTGCTCTCCGATGGTGGAAAGAGAGCGGAGGCCGAGCACTGGTATCGCGAAGCCGCCGATGCCGGACGTGCCGATGCCTTGGACCGCCTCGGCCCCCTGCTCGCGCAGGGCGATGAGGTGCAACAGGCGGAATATCGCGATCGTGTGGCCGCCCAGGATGGCGACCATTGGGCCATGCACCGCCTCGGTTCGCTGTTCGACCAGCGCGGTGATCGTGAGCGCGCGAAAAAGTGGTATCGCCAGGCCGCGGATGCGGGCAACGGGGCATCGATGAACAATCTCGCAATCCTGTACCAGGGCGATGACAGCGAACAGCTCGAATACTGGATGGCCAAGGCGGCCGCAACGGGGGGCCCGGATGCGATGAACAACTTTGCGCTCCTGGCCCAGAGTGCCGGCGATCGGGACAAGGCCGCATACTGGCTCGGCAAGGCCGCCGACGCCGGGAACCAGCAGGCTCGGGAGAATCTCAACGCACTGCGTGCGCAGAACGATGGTGGGGCCGGCCAGGCACAATCGGAGGTGGCAACCAGCGATGCCGAGGCGTTGCGTGGGCGGGCCGAGGCCGGCGACGCCGACGCGATGAACGAATTGGGCGCCCTGCTCACGCGATTCGGCGACCGCGACCAGGCCGAGCACTGGTACCGCCGAGCGGTCGAGGCCGGCAGCACCGTCGCGCGGCACAACTTGGGCCACCTGTTCGAGCACGCGGGCGATATCGAACAGGCCGAGCACTGGTACCGCACGGCCGCCGAGGCCGGATTTTCCGGCTCGATGATCAACCTCGGGAATCTGCTCCGGGCCCATAACGATTCGCAGCAAGCCGAACACTGGTACCTCGAGGCTGCCCACAACTTCCACAGCGGCGCGATGTTCAATCTCGCAGACCTGTACGAACACGAAGATAAGCCGGACCGGGCGGCCTTCTGGTATCGCAGGGCTGCTGACGCCGGCGACACCGACGCCAAGTCCAGGTACCAGAAGCTGCGCGAACAGGGGATCGAACCCGCCGGTATCGAACTCGGGCCTCGTAAGATCTTCGACGCCGGCCAGATCGAGGCGTTGCGCAGGGCCGCTTACGCCGGCGACACGTGCGCGATGTTCACTCTCGGGGTCGTGTGCCAATGGGATGGTCATCGGAAGCAGTCCAAACGCTGGCTGAGAAGAGCGGTCGACGCCGGTGACGGCCTCGCGGGGACCCTGAGCGCACAGCTCGAGATGGCCAGCGATCCGAAACGGACCGAACCTCGCAGCGACCAGGATCCGGCCGAAGACGTGTGGGAGATGTTCACTCTCGGAGTTCGGGCCCAGAGCAAGGGCGACCTGGAGCAGGCAGAGTACTGGCTGGGCAAGGCCGCCCGCCGCGGCCACTTCGCCTCCGGATTGCTGTGGGACCCACCCGAATACAACGGAGTTCGGAACCAGACAAAGCACGCCGGAGACGGAGGACGGACCAGACGATTCGGGATACCGAAGCGCAGAAGGCAGTGACGGTGGGGAGTGGACCTCGGCGGACCGCTTACGGCCGCCGATCTCGGGCGCGGGCCGGTGTCGCGTTTTTGCAATCGTCTGCGGCTTCCGGTGTTGCAGGCTGACTGACAGTAATCTTGTTGCGGAGAGGAAAAACCATGGCGGTTGCCACGTTGAAAATGCTCACCCTGGACAGTGCCGACGCACGACGAGACGCGGAGTTCTGGGCGGCGGCGCTCGGTTGGAAAATCGCGCACGTGCAGGACGAGTACGCCATGCTCACCGGCCCGGATCACGCGCTCGGATTCGGCACGATCCCGGACTATCAGCCGCCGGCCTGGCCGAACGAGAACGGCACCAAACAGTTCCACCTGGATTTGGCGGTCGAAGACCTCGAGATCGCCAGTAAACAACTGGTCGAACTGGGCGCCACCGTGCCGGAGTTTCAGCCTGGTGAGACCTGGCGGGTGCTGCTCGATCCCAGCGGCCACCCGTTCTGCCTCACCCTCGCTGCCAACTGGGGCTAGCTGGCGTCTCCCAATGATTTGAGCCATTCGACGATGAGAGCCAGTGTGAATCAGGCGCGGTAGGTCAGGGCGAGCTTGTCGTAGCGAGTCGCGACTACGCGCCAGTGTTCGCCCTTGTTGAACGCGCGCCCGACCACGTTGCGTCGTTTGTACTCGACCTCGTCGAAGCCTGGCGGCCGTCCACCGAGGCGGCCGCACTTTTTCCGGTCGGCGACCTGGCCGGATCGTCGGGGTATGACGCTGCGGATCTGTTTGCGCCGCAGCAGGTCCCGGTTCGACGCCGCCGAGTACGCCATGTCCGCGATGACCGTGCCGGGATCACGCCGAGGTGGGCCACCGGCGAGCCGGGGCACCGCCACCCGCTCGAGCCACTGCGGGCAGCATCACCCGAGTCTGCGGCCTGTCCAGGCGTGATCAGCACGGCCAGGCCGCGGGGCGTTGCCGTCGGTGGCCACAGGGGCCTTGATGATCAGCCCGCCCCGCGAACGGGCCACCCCGTGGCCGGTCGGTTCATGAATCGCACTCCCGGCCAGCGGTGCGGGCCCCCGGCGGCGTGCTGATGCGCGCGCACGATCGTCGAGTCGATCGCCACTACCCAGTCCAGATCACCGGTGCTGTCGGACGGCGCGAGCAGCGCGGTCAGCACCCGATCCCAGGTGCCGTCGATGGCATCGCGGCGGTGCCGTTCCACACCGTATGCCACGGCCCGAACACCTCCGCCAGATCCCGCCACGGCACACCGGTGCGCAGCCGATACAGCATCCCCTCCACGATCCTGCGATTCTCGCAGAAGTTACGACCAACGCGCCCTTCGGATTTCGGCAACAGCCACTCCGGCAGCTCCCATTGCCTGTCCGTCAGCACACGATATCGATCACCCGCCACCGTCACCACGGCGAACATGATGCCCGATCAGCCCCACACAGCGAACACTATTGGGAGACACGACCTAGAAGGCGGAGCAGCGTCCGCAACTGCCCGCTGTAGTACTCCTCGAATTCCGATGAGCCAGGC
This sequence comes from Nocardia violaceofusca NBRC 14427, assembly GCF_963869435.1. Taxonomy (NCBI): domain Bacteria; kingdom Bacillati; phylum Actinomycetota; class Actinomycetes; order Mycobacteriales; family Nocardiaceae; genus Nocardia; species Nocardia violaceofusca. The sequence goes on from NZ_CAWMPM010000004.1 coordinate 501,088, forward strand.
TGTTTTCCGGTCGCCTGCAATGCGGTCTCGGGCAGCATGACCGGGGCCAGGATCATGCCCGTGACCGCCATGCGCACGAAGGCCGGATCCAAGTCCGGGTGGATTTCTCCGCGTTCCTGGGCGCGGGCAAGATTGGCCAGGTCGGTCTCGACAGTGTCCTCCCCTTCGAGGTAGTCGCTGGCGGCACCGCTTCCGGTGAGCCCCCGCCACACCAGCAGCCGCGCAGGTCTCGGATCTTCCAGCGCTGCGGAGAGGTAGCGCGCGGCGACCTCCTCGAGAGGGAGTTCCGGATCGGCGCGCTCTGCCTCGGCCGCGGGCCAGCCGCGCTGGATCTCTTGATAAAGGCCCTCTTTGCCGCCGAAGTAATAGGCGATCAGCTGCTTGTTGACCCCGGCCCGGTCGGCGATCTCCTGCACCCGGGCGCCGTCGAACCCCTTGGCCGCGAACTCGTCCAGCGCGGCATCGAGCAGCGCCTGGCGTGAGCGTTCGGCATCGCGACGGCGATCTGCAGCGCTGGGCGCGCGGCGGGGACGACGGCCCGCGGCGGAACGGCTGGAGTTTGCGGTGGTGTCGGGCTCGGTCGCCATTCGAACATTGTAACTGGCTGGATGATCGAGTCATCTGAACGGATACATTGTCATCCAACTGATTGACAGGTTCATCCCCGTGGGTGACACTTCGAGGGGTGACCATCTCGAATCCATCGGACGCGGCCGTCGAGCGGCCGACACTCAGCCCGCAGGCGCGGCGGGCAGTCGTGGTTGTGCTGTTCGGCGCGGTTCTGGCGTTCCTGGACGCCACCGTCGTCAATGTCGCTTTGAAATCACTCGCCGCCGACCTGGGCGGCGCCCTCGACGCAATCCAGTGGGTCGTGACCGCGTACCTGCTGGTACAGGCGGCGGTGCTGCCGGTGACCGGATGGGCGGCACGCCGAGTGGGAGCTAAACGGCTGTATATCGGTGCGCTGCTGGCATTCACCCTCGCCTCGGTCGCATGCGCGGCCGCGAACAGCGTCGGCCTGTTGATCCTCGCCCGGGTCGCGCAGGGCCTCGGAGCCGGGGTCATGATCCCCGTCGGGCAGATGATCCTGGTGACCGCCGCCGGGCGGCAAGGCATGGCCAGAGCCATGGTGGCCGCGGGCATACCCATGGTGCTGACGCCGATCGTCGGTCCCACCATCGGCGGGCTGTTGCTGGAATACGCGGGGTGGCAGTGGATCTTCCTGATCAACGCGCCCATCGGTGTCATCGGGCTGGTGCTCGCCGCACGGCTGCTGCCCGCGGACGAGCCGGACGAACCGGCCGGAGCCCTGGATACACCGGGACTGATCCTGGTCTCGGCGGGGATGGTGGGCATCACCTACGGGCTCGCCGAGGCAGCCTCACACGGGCTGACGGCTACGCGGGTGCTCGTGACGCTGTGCGGAGGAGCGGTGTGCACCGCCCTGTTCGTGGTGCGCTCGCTTCGCATCCCGAACCCCGTGCTGGACCTGAGGTTGTGGCGGGATCGTTTCTTCACGGCGGGTACCGTCTCGACCTTCGTGATCGGAGCCGTGACATTCGGCGCGATGGTGTTGCTGCCCTTGTACTTTCAGCTGGTTCGCCATCAGGACGCTGCGCACACCGGCCTGCTCATGGCGCCTCAAGGCATCGGTGCGGCCGTCGCCATGGGGGTGTCTGCCCGGCTCTACGAACGGGTCGGCGCACTGACCTGCCTGCTCGGTGCGCTGGTCGGCTGTGTCGCGACCATTCCGTTCATGTTGATCGCCGACGACACCCCGTACTGGCTGCTCGGCTGCGCCATGATCGTGCGCGGCCTCGGCATCGGCCTGGCGGCCATGCCCGCCATGACCGCCGCCTTGCGGAATCTCACTCCGTCCCAGATCATCGATGCCACACCGCAACTCACCGTCATGCAGCGCGTCGGGGGTTCCATCGGCACCGCCGCCTTCGTGGTCGTCCTGCAGCAACACCTGCACGACAAGGGCGTCGAGCATCCCGATCCGGCATCGGCATTCGCGGTGACCTTCGCCTGGGTGCTGGCCGCGTCGGTGCTGGCGGTCGTGCCGACCGCGCTCATGGCTATCCTGGAGATGCGGACTCGCCGCGAAAAAGCCCCGGGCCCAGTACCGAACCGCACATAAGGCGGCGACGAAGAGTGTGGCTGCGCAGTGTGGTCGACGGGCGCGGGTGCTCTGGACAGCCTGACGGCGGCCGCCCTCGTCGGCGTTGCGGCGGGCGTAGGCACTGCCGCCTTCTTGTGACCGGCCTTCGGCGGGGTCGGTGGCGATGAGCAGACCGGCGACTGCGGACTTGGCGGTGTGCAGGGCGGAGATCCGAGGGGTTGATGTCCTGCAACTGATTTCGCAGGATAGGCGCGGCACAACGTTCCAGTGGCTCAAATCATGGGGAGACACGACCTGGTCGGCCACGCTGAATCGGCGAACTTCATGACCCGGCGCGCACATTCCGCGGCCCATCGCTGGAAACCATCCCGAATGACGGTCCGGTGGCTGCGCCTGTCGACCCCCGACTGCCACGCGGCGCCCACTGCGCCGCCGACCCGCGGCCGGAATTGGCCGGCCCAAACCGAGACCGGCGGTTGAGGCACGGCTACGACCCGAACTCGGGCGTAGCGACGTCCGGCGCGCCGGCCATCGGTCATCAACGGGACGCTGTCGTCCAGGATGACCCCTCCAGGCGCCGACGGCCGATACACCGACCCTCACCTCCCCGACGCGCCTGATAGATCGACGCCGCTCTGCCGCGCTGCGCTGCCGGATACGCGCCAGATCTCGGACACGAAATCGTAGCTGATAATATGCTCAGTTACGATCTTCATGACGTCGCTGAAGGGATGGCACGAGATGGCCGAGCCAGTGGTCCGCAACCGTATCGACCGACGGCGCGAGCGGACTCGCAACGCCTTGCTGGGTGCGGCGCGGAAGTTCTTGTCGGAGGGGCGTTCGGCGGTCAGCATCCAAGAG